>JBJHAV010000080.1:0-14225 GCA_050480685.1 Planctomycetaceae bacterium | reverse complement strand
GGGCTGGGCGCTCTTGGCCGCCGCCCTGGGGCTCCTCACCCTGCGGCTGGCCTGGATCGGAGGGGCTCGCCCGTGAAGACGAAGCTCCCGCGGTTCCTCCTTGTGGCAGCGCTGCTTTCCCTCGGCGCCCAGGCCCCCGGTCCGCGCCAGGTCGAGGAGCGCATCGCACAGGTGCGCGCCGCCCTGGAGCGCGGCGACGTGGCCGAGGCCGAAGCGGCGGCGGGCCTCGACTTGGACCACGGCGACCCGAACCGCGTGGCCTTGGCCCACTTCCTGCTCGGCAACGCCGCCCACCAGCGGGCGCTTTCGGCCCAAGCGCTCTACGAACTTTCCCTGGACGTGCCCCTGCCCGATGGCCGCCGACCGAGCCAAGTGCTCGCCGAAGCGCGCGGCGCGGCCGATGAGGCGCGCCGTCACTGGGCCGAGGCCGCGCGCTTGGCGGGAGCCAGCGATTGGCCCGCCGCGCGCCGCAACGCCGAGCGCGCCCAACGGTTGGAGGCTTTGCTCGCAGCGGAGCAGCCCCCGGACGAACCGCCTTCCGAGGCGCCGCCGGAAGAAGATGGCGAAGAGGAGCGCCGGGCACCGCCCGAGGACGAAGCGCCCGCGCCGCCGCCGGTGCCCGAAGCCATCGCGCCCTTGGACGAACGCGCCCTCGAACGCATGCTCCAGCAATTGGAGGAAATGGAGAACAAACGCAGGGAACTGCGCCGCCGGGAGGCGGTGCGCGTGCCCGGGGGCCGGGACTGGTGATGGGGCGAAACACAAAACCGCATGCCGGTCCGTGGGCTTGGGTGGGAGTTTGGCTGTGTGCCTCCGCGGCCGCGGGCCAGGAACCGCTTGCCGCCGAGGACGAGGCCGCGGCTTATTTGCGCGAACGCGCCCGGCTGGTTTGGCACACGCCCGCGGATGAGGTGTATGCGGGCGAAACCCTGCGTGTGGAGCTGGAACTGCGTTTGGAAGCGGAGTTTTTCGCGCGAAAGCTGATTGCCGGCACCGCCCGCGCACTGGAAGTGCCCGTGCAGGTCGACGCGCCGGACTTCGGCGTTTGGGCCGGCAGTTCGCCCGCGCGCGTGTCCTGGTCGCCGGGCGGCGAAGCGCCCAGGTTGGCCCTTGGAGGGCGCGCGGTGGGCGCGCGGCGGTTGGAGCCGGTCGAGGACGATGCGGGCCTGCGCTGGTATCGCTGGCGCGTGGGCAGCGACGTGTGGATCGCGGAGCCGGGGGAGTTGATTTTGCCGGCGGCGACACTCTCGGCCACCTTCGCGCGGGAGTTTCGCGACGACTTGCTCTTCGGCCGCCAACCCCTGGAACGGCTGGAGGGGAAGGTGATCGCCGAGCCGCGCACCCTGCGTGTGTTGGCGTTGCCGCAGGAGGGCCGGCCGGAGGGTTTCGGTGGCGCCGTGGGGCGCTTCGAACTCGTCGCACGACTCGCTCCCGGACCAGGCGAACTGCCGCGCCTCGTGCTGCAGGTGCGCGGCCGCGGCAACTTCGGTGGGTTCGCCGCGCCCGAGCCGAAGGCTTCCGCAGGCTGGCGCCCCCTGGGCCGGCTGGAGCGCGAACTACCGGACGGCATCGAATGGGAGTGGGATTGGGAGCCGCTTGCCGCCGATTGGGTCACCCTGCCGCCCTTGGCCCTGGTCCACTTCGATCCTTCCCCGCCGGGCCGCTACCGGGTGGCGTATTCGAATCCCGTCGACCTGCCCGTGGAAGCGGTGCAGCGCGCCTACGAACGCCGGCTGCTGGAACAACAGGCGGCGTTGTCGGCGGCGGAAGAAGCGGGTGGGGAGTTCGCGGTACCCGGCGGCGAACCAGTCCATACGCCGAAGGCGGGCCTGCCCTGGCCCGTGGGCCTCGGCGTGCTCGCGCTGGGGATGCTGCTCGGCGCCCTCTGGACCCGTTGGTCCGCCGCGCGCCGCGATCGGCGTACGCCCCGACCCGAAGCCCCCCTGCCCCGTGACCTCTCCCAAATCCGCGCGCCGCGGCGCGCCGGCGGCGCCGCCGACCTGGCCCTCGAACGCCTCGCCGCCCACCTGGCGGCTCGCTTGGGCGAGGATCCGGAAGCCCTAGGCCCCAAACGCCTTGCCGACCGCCTGGCCAAACTCGGCATCGACCGTGACCTAGCCGTGCGCGTCACCGCCGCCCTGGAACAAAACCTCCAAGCCCGCTACGCCCCGCCCACCCGTCGCTCCGCGCCCCCCGTCGCCGACCCCCAAGTCGCCGACCTCGAATCCCTTCTCGCCGAACTCATCTCCGCACCCTAATCTCCCCGGGCCTCCGATTAACCCGCAGCCCGGGAGGCAATGGCAGTTGGCCCCCCCGCCGCCTGTCAGGGCCCCAGAGTGGTCCAGGGCGGAGGGAACATCGTCGGTAGCTTCGGTTTAGTCGGCGTTTCTCGCGAGTCCTGGCAATGCGCTCGGTCCATACTGCAATGGCGCGATGGCGTAAGGTGTCGTCGGAATGCAGCATGTGGGTTCCGATAACTCTGACGGTGGGCATTCCGAAAACTCTGGCGCTAGAGCTTCCGGAACCCACGTCAGCGCTTCGTAGCCTTCGCGGAACGTCGGGTAGGACCAGACAAAGCCGCTCTCAGCCAAGCGTACGCTGGAAACCCGTTTGTCCGCGTGCGGTGATGGGCCGGTTGCCCGTCGATAGCGAAACCCTAGGGGGCGGTTTGGCAAATTGGCCGAATCTAACGGGGTTCGCATGCGGAGCTTGACGGAAGTGCACGCCGCGCTTACGCTGAGCGTGCAATGTGGCCGACTGGCCGCGTTGGGAGTCCAAAGTGCGAGTGCAGAAGAGTCGAGGCCTCCGACGGTCCGTCGCCGTGCCGATCACACCGGCGGCACCGAACGAAGCCGCCCGCCCGGCGATCCGCTGGAGCCTTGCGCTAGCATCGGTCGGTCTGCTTGCTGGCAGCTGGCTCGTGCGTCCTTGGGCCCGGCCCCCCTCGAGTGAAGGCGCCGTCGAGTGGGCGGGCAACCGGCTGGCAGAGCTGGATGCCGCCCCCGACGAGCCCTACACCCGCGATCGGGCGCGACGAATCCTCGGCACCCTAGTCGACGAGCATCAGCGGGGTGTCGAGGCCGAGATCCTCCTGTTCGACTCCCGGGATCTCGCCAGGGACTTGGCTGCGGCGGCGGAGCAGGGACTCGACGCACTGCTCGGCTTCACGGCGCACCCTGAACGCATCTCTGAAAGCGACCAGCGGGGACTGTTCGATCTCAGGTCTGTTTCGACGGGCAACAAAGCGCTCTTCCATTTCGCGCCGGGCTTTGCGCCCGCCCGGCGGGGGGACGTACTCGTGCGAGACGGGGCGGCGAGTTGGCGCGCAGGGGCAACCCTGCTGAGTGCCCGGCACGGCGAGGTGGTCAACGATATTGACACCTTGGAAGTCCAGCAAATCTACGGCGCCTGGTGGCCCGGAACGGAGTGGGAGTCGCTGCCCGCGGATGGACGATTGCGCATCGAGTTTCGGATGCCCGACGGCTGGCCTCGTTGGCTGGCTGTTCGGGGAAAGGCTGGAGCAATCCGACTGCTCGAGTTGCCCGAGCAGGAGTCGTCCCCTGGAGACCAGCAACAGGACGGCAACGCGGCGAATGACGAAGGCGCGCGGAGCTGGAGGATCTCTGAACTGAGGGACTGGCAGCCCCATGGGGACCAGGATCTGGGCGAGGCGGCGCTGCCGAGCGAGATGGGTCAAGCTCTTGCACGGGCCAGCCGTGCGCACCTCGGACTCGGAACGGCCGCTGGGCGCTTGCTCGCGGCAGCCGGCGACCGCTACGCAAGAGTCGAGATCGAAATGCAGCACGGCGGCCGACGCCAGGTCTTTGCGGATTCCTGGGCGCAGGCGCGGTTCGAGGGGCTGCCTGCCGGGTTCCACTTAGTACGCGCGACCGATACCGACGGGCGCTGGTCGCGGCCGGTGGGCGTGGCGGTGCCTGAAGGTGGTAGCGCCCTCCTGGAGCGCCTTGCCGCCGCGCCGCCGCGAGCGGTCCAAGGCGGCGTCACCCTGCGGGGCTTCCTTTGCCACCCGGAGCAAGTCGGGGTGCCGCTGAGAGGCGTGATCTTCTGCCAGACTCCCTCGGGACGCGGTTTTTTTCACCGCTTGGAAGCAGACGAACAGGGCTTCTTCGAGTTTTCTCCACTCGCCCCGGGAGCGGTCTACGACCTGATCTATGCATCGGCAGAGGCTGCCAACCACGTACGCCACGTGCGCCGCGTGCAAATGCCCGCCGAGCGGGGGAGCTCCGAGACGCTCCACCTCCTCCTCCCGCTTGGAACACTGCGAGTGCGACTGGGGGAGAGCGTGTTGCCGGGGGACGACCTGCGCGTGCGCGCGGTCCCGGACCCACCCGAAAACGACTGGCTGATCTGGCGCATGCCGTTGGAAGGTCAGCACGAATTCGTCCTGCGTAACCTGCCCTCGGGCACGATGCGGATCGAGCACTGGCGAGAAGGCATCCTGATCGCCGTCAGCCCGACCGCACTTGTTGGCTCCGACGCAACGGAGGTGACCCTAGATGTGGTCGCTGGGAGCACCGCCGCCGTCGCGCCATTAGACACCCGTCCGCGACCACACCCGGAGTGAGTCACATGATGCTCAAAGGGACTATCCTGCTGGGGGCCTTCGCCCCCGCTGTCCTCGCGTTGGCAGCCTTCGGAACGCGGGCGTCCTCCGCGACGCCAGGCACCCCTGCGCTGGCCTCCCCCCTGTTCGCCAGCATGGCCATCCCCGCACCGCTGGCCTTTCAGGCAGGACCGACGGTGACCCCGGTTACGAGCGATCCGGTCGAGCCCGAGCCCGTCCCCAAGTTCGAGAGTTCGACTGGCCAGCCCGGGCAGCCACGCGTCTGCAGCGCCTTCTCACCGCCAGACACGGCGTCCTCCTGCTCGGTCAGCCACGGTGGAACCGGCACCTGCTCGACCAACGGAGAGAACGGTGCATGTTCATCTGCCGGAGGGGGAACCAACTTCTGCTCCAGCAATGGGGGAGCGCAGGGCTCACAGTGCTCCACCAACGGCAACCATCCCAGCCAGGACTGCTCCTCGGCCGGCGGATCCAACAACCAGTGCTCTGCCAAGAGCGCCGGCTCATGCTCGGTCGGTGGATCGGGCGGCGAGGGGCCCGGCGAGCACCAGACCTGCAGTTCGCACAACTCCCCTTACAATCCCGGCGGAGCATCTTCGACTTGCTCCGCCTATGGCGCTGGCAGTAGCTGTTCCGTCCAGCAGGGCACTCCGAACGCGGAGTGCACGGTGTCGCGGATGTGGCCCGGTGGAGGGCACTGCTCTGCGATGGACGGCACGGGTGCCCCTACGTCGGACGGCGGCGGGACCTGCAGCGTGATCGGCGGCGAGAATCCGGAGCCGATTAAGGACCACGGCCTCGTTTGCACCGGCGACGGGAAGCAGAACCCGTTGGCCCCCAATCCGCTTCCTGGTCCTGGGGGCGGTCAGGTGCCGACCGTGATTCCGGACGGGACCTGCCCGGGTGATGGGGAGGAACCGTTCGAGCCGGAGGAACCAGAAGTCCCCGATGACCCGGCCGTGTCAAGTTCGTCGACCTGACCCGAGTCTCGTGCCCGCCTTGGGGAGCCCTGGGGCGGGCGCGTTCGCCTCGCCCGTCTTGTGGCGGCCGTTCCCTTGGGCGCAGCCGCCGCACGGGCGGGGCTTCGCGCCCTGAGGGCCTCTGCGGACAGCCCCAGGCACAGATTCCATCGGTCGCCAACCCTGCCGGTCACCACATGGCAACGCACGATTGCGAGCCCGGGACGAGCGGACACCGACAAGCCGTATCCAAACCCGTCATCGAGCGCGCGCTTGAGGCGGGCTTGGCCGCGGCTGCGCTCCTACTGTGGTTCCACCTCTCGGGATGGGTCCTGCCCGCAGGCATGGCAGCGCGACACTGGCCTGCCGCGATGGGCCTGCTGGTGCTGGCATCGGTCGCGCGGACGTCGGGCTGGTGTCGGTGGGATGCGACGCTCGTGCTCCTGTGCCTAGCATTCGTGGTGGCGGGTTCCGGTACTCCCCTGGCCAGGGTGGCCTTCGCCCTGGCAGTGGTCATTGCGCTTCCGACCTGGTCCATGGGAAGCCTCGTTCCACTTGCTTGGTCCCTCTGCTCCCTAGTTGCCCTCCATGTCCCCTGGTTCGAATGGGGGGCGGAACGTTTGGCACTCGAGATCAGCAGCGGCCTACCCGGCGATCCGTTGACTGCCGGGCCGACCCCCCTTGCGATGGGTCCTTTCGCTGTGGCCCTTGGAGCGCTGATGGTCGAGGTGTTCCGGCGCAGAGGTGTCGCAGCAGCTAGCGCTGCGGTGGTGCTGCCCGCGACGCTCTTCATCTGGCACCTGACGACCTTCCACACGGTTTCGAAGCCCTCGTGGAGCAGCGCGGGCGAGGCGTTCGACCGCTTGCCCTGGTCGGCCTTGGCACTGGCCTGTGTAGGTGCGCTTGGTCTCCTGCTCCCGCAGCGGATGGGGGGCGAAGGTGGGGCTCTCGAGCGAGCCTGGAGCCGGTTCGAGAGAGCGGCTTGGGTCGGTGTACTGGCGCTAATGGCATACCTGATCAGCAGTCCGCTGCTCGCGGGTCCCAAGACGGGGCGTATAGCACTCTTGAACGAAGGCGGATTGGACTGGCACCGCCCCACCTTCGAGCGCATCGGCGCCTGGAGAAGTGGCATGTTCGGGCTCTTGCCGGAGTACCTGGAGAGTGCCGGCTTCGAAGTCGACACGCTTGAGGTGGATCGGCTGCTACCGGGCGACCTAGAAGGGTTCGACGTTCTTGTCACCATCAACAACCCCAGGCTGTGGGATGCTGGCGAGCGGTCCGCCCTTGACGGGTTCCTCAGGAGCGGTGGTGGCCTGCTCGTTCTGGGGGACCACACGGACGTCTTCGGCTTGCAGCAGGGCTTCAACTCACTGCTCGAGGAGTACGGCCTGCGGTTCCGTTACGACTCCGCCTACCACGTCGTCCCGAACTGGCCCCGCTGCACCCTCTCCACCCGGCATCCACTGGTGCACCGTGCGCGCCACGCGTTCGCGTTGGAGCACGGCATCGGCGCCTCGCTGGAGTGCGGGCCCTGGGTTTCGCGCGTCGTCAAGGCGCCATACGCCTTTTCGGACAAGGGCATCCCCGAAAACGTCATGGGGGCCTTCCTCGGGGACTATTGGTACGAACCGGGAGAGTTGCTTGGGGATCTCACGTTGATCGCTTCAAGGACCGTGGGAAGGGGCAAGCTGCTGGTCTACGGTGACACTTCGGCGTTCCAGAATGGAGGCATCGCGCGGGCGTTTGCCGACCACCTACTTCCCGCTTTCGAGTGGTTGCTGACGGAACCGAGGTTGGTCGAACGTCCTAGCGGGGCAATCTTGACCTTGGGCGTCCTTCTGGTCTTCCTGTCCCGCGCCGCGGCCCGGAGCGCCGCCCGGGGATTGTGGTTGCCGCCGGCCGTAGCTTTCGTCGGTGTGCTCTGGTCGTTTGAAGCGATGCTGGTTCGTTCTGCTCCGCCCGCGCCGACTCCCACGCGCGAACTGGCCATCGTGCCGATGAACAGCATGCCGTGGACGGGCCACTACCGAGCGGGCATGAATTCCATCGGGCCGCTCTACACCAATCTCCACCGAGCTGGCTTCCATGTGAGTGAGGAGGCATGCCTCCAGGCTGGCCTCGCACGTCGCCCACGGATCGTCGCACTGGTTGCGCCGAGTGTGCCGTTGAAGCGTAGGGAGGTTCAAGCCCTGGAGGACTTCCTGGAGCAGGGTGGTCTGCTGCTCCTGGCACTGGGCTACGAGGAGCGGCTCGCCGCGAAGCCGCTGCTCGAGCGCCTTGGCGTCGCCCTCTTGCCGATCCCGTTGGGCTCGATCCCACGCTGGTCCGACGACGACGGTCTGCGCGCTGAAGCTCCCCGGTTGGTGGACGCTTGGCCGATCTCCGGCTATTGCGCGCAGAGTGGACTCGTACCTTTAGAATTCTTGCATCCGGACAGTGAAGTGCTGTTCGGATGGGACAGTCATGTCCTGGCGGCGTTCGTGCCAAAGGGGCAAGGCGGAACCGTCCTCATCGCAGACTCGCGTTTCTTCAATGCCCCAAACGTAGAGGACGTTTCCGGTCATTGGTTGGGCAACATCGCGTTCATCGAACGATTCCTGGTGCGCTACGCCGGCGCGCTGCCGAGCGCGGTCTCGGACCGTTTTGCCTCACCTGAGAAGCCATGATGCTACGCGTTCCAGCTTGCTACAGGTGGGTGCTGTTCGGGGTCGGCTGCGCTGCGGCGAGCCTGATTCCTGTCTTAATCTCGAGCACCAGTCCGCCGCCACCGCGGCCCCTGGTCGGGATTCTGACCGCGTTCGCGCTGATCGGCGTCGGTCTGGGCCCACGGGCCTGGTTGGGGAGACGCTATCGCACGCGCTTCGCCCGTGCGGTCCTGCTGGTGCTGGTTTGTTCTATCATCGCAGCACTGGCGCACCTGATGCTATTGCCACTCGCCCTGCGGCAGCCTTTGATCCCAGGCTTCTCCCATCTCGTGGCTGCCATGCTCACGCCCGCCGCAGACGTCGCAGTTACGGCCCAGGGAGAGTGGGCTATTCACAGCGGCGAAGGGCTGTTGTTGTTCGCGCCGACGGTGGACAAGGTAGGCGTGCTGACTATCGGTCCCGTGCTAATGGTCGGGCTGGTCTTACTCTGCTTGGCGCGGGCCCGGGTGCAAGCCTATTTGATGCTGGGGCTCAGCATCGTCACCCTGGCCGCCGCTAGGGCGGCCTGGAATACCTTGCGCTTCGCCGAGATCCCCAACGTATTGGCGCTGACTGGGGCGGCGCGGACCGAGATTTTCCAACGGCCCCACGAAACCGCCGTCTGGATCTTGACGGGAGCGGCGTTCGCGGGGATGTTCCTCGGCCGCTGGCGAAAGGCGTGGTTCACAAGGCCGAGGGCGACACCCCGTGCCGGTCCTCTGACGCGCGGTGCTGGAGTGGCCGCCCTGGTTGCGTGCTTCGCGGGGTCTTTTCTACTCGCCACTTCGGCTTTCTCCCATCGAGTCGGGGAGGTCAAGGCCGGAAGAGTGCTCGTGGACGACATACTCAGCGGTATCTGGGCGCCTGCAGCTCGACGGTTGGACGGGGAGTGGTTCGGTGATTTCTCGACGTACGGGTACTCATCGCTGGTCGAGTTCCTTGGATACTACTTTCACACCGACGTCAACGTTGGTCGTCGATACGACGACGAACTCTTGTCCAGCTACGACGTCCTCATGATTAAGACCCCGGCCGAGGATTTGAGCGCCGCAGAAGAGGATGCCATCGCCAGGTTCGTAGAGCGTGGTGGTGGTCTCTTCCTGATCGGAGACCACACGAATCTGATGGGGACTTCACTTCGAATCAACCGCCTGTCGGAGCAAGCGGACATGCGGCTTAGGTTCGACTCTGTGATGGATGCGCGGCATGGCGGGTTCAGCCGATACTCCCCGCCATGGGTCCTAGCACATCCAGCCGCACGCCGAGTAGGCACCATGGAGTTCATGACCTCCTGTTCGATCGCCACGGGTCCGCGCGCCAGGCCCGTGATGATTGTCCATGGGCAGGTGCGTCAGGCGCACGACTGGTCCCATAGCAGCTTCTTCGGCAGCTTGAGGTCGGATCCCAGGATGGATCACGGATCGCTCGTGGTCGCCGCGGAAGGCACGTTCGGTCGTGGGCGCATGCTTCTGTTCTCAGACAGCACCATATTCTCTTCATTCGCGCTGTTCCTCTGGGACCGCGAACGGTTCTTGCTGGACAGCATCGCTTTTTTGAACACCACTTCCGTCCCGGCAGGTCCGAGGAGCATTCTGCTGCTGGTGCTCGGAGGTGCTTGCATCGTGCACGGCTTAATCGTGACTCGGAACTCGAAGGGGATCGTTTGGCCATGCTCCTGCGCGATCGCAATCGCGGTCGGTGTCTCGACGGGTGCGATCGCAGCGGATCGCAGCATTGACCGTTTATTCCCCGAGCCCATTCCGACCCAGGTGCCGCCCCGGCTCGCCATCTGGTGGGGCGACACCGAAGCCAACTTCCCGCCGGTCCTTGGTACCACGCCGGAATGGATGCTCGACAACGCCTACGACACATTGCTCGCTGCGATGCCGCGCAGCGGTGTCTTTCCGCTTCCGACGAGGAGCTGGGACGATGCTCTACAGGCCAAGGGGATACTGGTTCTGAACCCCCACTTGGGGCCTTCGGAAGAGCAGGCAAAGGAGGTCGAGGCATTCGTGTATTCGGGAGGGAGCCTGATCGTTGCCACCCGACGGGACCATGTTCATCTCCACGAATTGCAAGCCTGGTTGGCTCCGTTCGGCGTCGAGTTGGCGCTGCAGCGATCGGCGCGGGGCGGCTTTGCCGTGGGTGGAGCGGAGCCTGTGGACCTGGGGTCGCCTCGGATCTCGGCCTTCGCTGCGAGTCATGGCGCTGGCAAAGCGATTTTTCTGTCGGGATCCGAGTGGTGGGTTCGCAAACGCCTCGGGCACGCCTTCGCCATCCCAGGCGAAACGGCTCGGGCCGACTACGGTGCCTTGGATCGTTTGCTCGTGGATCAGGCCGGGCTTGGGAGGCGCGTGCGGAGAACGCACGGGATTGTGGAATGAAGGCCAGGACTAGCCGCACGGTTGGTTTTTCGGTCGTCCTGCTCGGGGTTTTGGTGACCTTGTTTGTTGTCTGGGCGTTCACCCGTGATGGGGAGCGGGAGCGCGCGCGGGGTGTGGTCGTTTCGAAGTCGCTGGAAGGGGAGTCGGGCCCGGAGGGAACGCACCCGGTTGGGGTGCTGGGATCCGGACAGGGTCGCGCCGAACTCGAGCGTTCGGAGCCGGAGACTTCCGGCGAGGGGCAAGCGGCCGCCGGGATCCGGCGCGGGTTAGAAGTGCGGGTCGAAGGCCGTGGTTTCGGGCCGCTCGAGGGAGCGACGCTGCGCGTATCCCTCGCCCCAGGCACCTGGCACTTGCTGGGCGAGACTGACAACGACGGGCGCAGGAGCATCCCGAGGGCCGAGTTGACTCCTCGCGTCGGCCATCGCGTGGTTCTCAATGTGCGCAAACGCGATTGGGCCGCGATCTCGATCCCGCTCTCCGCGGCCCTCGAGAAGGTCACCCTGGTGCTCGAGCGCGGGGCCGGGCTGGATGTGCTGGCGGTCGACCGGCAGGGCCTGCCGCTCGAGAGCGCCGAGCTGACGCACCTCGTGCGTATGGGTCGCAGCGATCCTCCAACCGCCAACTGGGAGGTGCCCGCCTCCGGCGATGGGTGGGTGCGCGTCCGGGATCTCGCGCCAGGTGTGCATCGCTTCCGCGTGCGCGCCCTCGGCCATCTACCTAGGGAGTTCCTCGCCCACCTGGAGGTCGGGCAGGTGGGTGAGCAACTCGTCCGGTTGGAGCCCGGAGTTGACTTTGTGGTGCACGTCGTCGGACGGGAGGGCCAGCCGATCGGGGGGGCCTCGGTGGACGCCCACGACGCCTCAAGCCGACCGGGACAACACCACGGCCGGGCCGTGACCGACGAAGCCGGCTTGGCCCGATTCCGCGACTTGCCGTCGGGCGTTGGGGCGCTGCGATTCGCGTCCCAACACCCGGAATACCTGTTCGGCGAAGTCGTGCACGAGCCTTCGCCCGGAGGGCGCGCGACCCTGGTCCTGGATGGCGGGGGGCGACTGCGATTCGCCGCGCAGGACGAGGCCGGGCGCAACGTGCCCGGTGACCTCGTCCTGGAACGGGCGGACCCGAGTGACCTGGAGGGCGGCTTCCTTGCGAGCTACCGGTTGGTGGCCACGACGGGGCCCGACGGGAAGGGGATCGCAGGCCCGCTGCCCACCGGCGATGCACTGGTCGCCGTCTTCCGCTCATCGCCCGGGGCGGTCCTTTGGCGCGGGCGACTCGCACCTTTTGCTCCCGCCGAAGAGCGGGCTCTCGCGTTGAAGGTTCCCGCGATGGCACGCCTTTCCATCGAAGTCGAGGACGAGTTGGGCCATCCACTCGCGGGATCGGTCACGGCTCGCCTCGAACAGGGCAGCATGTTCGAGGAAGCGCACATCCGCGCTACCCTCCAGCAGTTCTACAGCCCCCTGGGCTGGGACGGGAGCGCCCTGCTCCTCGTCCAGCCGGGCAGTCTGCGTCTGCGTGTGCTCGACCACCTGGGACAGCCCGTCGACCAGCGCTTGATCGAGGTCTCCGGGGATCGCTCGCTGACGATCGTAGTCCCGAGCGGTGCCGGCCTAAGGGGCCGGCTGCTGGACGGCCAGGGGCGTCCGCTGGCCGGCTGGATCGTCTCCTTGGTCCGCAGCAACGGTTTGCCTTTCGCGCTGACGGATGCCGACGGGCGCTTCACCTTCACGCGCATGCACGGCCGCGGGGACTTGGTCGTCGAGGATCCCATGGTGGGGCCGGTGGTGCTCCTGCGGGATCTCATGCCGGGGACCGAAGGCCTCGTGGCGGTCCACGAACGCTTCGGTGTCCGTGGCCGCGTGGTCGCTCCTGACGGCTCCGGACGGGCGGCCTTCCTGAGTGTCGCCCCAGCGGAGGGTGTGTCTACTTTCGGACCACGCTCCTACGGTGTGCTCGGCGAGGGGCTGGCGAGTGCTGTCGACGGTAGCTTTGCCGTCGAACTGCCGGCTGGACGTTGGCGCGTTCGGGCGAGGGCTGCCGGCCTGACCGGTGAGGTGACGGTGGAGGTCGTCGCGGCGCTGGCGCCGGATCTGCTCGAGGTCGAGCTGGTTGGCGATGGGTGATGCCCCGGCGAGTGTGGTTTGAGCGCGGGCTAGCCCACACCCGGTGCACCGTAGGCGCTCACTACTTGGGGGGGATGAGGCAAAGCTCGACAAACGCGGTCGAGTCCCTGACCGTCTTCGGGCTGCCAGAGCAGCACCGGCGTCGCCTGCGCACCTCGACCGTGCTGAAGCGCACCAACCGCGAACTCAAGCGCCACACCCGCGTCGCATCCCTGTTCCCCAACGAGGCCAGCGCCCTGCGCCTCGTGTCCGTCGTCCTGGCCGAGACCTCCGACGAATGGGAGACCGGCCGCCTCTACCTCTCCATGCAATCTGGCTGAGACCGCCACGAGAAAACACAGACCAACGGTTGCGCTATCTGATGCGCGATTCCGCGTCCGATGCGCGGTTGCCACGGTATGTGCTTCTTGGAATCGACGGCGTGGCTGTGCTTTCGGAGGGCCTGCGGTGCTAGAGCATCACCACCAGTCGGTACCAGAGGGCTCGGACTCTTGGGGGCAGCGGCGGATAGCTTCTATTGGTGGCGCCGCTGCGCCGCGGGGTTCGAGATTTGGGCCTATGACTTTTGAGCGTCCGGGACTTCGGGCGAGGCTGGCTCCCGCCAGGCAGGTGAAAGCCGTCCACACCGGAGGTAAGGGCCATCGCGGGGGGTGCGTGCGAGGACAAAGCGCTGCCCCTGCGGGACCAAAAACACCGCTGTTCCCGGCGACTTTGGGGAGGGCGCGATGGCCGCCCGCAGGGGGATGCCGCCTGGAGCGGGCCGCGGTCGCAGGCGGGTCAGGGCGTTTGTTCGGGCTCGCCGGCCAGGTGGTTGGCCAGGTGGGCGAGGCCGCGCAGGAACTCGCGTTCTTCGGGTCGGGGGGCGTGTTCGCTCGCTTCCAGGAGCACGGCCCGCGCCCGCGCGCGGTCGCTTTCCAGGCCGCGGTGCAAGAGGGCCGCTCCGTAGCGGCGACCGAGTTCGCTGCGGTTCAGATCGGATGCGGCTCCGTCGCGTTCTTCCCAGAGTTCCGCCAGGCGCGGGATGCCGAAGGGAATCAGTTCGGCGCGGCCGTTGACCAGGGCGCGGGCGCGGATGAAACGGCCTTCGGCGTCTTCGAGCGGTCGGCCTTCGATCAACTGCACACGGTCCAAGTTGCGCGCCACCTGGGCCGGCTGATTGCCCAGGTCGGCCATCAGGGAAGCGGCGCGGCGCATGGCGCGTGGATCGCCCACGACCACGCGCACGGTGTCATAGAGTTCGGCCGCTTCGACCATGCGCCCCAGGCTTTCCAGGGCGCGTCCGCGAAGGAGCCACAGTTCGACGCTGGCCGGTTCCTGTTGTAGATCGTGTTCGATCAGCGCCAGGGCGCGTTTGGGATCGTGCCGCAGGTGGAAATCGACCCAGGCAGCCAGTGCGCCGGAACGCAGCCGTTCCAAGGCGATGCGTCCGGTGCGCGCGCGGAACTCGGCGAAACGCTGCCAGGCTCGGCCGATGGCGATCTCGGGGG
>JBJHAV010000079.1:0-14363 GCA_050480685.1 Planctomycetaceae bacterium | reverse complement strand
GTGGAGGACACCCGGCGTGTGCCGGAGGCGGCGGTGCAGCGGGAGTTGGCGGCCCGCGCGGCGGCGGAGTTGGGCTCCGCCGCCCGCGCCCTGGAGGAGCGCTCCGAGACCTCGGCCGAGGCGGAAGCGGGCCGCGGCGAGGCGACCCGGGAGGTCCAGCGCCAGGTCCGGCGGCTGGAGCGCTGGGCCCAGGGCCAGGAGCGCCCGGATGAGCTGGAAACAGCCGAGGTCGAGCGCGCCCTCTTGGCCCTGGCCCGGGAACTGCCGGTCGGTGGGCCGGCCCGAGAGGCCGTCGATGCGGCGCGGGTGGCCCTCGATGCCCTGCGGGGCCAGGCGGGAGCGGGGACACCGGCCGAAGGGGCCGCGCCCGAACCGAGCGGGCCGAGCGAGGGCGGGCTTCGGCCGCCTACGGCCGGCCCGCACGGGGCGCGGGCCGGGGCGCTTGCCGGGGCGAGGGACCCATCTGCCCCCGGGCCCGCGGATCCGCCGGGCGGTCCGCCCGGCGCGGATGCGAGTCGCCGCGGGGTGCTCTACGCCGTGCCCCCCCGGCCCGAACCGGGCGAGGAGGCCCTGGTGGCCGCCTGGGTGAGCGCCCGGCGGGCGGCCCAGGAGCCGAGATAGGCCGAGCCGTCGCTCGAGTTCCGTATTCCACACGCCTTGCTTCGGTGCGCGCGGTTCCCGCTGCGCGGTGCGCGGCAGGCCCGCGCACCCGACCCGCGAACGTTCGGTTTCCGCCTGGGCCTTGCTCCCCGGGCGCGCCGCCGGTGTCCTATGGGGCCGCCCGCCGCGCGCCGCACCCATGACCACACCCTCCGCCCTCCCTCCCCCCGGCCGCACCGGCCTTTGGATCGTGGGGGCGAGGGGTGCGATCGCCACCTGCGTGGCCGCGGGGCTCGACGCCCTGGCCGCGGGCCGTTTGCAGCCCACCGGGCTCGTCAGCGCCGGCCCGGCCCTGGGCGGCCTGCCCTGGGTGGGATTCGGCCAATGGGTCGTGGGCGGCGCCGAAGTGCGCGCGGGCCGCGCCCGCGAATCGGCCCGGGAGTTGGTCGCGGGCCGCGTGTTGCCCGCGGAGCTGGCCGAATCGGCCGGGCCCGCCTTGGACCTTTTGGACGGGCGCATCGTGCCCGGACTGCTCGATGTCGAGGGCACACGCCCGCAGGGAGGAGACGGCTTCGAAGCCCGGGTGGCGGAGTTGGCGAGCCTGCCGCCTCGGGAGCGCATCGCCCATGTGGTGGCGGCCCTCGAGGACTTCCGGCGCGCGGAGGGCTTAGAGCGCCTGGTGGTCGTCGATCTGTCGAGCACCGAGTCGTCGCCCGCGCCGCGCCCCGAGTGGCAGGATCTGGCAGCCCTCGAAGCGGCCTTGGATGCAGGGCGGCCCCAGCCCGCGTCCCTGCTCTACGCCTACGCGGCTTTCGCGGCCGGCGCGGCGCACGTGAACTTCACTCCGAACTTGGGCGCCACGCCGCCGGCCCTGCGCGCCCTGGCGCGCGAGCGCGGCGTACCCCACTGCGGCAACGACGGCAAGACCGGCGAAACCCTGGTGAAAACCGCGCTTGCGCCGATGTTCGCCGCGCGTGCCCTGCGCGTGCTCGCCTGGCAGGGCTACAACATGCTCGGCAACCGCGACGGCGCGGTGCTCTCCGAGCCGGGGCATCGGGAAGCCAAGATGCGCAACAAGGACGAGGTCTTGCGCGCGCTCGTCCCCGATCCGGAGCTGCACACCCACGTGTCGATCGACTACGTGCCTTCCCTGGGGGATTGGAAGACGGCCATGGACTATGTGCACTTCGAGGGTTTCCTCGGGGCGCGCATGAGTCTGCAATTCACCTGGACCGGATCGGACTCGGCCCTCGCGGCGCCGCTGGTGATCGATCTCGCGCGCCTGTGTGAACTCTCCCTGCGGCGCGGCGAAGCCGGGGTGCTCGCGCACACCGCGTGTTTTTTCAAGGCTCCCCTCGCCGGGGGCAGCCACGATTTCCATAGGCAACACCGCGCCCTGCTCGACTGGGCCGAGGACCTAGTGGTGTGATTCAGGCCTACGGGGCATATCCTCGGGCCGCCTGCGCACGCCACCGCGTTGCTCCTCCTCCGAGGGTTGTCGTCCTAACCCGCGTCGTCGGCGCGCCTTGTGGCGGACGCACGCGGCCTCGAGAATATGCCCCGTAGGCCTGAATCACACCACTGTGCCGATGACGCCCCCCGCTGACGCCCCCGCCCTGGCCGCCGCAGCGGCCGAAGCCCTCGCCGAGGCTCGCCGCCGTTTGGCCGCGTTTCCGGGATTGCCCGCGGACGCGGACGCCCAGGCCGTGGCCGAGGCCTTCGACCGCATCACCCATCCCTTGAATGGGGTGGAGGGCTGGATCGGGCTCTTCGCCCACGTGCATCCCGACGGGGCCGTGCGCGAGGCCGCGCGCCGCGCCGAGCAGGAGCTCGAAGCCTTCGGAACCGAGTTGGGCCTGGACCGCGCCGCTTGGCGGCGTTTGGCGGCGGCCGGCGAGCAGCTCGACGGCGCGGATCCCGCGGTGCGGCGGCTGCTCGAACACGCCCTGCGCGACTATCGCCGCAGCGGCGTGGATCGGGACGAGCCGACCCGCGAGCGCATCCGCGCCCTGCGCGACGAGTTGGTTCGCCAGGGCCAGGGTTTCGACGAAAACCTGGCCACCCTGGGCCGCAGTTTTCGCGTGGACGGTGGGCACGCCGACTTGGCGGGTTTGCCCTCGGACTTCCTCGCGGCACGGCCCGAGGATCAATGCGGCGGACTGACCCTCGGCACCGATCCCGCGGATCGTGTGCCGATCCTGACCTACGCCGAGAACGACACCCTGCGCGCGGGTTATTTCGTCGCCGCCATGCAGCGCGCGGTGCCGGAGAACTTGGCCATCCTGCCGGAGCTTCTGGCCAAGCGCCACGAACTGGCGACTCTGCTCGGTTTCGCCTCCTGGGCGGATTACGTCACCGAGGACAAGATGACCGGGTCGGCGGCCGCCGCTCGGGAGTTCGTGGAGCGCGTGATCGACGTGGCGCGCCCGCGGGCGGAGGCGGAACTGGCCGAGCTGCTGGCCGCCAAACGCGCGCGTTTGGGGCCCGATGCGGAGCCTTGGATCCGCGAGTCCGAGCGGCTCTTCTACGTGGAGCGTGTGAAGGCCGAGCGCTACGGGCTCGACTCCCGCGAGGTGCGGCCGTACCTGGCCTTCGAAAACGTGCTGCGCGGTGTGCTGACGACCACCGAAGCGCTTTACGGCGTCTCCGTGCGCCGCGACGAGGGGGCCGAGCTGTGGCACGGCTCCGTGCGCGCCTACGACGTGCTGGAGGACGGCCGCCCGGTCGCGCGTTTCTACCTGGATCTTTTCCCGCGCGAGGGCAAGTTCAAACACGCCGCGATGTTCTCGGTGGCCTCGGGGCTCCAGGACGGACCTCTGCCCGAGGCTTGCCTGGTGTGCAACTTCACCGAGCCCAAGGGCGCGGATCCGGCGTTGATGCTGCACGACGAGGTGACGACCTTCTTCCACGAGTTCGGTCACCTCTTGCACCACCTCTTCGCCGGCCGGCAGCGTTTCCTGCGCTTCTCAGGCATCGCCTGCGAGTGGGACTTCGTCGAGGCCCCCAGCCAGCTCTACGAGGAGTGGGCCTGGGACACCCGCGTGCTGGCGAGTTTCGCGCGGCACGTGGAGAGCGGCGAGCCGATCCCGGCCGAATTGGTCGAACGCATGCGCGCCGCGGAGGAATACGGCAAGGCGCTGCACGCCATCCAACAGATGTTCTACGCGCGGCTCTCGCTGTCCTACTACGAACGCGACCCGCGTGGGCTGGATCTGACCCGCGAGATGATCGAACTCAAGCAGCGTGTTTTGCCCTTCCCCCACGAGGACGGCACCTACATGCACGCGGGCTTCGGGCATCTGCACGGCTATTCGGCCATGTACTACACCTATATGTGGTCCCTGGCGATCGCCAAGGACCTGCGCAGCCGGTTCGAGTCCGACCTGCTCCACACCGGTGTGGCGCGCGAGTACCGCGACCAGATTCTCGCGCCCGGCGGCTCCCGGGACGCGCGTGAGTTGGTGCGCGCTTTCCTCGGGCGAGACAGCGATCTCGTGGCGCTGGAGCGCTGGCTCGGGCGCTGACTGTTCCCAGCGCCGTCCGCGGCGCCGCCGGAAATGTGCGAGGGCCCTCGTCCGCCGCGGTCGGCGGGCGAGGGCCCTCGTTCGCGTTTCCCGCCCGATGGGGCGGGAAACAGGTCATGCGTCGCCTTCGATTTCGCGGCGCAGGCGCTCGAACTCTTCGTCGGCGGTTTCGGGGGTGATGGTTTGTTGGACCTGTTGTTCGATCTCCTCTTCGGAGAGCACTTCCAGGTCGGCGGGGATCGTGATCGGCTCGCTGCCGGCTCCGCCGTTGCCGGCGGGCGCGGCGCCTTCCTTGTCACCACCACATCCAGCGACGAGCCAGGCGGCCGCAACGGCGGCCGAGAGCATGGGCCGCATCATTGGCCACCTCCTTGGCGAGCGGGCTGTTCGCCCCGTTCGGGGGTCTGGCCGCGCTCCGGGGTTTGGCCGCGCTCGGGCTGCTGGCCGCGCTCGGGGGTTTGCCCCCGTTGGCCGGCGGCTTCGCGCTGGCCGCGGGCGTGCTCCCGCAGGGCGTTTTGCAGGCGGTCGAAGCGCTGGGCGCCGACGGCTTCGCGGGCGCCCGTCACCCAGGACTGGTAGCGCTGCAGCTCGGCCTGCTCGAGCCGGTCGAGTTCGGCCTGGCGTTCTTCCTGGCGCTGCTGGCGGGCCAGTTGACGCAGGTTCGAGATGCGCGACAGGCGTTCGCGGTGGGTGGTTTGCTCCTCGGCCAACTGGCGCAGCAGGGCACCGTCGTCCATGGCCGCCATGCGCCGGGCCTGCTCCGCCGCCCGTTGGGCCGCGGGTGTTTGCTCGGGCACGCCGCGTTGGGGTTGACCGCGCTGAGCTTGCTCGCGCTGGGCTTGCTCGCGTTCCGGCTGGCCCCGTTGGGCTTGTTCGCGCTGAGCCTGGTCCCGCTGGGCTTGTTCCCGGGCGGCCTGGATCCGGCGGGCTTCCTCGGTCTGGGCTTGCTCCTGTTCGCGCTGGGCCTGTTCGCGCGCGGCCTGGATGCGCCGGGCTTCCTCGGCCTGGGCCTGCTCGCGCTGGGCCTGTTCACGCTGTGCCTGTTCACGCTGTGCCTGTTCACGCTGCGCCTGTTCACGCTGCGCCTGCTCGCGCTGCGCCTGCTCGCGCTGGGCCTGCTCGCGCTGGGCCTGCTCGCGCTGGGCCTGCTCGCGCTGGGCCTGTTCACGCTGCGCCTCGGGCGCGGGGCGCTGAGGTGTTTGCCCCCGCTGGGGTGTCGGGGCGGGGCGCTGCTCGGGGGTCTGGCCGCGTTGGGCCAGCACCGGGCTTGCACTCCACAGAATCAGAGCGGTGATCAGGACACCGCTGCTCTTGCCTAGCTGGCGTCGCATGGTTGTTGTCTCCTCGTGGTCCGGGGGCCGGGAGTCCCCATTGTGGCCCGGGAGGCGGTGGGGGCAACCATCGAGCCCAAAGACCCCCGTGCCATGGGAAGTGGCCCGGAAACGGCGGAAACGTATTGTATGCGCAAAATGTTGGCGGAAGCGGTATCTTTCGGTGAGACGGAAGGTAAGCGCTTCGTCCCCCGAGCCCTCTCCGCATGGTTACCCCGAGTCAGATCTCCGTTCTAGCCGTCCTTTTGGTGTTGGCAAGCCTGACCACAGCGCTCTACGTGAGCGGGATGGAGCCAAACCGCAGGCCCCCGGTCCCGGGTCCGCTCCCGGCGGAACCGGAGTTGCCCCGCGTGCTGGACTGCCCGCCGGGGTGCGCGGAGGACGCCGAGCAATGCCCCCTGGAAGAGCATCTCTGCCTGCCCCTTCCCGGCTGGGATCAGGTCGGTCCGCCGAACAAGCCGGGTCTGGTGCAGGTGGGCGAGTCTCCCCCGGGCTACACGGTCCAAGGCCGAAGGGCCTGGTCGGGCCGGAGTATGGGGCGGACCGGTCCCGGCGAGGCGGGCTGCGGCCGGCGGCCGGGCAGGTCCTTTGGCTCGCAGGTCCGCGCGGTATTGGGGTCCTGAAGGACCCCCTCGGGTGGCCCCCTCACCCCCGATCCGCCAGCCCCCCGGGTGGCCCTGGCTCGGTGAGTGAGCGGACCCAACGGTCCGCATCTCGGGCCACCTGCGCAAGCACCTCCGGGAGTGGGCGGCCGCCCCGCCGGGGCTCCTGAAGGGAGTGGTCCGCCCGGTCCAGGGCCAGGAGACGCACCGCCGCCGGACTCTCCTCCAGGGCCGCGGCTAGTTCCGCAGGGCCGCCAAAGGGGTCCCGGCCCCCCTGGATGAAGAGCGCGGGCGAGCGCAGCGTATGCAGCGGATGGCCCCTCGGCCGCGCGGCCCGGGGGGGAACGAGGGGGTAGGCAAGGGCCAGCACCCCGGCCGGGGGCTCGGCATCCGACTCCGTCGCCGAAAGGTGGGCCGCCACCCTGGCTCCGAGGGAGCGGCCGCCCACGAACCAGGGGCACTGCGGCCAGGCGGCCCGCGCGGCCGCCAGGGCCGCGGCCATTTGGGCGACTAGTCGCGGTAGGGGTTCGGGCGGGCGCCGGCGGCCCTCGCGCGCGGCCCGCTCCCGGTACGGCCACCTGAGGCAGAGCACCCGGTGCCCGGCTGCCGCGAGGCCCTCGGCTACCCCGGTCAAGGCGGGTTCGTCCCAATCGCTGCCCGCCCCGTGGGCCAGGAGCAGGCCGGCGCCCGCCGGGACGCCCGCCGCCGGCCCGCGGCCCAAGGCCCGAAGGCAGGCGCCGTCGAGCGCTCCCAACTCGATCGCCGCGGGGCGACTCATCGCTTGGCCCCGCCGCCCCGTACCCTGGCGCCATGCACCCCCGCGCGCCCGGCCCGCCCAAGCTGCAGACCACCACCCTTTGGCACCACCCGACCCAGCAGCACGACCCGGAGCAGGTGCACGGGGATCCGCGCTACGCCGGTCGAACGCCGAGTTACGTGGTCTGGAATCTGTTGCAGCGCTACACGCGGCCCGGGGACCGGGTGCTCGACCCCTTCGCCGGCGGAGGCACGACCGTGGACGTGGCGGCGGACCTCGGGCGCGAGGGGATCGGCTTCGACCTCCTGCCCCGCCGCGAGGACATCCAAAAGGCCGATGCCCGCGCCCTGCCCCTGGAGGATGGGAGCGTCGATTTCGCGTTCATGGATCCGCCCTATTCGACCCACCTGGATTACTCCGATGATCCGCGCTGCATAGGCAAGCTCGATGCCTTCGGCGACGACTACTTCGACGCCATGGAAGCCGTGTTCGGCGAGATCGCCCGCGTGCTCGCCGATCGGCGCTACCTGGCGGTCTACGTCTCGGACAGTTTCAAGAAGGGCCGCGGATTCGTCGGCATCGGCGCGCGCTTTTTCGTTCAACTGGAGCGGCGCTTTCGGGCCGTCGACCACATCGCAGTGGTGCGCGGCAACCGCAAGCTCGAACGCCCTGCCTTCCACCGCGCCGCGGCCGAGGGCAACTTCTTCCTGCGCGGTTTTCAACACCTCCTGATCTTCAAGAAAGAACTGCCGGCCGCCAAGGGTTCCGGCCGGAAGGGTGCCGCGCGGGGTGCCTCCGACGGCGCCCGCCGCTCCGCGGGGAATTGCCGTCCGGAGCGAACGTAGGCAGCAGTAGGCGCACACCTCTCCGTGGTTGTCGTCCTCGTTTACCTGTACATCGGCTTCTATGCCGCGGGAGCGCTCTACTCGCGCGTGCGCGACGGGCGCGCGGGTTCGCCCCTTTGGAAGGGGGTGATGAGTTCCGTGGGGGACGCGCTCGGCATCGCCGGCATGTTCCTTTGGGTGCGGGGGGATCCGGCGCCGCTGCTGGTGCGCCTGTGGCCGGCGGTGTTGCTTTTCCTGCTCGTGCAGATCGCCCTGGAGGCGCGCTACGAGCTGCGCGCGCGCCTGGGGCGGCTCGATCCCGAACTCGACCCGGAGGATCCGCAAATGCGCTCCCTGTCGCGCACGGCGGTGGTCTTCGGCGTGGCGGTCGCTTTGCCCATGTTGTGCATCAACGCTCTGTTGGCATTCGGCGGGGGCCTGCCGTGAGCCGCGCGCGTGTGCCATCGAGGCGCTGGCTCTCCTCGGACGCGGAAACCCTCGCGCCCGCCCTGATCGGCTGCCTCTTGGTACACGAGCGGCCCGGCGAGCGACTGGTGGGGCGAATCGTCGAGACCGAGGCTTATCTGTCCGAAGGTGATCCGGCCAGTCACAGCGCCCGCGGTCCTACTGCGCGCAACGCCTCCATGTTTTTGGCGGGCGGGGCGGCCTACGTCTACCGCATCTACGGGCTGCACCACTGCTTCAACGTGGTCAGCGGTCGGGCCGGGCGCGGGGAAGCGGTGCTGGTGCGGGCGGTGGAGCCCCTCGAAGGACTGGCTGCCATGGCCCAGCGGCGCGGGGAGGTGCCCCCGAGGCGGCTCTGCGCCGGACCGGCCAACCTGGTGGTGGCCTTCGAAATCGGCCCCCGGCACGACGGTTGCGCCTTGGATGTGGGCGAGTTGCGCCTGGAGCGCGGGCCGCGGTCCCGGCTCCCGGCGCCGATCGCGCGAGGTTCGCGCATCGGCCTCACCAAGGGACGGGAACTGCCCCTGCGATTCGGCCTGGCCGGCAGCCCCTGGCTCTCCCGGCCCTTCCGCCCCACGGGGAAGTAACGCGGCCAGGCCCGGCTCGTTATCCTCTTCGCCCCCGCGGGCCCGATTCCCGGCGCCGATTCGAGCCGCCCGTCCGCGCGATTACCGATCGAATCCCCACCGAGTCCATCCCCCCATGAGTGTTTCCCTGTTGCTCGCCGTGCCGGCTCTGATCAGCGCCGGTCTGATTCCGGCCCCCATCGAGGCCCCCGCACCGATCGCCATCGCGCCTGCGCCGGCAGTGAGTGCCGCCCCTATGCTCACCCCCGTCGAGGACGCGGCCGATGCCGTGGCCGACGAGTCCACCGCTCCGCGCTGGACGGGTTCCGTTTCGATCGGCGCGAGCGTCTCCAGCGGCAACACGAACCGGCGCACCGCGAACGCCAACGCCGACGCCCAACTGCGCCGCGAGAACGACCGCTACACCCTGGACGGCTACTGGAACTACGCGGACCAAAAGGAGGAGAGCGGCGGTGACCGCATCCTTTCGGAGCGCAAGCTCGGCGGTTCAGCCAAGTACGACTACTTCCTGACCGAGCGCCTGTTCCTCTACGCCGCCAGCAGCGGCGCCTACGACAAGATCGCCAATCTGCGCCTGCGGTGGACCGCCGGTGCTGGCGCCGGTTATCAGCTCTACGAGCGCGAGGACCTGGCCTGGGCGCTGGAAGCCGGTTTGGCCTACGTCAATGAGGACTTCGTCGGAACCGAGGACGACAACGACTACATCTCCGCCCGCGGAGCTTCCGACGTGCGCTGGGAGATCCGCGAGGGTCTCTCCTTCTTCCAGAAGGCCGAGGTTTTCCAAAGCCTGGAGGACGGCGACGACATCCTGGCCCGCAAGGACTCGCGCGTGCGCATGGCCTTGACCCAGGCCATGTTCGCCCAGCTCCAGTACGTGCTCGACTACGACAACTCCCCGGCCAGCGGCAAGAAGCGCATGGATCACCTGGTCGCGCTCACGGTCGGCTGGAAGTTCTGATCCGCCCCGATCGCGGAGCCTTTAGGATCCGCGTTCCTTCGGAAACGGCTGCGCGGGCCGCTCGGGGGGAACCCCGGGCGGCCCGCGGGCATCTCGACCCCGACGGTCCTTCGCCGTCCCACTCCGCTCACCCGCTCCACCTCCCATGACCGCCGACACGCTCTGGCTGGCCTCGTTGCTTTTCGGAGCGGTGGCCTTCGGCGGACTTTTGCCCTTCGCGCGCCGTTGGAGCGAAGCGGGGCTGCACGCCCTGGTGGCGCTTTCGGCGGGCATCTTCCTGGGCAGCGTGTTTTTGCACCTGCTGCCCGAGCTGATGGGCGTGCACCTGCACGCGGACGGCCATGGGCACCACCATGGGCACCTGCACGCGCACGCAGCGGGGGAGGACTGCGACGGGCACTTCTTCGGCGGAACCCTCTGGACCCTGATCAAGTTAGGCACGGTGCTGATCGGTTTGATCGGCCTGTGGGGCGTGCAGCGCGGTTGGATCGGGCCCTGGTTGACCTCGAAGGGCTACGGCGGCACCCACGAGTTGGCCTGGCGCGCCGCGTTGCTGGCGCTCTCGATCCACGCGTTGCTGACCGGCTTGGGTTTGGCCGGGCTCTCGGCTCGGCCGGAACACTGGGCGCTTTGGAGCGCGATGCTCCTGCACAAGGGCACCGAGGGATTTTCCCTGGGCTCGCTGCTGCGCCTCGCGCGCTTGCCCGGTCGGCGCGCTTTGGTGGTGATCTTCGGCTTTTCCTGCGTGGCGCCGCTCGGGCTGCTCTTGGGCGCGCAGGTGGCCGCCGGCCTTGGGATGTGGGCCGAGCTGCTCACGGCCTTTGCCTGCGGCACCTTCCTCTACGTGGCGCTGTTCGAGCTTCTGCCCGAGGTCTTCCACGGCGCGGGCAGCCGCCTTTGGCGCTGGCTGCTGGTGATCGTGGGCATCGCCATGGCGGGGCTCGTGCCGCTGCTCGGGGATTTGGCCCTGGCCGAGATCGGCGGACAAATGGCGGCGGTGTTCATCGGGCTCGCGCCGTACCTGCTCCTCGGCTGCCTGCTGGCGGGGGCCATCGCGGTGTGGCTGCCGCCGGAGCGTGTGCGCAGCCTGATCGCGGGCGAACGGCCCCGTTCGGTGGGTCTGGCGGCGGTGCTCGGTGCGCCCTTGCCGCTTTGTTCCTGCGCGGTGTTGCCCATGGCCGCGGCCCTGCGCCAAGCGGGTGCGGGGCGCGGAGCGACCAGCGCGTTCCTGATCGCGACCCCCGAGACGGGCGCCGATTCGGTGGCGACTACCTACGCGCTCTTCGATCCGCTCATGACCGTCGCACGTCCCGCGGCGGCAGTGACGTCGGCGCTCGTGACCGGCGGCGCGGTGGCGGCCTTCGCGCGGCGCGGGAAACACGTCGAGCCGGAGCCGGCGCCGCCGCCCGAGACCTGCAGTCACGGCGGCCTGCCCCTGGCCGACGGGCACGTCCACGATCCGTGCCACCCTGAAACACACGGCGAGGTCGCGGCCCTCGATGTCGCTCCCGGCGGCCGCGGGCCGGGTGCGCTGCGGGCCCTGCGCTACGGGTTCGTCGATCTGATCGACGACCTGGGTCCGGCTCTGGTGCTCGGCATCGCGGCGGCGGGAGCGCTCGCGGCGCTCTTGCCGGCGGAACTGTTCGCCCACCCGGCCTGGTCGGGCTGGCCCGCCTACCTGGCCATGCTCGTGGTCGGCTTGCCGGTGTACCTCTGCGCGGCGGCGGCGACACCGATCGCGGCGGCGCTCGTGCTCAAGGGCCTTTCACCCGGCGCCGCGCTGGTGTTCTTGCTGGCGGCGCCGGCCCTCAACGCGGCCAGTTTCCTGTTCCTGCGCCGTCTGCTCGGTGCGCCGGCCGCTTGGGTCCATTTGGGAGCGCTGGCGGTGGTGACCTTGTTGCTCGGGCGCGGCCTGGATGCGCTCTACGCCTGGTGGGCCATCGAACCGGGGGCCAGGGTCAGCGAAGCCCTGCACCTCGGCCCGGACCTAGTGCACCAGGGGGCGGCTTGGATCCTGGCTTTGCTCCTGCTCTGGGCCTTCTTCCAGCGTGTGCGCCGTTCGGCCCTGGCGGCCATGGCGCAGCCGCTCACCAGCGCCTACGTGCACCGCCACTGATGGCCGCGGCGGCGCAGGCCCGCACAGAGGGCCCGCAGCCGCACCCGCGGCCGCGGCGCGCTCACACACCCATGATGTGATACCCGGCGTCCACGTAGAGGGTGGTGCCGGTCATGCCCCGCGACATGGGGCTCGCCAGGAAGGCGCAAACATCGCCGACCTCGTCGGCTTCGATGTTGCGGCGCAGGGGCGCGCGGCTGGCGATGTGGTCGAGGATCTCGCTGAATCCCTGAATGCCCGACGCGGAGAGGGTGCGCACGGGGCCGGCGGAAATGGCATTGACGCGGATGCCCTTGGGGCCCAGGTCGTGGGCCAAGTAGCGCACGCTGGCCTCCAGCGCCGCTTTGGCGATGCCCATCACGTTGTAGTTTTCGATGACCCGTTCGGAGCCGATGTAGGTCAGGGTCACGATCGATCCGTCGCGGCCCTCCATCAGCGGCAACGCGCGGCGCGTGATCGCCGTCAGCGAGTAGGCCGACACGTCGTGGGCCACCTGGTAGCCCTCCTTGGTCGTGTCGAAGAAGTTGCCTTGCAGTTCCTCGCGTTTGGCGAAGGCGACCCCGTGCAACACGAAGTCCAGGTGCCCGAACTCCTCGCGCAACTGGACAAAAGCCTGGTCCATGGAAGCCGAGTCGGTCACGTCGCAGGGCAGCACGATGGAGCCCGGGAGTTCCTCCGCCAGTTGGCGGACCCCCTTTTCGAGGCGCTCGCCCACATAGGTCAGCGCCAGGCGCATGCCCTGCTGCGAAAGCGCGCGCGCGCAGGCCCAGGCGATCGAGCGTTTGTTGGCCACACCGAGGATCACGCCGGTGCGATTCGCGAGGAGTTGTTCCAAGGGGGGAGGGGTGGGGGACGGGGCTGGGGTGGGGGGGCTGTGCAGGGCTGGGAGCCGGCGATCTCGCGTGGATGCTAGTGTCCGCGCCCCCTGGGCCCATGGGGGTTCCGCGCGGCGGTCCGCCATCTGGCGCCGGGGAAAGTGGGGAAAATGGCGGCTTCGGGGCCCCCCAGGGCCCGGGGATCGGGCCACGGGGGCGCCCGGGACCCGGAATCGGCGGCGACCGTTAGCCTGGCGTCGGAGGTGCTTGCCGATGTCTTCCCGTCCCCTGCCCCCGGCGACGATCGCCACCCAGGTTTCTGCCCCCGGTTCCGCCGCGAACACGGCGGCTTCGCCCCCGGCCCTGGAGCTCTTGGCCCTGGGGGCGCCCGAGGAGGTTTTGGCGCGCCTGGCGGACGGGGATCCGCTGGGACTTGGCGCGCGGGTGTGCGCGCGGGCGCGGGAGCGCTGGCTGCTGGTCGATCCGGACCGGGCCCTGGCCCGCGCACTGGCCGTGGTGGCGAGCCGCGCGCCCCTGTGGCGCGGTCGACCCGGTTTGGAGCGCTGGCTCGCCGAGTGCGTGGACGATGCCCTCGACGGTTTGGCGTCGGAGGTCGCGGGGCCGGCGCTGCCCGGCCCGATCGACGGGCGAGCCCTGGCGCGTTTCCACCGCTTGCCCGCGGGCGAACGGGAGGCCTTTTGCCGGGTGGTGCTCGACGGCGAATCGCCGGAAGCATTGGCGGCGAGCCTCGGAATCACGTTCAGCGAGCTGGGCCGCCGTGCCCGGCGCGCCCTCGACACTTTGTTGCCGTCGGGTCCTCCGGCGGAGGAGATCCCGTGAAGCAGTTCTTGGGAGGCGATGGGTTCGGATGGTTCGGCGCGGAAGCGGGCCTCGATCGTGTGCTCGACCCTTCGGAGGCTGCGCGGCGGCGCCTGCTCGTGGCGGCCCTGATGCGCGGGCGTTTGAGTGCGCGTGGGTTCCTGGAGCGCGCGCCGGCGGCGCAGGTGCGCACCGAGGCGAGCCCGCGGCTCGTGGCCGAGTTGGAGCAGGTGCAGCGGCTCGAAATGGCGCGGGCGCTCCTGGCGGCCCTGCGGGCGGAATATCGCCGTCGCCTCGGGGTGTCGTCCGGATCGGCCGCGCGCCGGGGGCGCCGATTCGCGGCGGAGTGTTTGGTCTTGGGCGGCGGCGGGGGCTGCCTCGCCGCGGAGGCCGAGCTGCTGGCCCGCTGGCTCGACGGACAGCCCGTCGACCTGTTCGCCCTGGCGGAGTCGGCCCAGGCCCTTGTGCCCCACGGCCGAGGACGGGCCTGGTGCGCCCTCGCCGCCTTGGAGGAGGGCAGCCTCGATCGGGCCCTGGAACACGCGGCGCGTTTTGCCGAAGCGCGCGGCACGGCCCGGGGCTTCGAGTTGCTCGCTCGGGTGCACGATGCGGCGGGCCGCGGTTTGCTGGCGCTCTTCGCGCGGGAGCGCGCGGCGGCCGCACCCGGGGCGGACCGGGCCACCTGGCAGCGGCTTTTGGTGTCGGCCGAGGCGGCCGGGGACCGCATCCGGGCTGCCCGCGCCCGGCGCGGTTTGGCCGCGCGCCCGATTCGGCGCGAGTCACCCGAAGGCCCCGGCGCAGGGTGGCGCGGCGGTGCGAGCTCCTGACGCGGCAACGGCCCTGTTGTTGCTCCCTGCGGAGGAGGATCGCTCCCGCCGCGATGCGCTGCTGCGGGCGCTGCCGGCGCTGCGTTCGCGGCGTGCGGCGGTCGGTTCGCTCGAGCCGGGCGCGGCGCCCGGCACGCC
>JBJHAV010000078.1:3228-14373 GCA_050480685.1 Planctomycetaceae bacterium | reverse complement strand
CCCCCCCCCCCCTTTTTGACTGATCCGGGCCCCACCCCGCTCTACCCGGCGCTGCTCGTCGGCAGCGGCAGCTGTGTATAAGCGTCACGCGGGGGGCAGCGGCGGACGGTTTGCCAGTGGCCGGGGCGCCAGACGCGCACGGTTTGCTCCTGCCAATAGCCCGGATGGTGGATCGTCGTCCAGTGCCCCGCGGAGACCTGCACCTGGAAGGCCCGCCCGCAGAAGTCGAAGCGCGTCTCGAAGCGCGGCGGTTGCCACACCCGCTCCGACCGGCCCGGCACCCAGGTGCGCCGTGTCTCGTGAACCCACGCCCCCGGCACCCAAACCTGCCGGGTGGGGCCGTAGCGCGGGCCGTGCCCAACACCCCCGTAGCCGGGCGTTACCGGCTGAATCACGGGCGCCGGGTGGCCCTTGCCCTTGCCGTGGGCATGGGCGGGCGCGGCCGCGCTCGCGCCGAGAAGTACGAGGCCCATGAGGGCGATTCGCGCGTGGTGTCTGCGTTGCATCGTTGCTGGGGCTCCTCGGGGCTGCGGGCCCGCGGTCCGGCCCGGCGGAGTGCCGGGCAGCCGAGCTGAGAGCGAATCCCGTGCCAGGCGCCCGGTGAGCCCCCGGCGGCGCGCGCGGGGGCCCAGGCGTCCTTCCCGGTGGTCGTGTGCCCCCGGCCCTGTCGCCTTTCGGGGACGCCCGCCGCGCGCTGCTCCAGGGCCGGGGCTGCCCGGTCCGATTCCCCTGGGCGTGGAGAGTCCCGAACAGCCCGAACCCGCCGCCGCGGGTGGTGCCGCGGCCGAGGACGAACGCCGGCGCGAGCAGCGTTTGCCCTTTCGCCAACCGGTGCGCCTCGTGATCGATGCCCAATCCATCGAATCCGAGGGAACCAACCTCTCCTCCAACGGGCTCTTGGTGACGGCGCGCGGCGAGTTGCGCGTGCAAGTCGAGTTCGAGCGCAACGGGCGACCCTGCGTGGCGCGCGGGCGCCTGGTGCGCGCCCAACGCCTGAAGGCCGGCGAAACTGGGCTGGCCGTGGAGTTCGACGCTCCCCTGGCTTGACCGGCGGCCCGCGCGCGGCCATGTTCGGCGCGGTCCGAGGACCCGCCCATGAGCCACCCGACCCCGCCTAGCACCCATGTGCGCGTCCGTGCGGCCACGCCCGCGGACGCGGAGCTTCTGACCGCCTGGAACCTCGCTTTGGCCCAAGAGTCCGAGGGGCTCGAGCTCGATCCGAAGCGGCTGGCGACCGGGGTCGCGGCCGTATTCGCCGACCCGGCCCGGGGGGTGTACCGCATCGCCGAACTGAACGGGCGAGCGGTGGGTGGTTTGCTCGTGACGCGCGAGTGGAGCGATTGGCGCAGCGGCTGGTGGTGGTGGATCCAGTCGGTGTTTGTCGAGCCGGATGCGCGCGGCCGCGGGGTTTGGGAGGCGCTGCACGCATCCGTGCTGGGCGAGGCCCGTTCCGCGGGGGATGTGGTCGGCTTGCGGCTCTACGTGGAAACGGACAACACACGCGCCCAGCGGGTGTACGAGCGCGTGGGCATGGGTCGCTCGCACTATCGTTTCTACGAACAACCCCTCTGATCGGGGTTTGAGCCGTCCCCAACCTGGCCCCGAGCCAGGCCGGGTGGATTTCGCACCTCAAGGGGGCGCGGGCGCGGGTCGAGAAGGCGAATCGAAGCTCTTCGAGCTGCGCATTTCGCCGTGAACGAACCGCAAGCACCCCAAACGACCGCGCCCTCAGGTCGCCCGCGAACGCCCGAGAGCGGCGAAGCCGTTTTGGCCCTCTCCGTCGGACAGGTGGAGTGGGCCGAGCGCGATCGCCGGGGCGTCTGCCGGTACGGTCGCGCCGTCCCGGAGGATGCGTCGCCGCGGGCCCTGGTGGAAGCCGCCCGCGCGGCCAGGGAAGCGGCCGGCGGAAGCGCGCGCAGGATCGCGCTGCTCCTCGGCGGGGGATTGGTGGAGGAGCGACTCGTCCAATTGCCGGCTCTGCCGCGCAAACGCCTGCGCGAAGTGTTCGCGCGCCGCGCGGCCCAATGGGTGCAGGGGGAAGCGCTTTGGGCCGCCCTGGAGCTCGGAGCGGAGGCCAAGGAAGGTGGCAGCGCCTGGTTGCTGGTGTCGGCTCCCAAACAACGCACCCTGGAGCTGTTCGGCGCCTTGACCGCGGCCGGCTGGTCGCCCCAGCGGGCCCAGGCTTCGCCCCTCGCGCAGTTGGGTGCCGCCCTGGGAGGGGTCGAGGACCTCGACGGCGGCACGATCGTCGTGGCGGTCGAACCGGATCAGGTCGTCGTCAGCCTCGTCGCCGATGGCCGCCGCCTGGTGCTGCAAAGTGTGCTCGCCGGCGACCTATCGCGTTCGGTTTCCCTGGGCGCGAGTTTGGTGCACGAGTTGCGCTCGATGGAATCCCATTGGCGCAAACACCACCACGGGCGGTCCGTGCGCCAGGTGGCGCTGCTCGGGCTCGCCGCGTCGCGGGCCCAGGTGCTCGCGCACACCCTTGCCGGCGTGCTGCCCGATGCGGTTGTCAGGCAGGTCGCGAACAATGGGAGCGAGGGTGACGAAGCGCGCGGCAACGCGCTGCTGCTCGCCCGCGGACGGCATCCCTTCCAGTTGGATCTTTGGGGCGGGCGCTCGCGGGCGCAGGCCCGTCGCCGCCTGGCGACCGCACTTTCAGCCCTGGTGGTGCTGATCAGCGCCCAGGTGTTTTTGGATCAGCGCCACGCCAATCTGGCCTTGACGGAGGAGGTTGCGTTGCTGCGGCGATCGGTCGCGGACGAAGCGGAACTCGTCCACGAGCGCGCACAAGCACGCGCGGCCGTGGAGGCATTCGTGGCCCGCGTCGACACCGTCGTCGCCGCCCACAGCCAAGGGTTTGCGCTCGCACGGCCCTTGGCCGACCTGCAGCGCGCATTCCAGGGCACGGCCCAGCTCAGCAGTTTGCACCTCGACAGCTCCGGCGTGCGTGTGGTCGGCCGCGCGCTTGGAGCACCGGTGCCGGCCCTGCGCGGTTTGACGCTTTCCGCGCGGCGTTTGGAGGCCGAGCCCTGGGCCGCAGGCATCCAGATGGCACCCGGTCCCGATGGTGTGGAGCGCGGCCAAGGTGTGTCCTTTGAGATGAATCTCGGCTGGAGGCGAGCCGGCGATGCGCAGGATCAGTGATCTCGGGGTCGAACGGGACGTTTGGCTGTTCGTTCCCTTCGGTATTGCTTTGCTCGCGATGGTCGCCTTGGCGTGGCCCTGGGCCCGGGCGCAAACCCTGGAAGGTTCGCGGGTGCGGCTCGAAGCGCGTGTTTCCGAGCGCGCGTCGATCGTCGCGGAGCTGCACGCCTTCCGTCGCCAAGGGGCGTTCGAACGCATCCGGGATTTGCAAGCGCGCATCGAACCGCTCTTGCCCCTGGACGGCTCGGCCCTGGCGGCGGAGGCGGCCATCGAAGAAGCGGCGCGGCTGAGCGGCGTGGAGCTGACTCGCCTGGTGGTCGGGCCGGCTGCTCCCCGCGAGGACAACCGCGCCGTGTTGCCCCTCGGCCAACGTGTCGTTGAATTGGCGGGGTACGCCCAACCGGAACGACTCGAGGACCTGCGGCGCCGGGTGACCCAACTGCTCGGTCCGATCGAACCCATCGAATTGGTGCTCTCGGTACCGAGCCAAACAGACCGCGCGGAAACAGGCGAAGGAACCTTCGAGTTCCGCCTGGTGGCGCGCCTTGTCCACCGCTGGAACACCTGAGTCCAAGACCCGCGAAAGCTCCCATGGAACACACCAAACAGTGGATTGCCGTCGGCGCATTGACGGTGCTCGCGGCCGCGGCGGCGGTGCCGCGCCTGATCGGATCCGGGGAGGTCTCACAGGGAGACCTGTCCGGGGGCCCAGTGGCCGGCTACGAAGCCGGTGACGTTGTGTTCCACGCGGGCTTCGGCGCGCGGGCGTCCATCGAAAACGCCGGTGCGGCGGCGATGCCGGAGGAGCGTCCGAGCGGACTGCTCGGATCCATCGAAGCGGCGCTGGAGCGACTCGAACGCGGTTTGGGTCGTCCGGTGGAAAGCGCACCGCTTCCCGCAGTGTTGCCCGTGGAGCGCGCGAGCACGGCCACGCGCAGCGCCGCAGGTGGACCGCGAAACGCCCGGGAACGACTGGAGGACTTCTTCAGCCGCCATCCCCTGCGCGGAGTGTTGCTCTCCAGCTCCGGTGACAGCTTGCTCTTCGAGGGTGGCTCCGTGCGCGTCGGCCAGGAACTGGCAGGCACCGGTTGGACCCTGGCGGAGGTGGACGGCGCGGGAGGCCTGTTCGTGAACGGGGCGTCCCGCCAGCGGGTGGACTTGCCCATGGGGCGCGGCCCGTCTGCCGCCTTCCCCTCCGGGCGCGGCGCGACTTGGCAAGGAGTCCAGTGATGAATCGAAAGCACGTGAACGGAGCGATCCTTGCCCCCCTGCTGTTGGCGCTGGCCGGATGCCGCGCCTTCGAGTCTCCGATCCCCGAACGCGAGGGACGCTGGCGCGTGGATGCCCAGAGCCTGCCGCTGCACATTGGCGAGGACTACCCCGAAGAGTGGGCCGACGAGGTGGGCGTGATACCCGCCAGCTCGCACTTGGACGCGGTGCCCGCCCGGCCGGTATCCGCGCGCCTCGAAACCGGCGAGCGTTTGCAGCGCCTGGAGGTCCGTGGGAGTTCCCTCGGGGGCTTGCTTACGGAACTCGCCGAACGGGCCGGCATCCGCTGGACCAGCGAGTTGGACCTGAGTCGACCCGTGGATGTGTCCTTGCCCGAAATGGACTTGGCGGACGCTTTCCAAGGGCTGCTGGAGGAACACGGCCTGCGTTTGGAGCAGCGTGCTTCGGGCCGCTACAGCATCGTGCTCGATCGCGACTTGGACGTGCTGCGGGCGAGTTTCCGCCTGCGTTCGGCGCGCGCCGAGGATGTGGAGACGAGCCTGCGGGCCCTGGTGGGGCCTTCCACCCGACTCGTGGTGGACGCAGCGGCTCGCCTGGTAGTGGCCAGCGGTCCGCGCCGTGAACTGGAGGAGCTGGCCCAGTTCCTCGAAGAGGCCGATCGCCTGCCGGCCCAGATCCTGGTCGAAGCGCGCATTCTCGAAGTCACCCTGGGCGAGAGTTTTCAGTTCGGGATCGGCGGCGAGCTGAACGGAAGCTGGGACGGAACGGCCCTGGGTTTGGTCCAGGAGCTCGCGAACAACGAGCTGCCCTTCGGGTTCACATTGACGTCGCCGGGCGGATCGGTGGATGCGACGATCCGCGCCATCAGTCGCTACGTGGGCACCGACTTGGTCAGCTCGCCGCGCATCCTGGCGCTTTCGGGAACCGAAGCCGAGATCGCGGTCATCCGTGAGGTGCCCTACATTCAGGTCACGAGCACGACCACCGGCACCACCGGCGGCATCGGCACCCAGACTCTCGAAGAGGTGCAGTTCAAGGAAGCGGGGGTGCGGCTGAAAGTCACGCCTCTCTTGCAAGACGGCGGATACATCCGTCTGCGCGTCGATCAGGTGTTCAGCGAGGTGGTCGACACCTTCCAGGACATCCCGATCATCGACAGCCGCACGATCGGGCTCGAATTCCAGGTGCGCGACCGCGAGACGGTGGTGCTCGGAGGTTTGATGCAGGATCGCCGGCGCGAGATCGACCGCGGAGTGCCGGGATTGGCGCGTATTCCCTTGATCGGGCGCCTGTTCCGCAGTGACGACGATGAGCGCCAAAAGCGCGAGCTGATCGTTTTCCTGACTCCGAGGGTGGTGGACGACCCCGAATCCGAGCGCATCGTGCGCGCCATGCGCCGGGCCTACGTCGATACTCTCGGTCGCAGCGGAGTGCGTTCGACCCAGGAGGGTCAAGTCTCCCCGTGGTGAACGCACGTCCTACCATGCGCTTGGGGGACCTGCTGCTCCAGCAGGGTTTGATCACACCCCAGCAACTGGAGGTGGCCCTGGCCGAGCAGAAGCGGGCCTATAGGCCCCTGGGAGCGATTCTGCTCTCCCTGGGGTTCGTCGATTCTTCTTCGGTGGCGCGTTTGCTCTCGGAGCAACTCGGACTGCCGCTACTGGATGCTTCCAGCGCCCATCCCGATCCGCTCTTGCTCTCGACCATCAGCGCGACCTTCGTGCGCGAGCACGGTGCCATGCCGATCGCCATGCAGGGGGACGAGTTGCTGGTCGCCATGGTCGACCCCTTCGACCCGGTGCGGGTGGCCGAGTTGCGCGAACGCTTCAAGCTGCCGCTCGCCCTGGCGGTGATTCCGGAGGAAGAACTTGCCGAGTTGGCGCGCCGGTTCTTGCCCGAGACGTCCAATCGGGTGAGCGAGTTACTGGGTGCCCTGGAGGCCGGCGCGGAACGCGATGGGGCACCGATCGAGGAACTCGCCCAGGCGTTGCTCGTGGACGGCGTCCTGCGCGGCGCAACGGATGTGCACATCGAGCCCGAGGAAAATGTCGCCCGTGTGCGCTACCGCATCGACGGCATCCTGACCGCCGGAGAAAATCTGCCGCGCAGTCTGATCGAAGCGCTGATTTCCCGTGTCAAGATCATGGCGCGGCTCGACATCGCCGAGCGCCGTCGCCCCCAGGACGGCCGCATGCGACTCAAGGTCGATCGAAAGGTCTACGACCTACGTGTGTCGACTCGGCCCGTGGCTGATGGGGAGAATCTCGTATTGCGGGTCCTCGACCGCTCTTCGGGAGCCCATCGTTTGCCGGAGCTGGGTTTTTCGAGCGAGTCCGTGGCCCTGCTCGAACGGGTGGCGGCTCGCCCCCATGGTCTGTTCCTCGTCACGGGCCCCACGGGATCCGGCAAGACCACAACCCTCTATTCGTTGCTCTCGCTGGTGGACGCGATGCGGCTCAATGTGGCGACGATCGAGGACCCGATCGAATACCGCATGCCGCTCGTGCGCCAGAGCCAGGTGGACACAGCCGTGGGTTTTGGTTTCCAAGAGGGCCTGCGGGCGCTGCTGCGTCAGGATCCCGATGTGATCCTGGTGGGAGAGGTCCGTGATGTCGAAACGGCGCGCATGGCGGTGCGCGCATCGATGACGGGCCACCTGGTGCTCAGCACCCTGCACACCAACAGCGCGATCGGCGCCGTGCCGCGCCTGGTGGACCTGGGCGTCGATGCGTTTTTGGTCGAAGACGCCCTGATCGGAGTGCTTGCCCAGAGGCTCGTGCGACGCCTGTGCTCTGCATGCAGCACCCCGGCGGTGCTCGATGGGCGGGCGGCGGCCTGGCTCGGTCCGGACGGGGGCACTCCGCGCGAGCCCGCCGGGTGCGCCCGTTGTCATCACACGGGTTACCACGGGCGCGTGGCTGTCAGCGAACTCTTCCTGCCGGACGAACGCATGGAGGATGCGCTGCGGCGCGGTACCGACTTGCCCACCCTGCGCAGACTGGCCCTTGAAGGCGGTTTTGTGCCGCTCGAAGAGGACGGCAAGCGACTGGTGCGCGCAGGTTTGACCAGCATGTCCGAGGTCGAGCGCACCTGCCGGACGCACCGTTTCGAGGCGGGGGAGCGCCGGGCGGCGTGAAGACCTTCGATTTTGTCGCCCTGACCCTGGAGGGGGCCACGCGACAGGGTCGCGAGGTCGCCGCCAGTTTGCAGGAACTCGACGAGCGCATCGAAGCGCGCGGTTTGACTCTGCTGCGCGCCACGGCCATCTCCCAGGCCGGCGGCCGCATGAAAGCCGCCGAGGTGATTCACTTCGCCTCCCAGTTGGCTGTGACGATCCAGGCCGGTGTTCCGCTGCTCGAAGCCCTCGAAGCGATCGCTCGCCGGTCGCCGCGCGCGGGAGTGCGGCGCGTGATCGAACGGGTTTTGGCGGGACTGCGCGAGGGAGCCTCGCTCTCCGAGGCCATGGACGTGGAAGCCGCTTCGTTTCCGGCGAGTTTCCGGGCGGCCGTGCGTGCGGGTGAAGCCTCCGGCGCCCTGGGCACCGTGCTCGAACGGGTGGCGAGGAACTTGGAGTGGCAAGCGAGTGTGCGCTCCACGGCCCGCCAGGCCTTGATTTACCCGGCCATCCTGGGCCTGGCGCTGGTGGGGCTCGTGGTGCTGATGTTGACCTTCCTGGTGCCGAAACTCGCCGCGATTTATCCCGGTGGCAGCGAGGATCTGCCCATGCCGACCCAAGTGGTGGTCGGCCTCTCGGAGCTGTTGCGCGCCTGGTGGCCGGCGTTTGTGCTCCCCATTGGTGCGCTGGTCCTGGGGCTGCCCGTGCTCCTGCGCCGGCCGCGCATCGCGGAAGCGTTGGATCGTTTCCTGCTCTCTCTGCCCGGCCTTGGCGGAGTGCAGCGCCAGATCTCCACGGCGCGGTTTGCGTCGACGGCCGCGACTTTGCAGAGCGCCGGATGCGACATCGCCCAGGTGCTCTCGATCGCCGGCGAAACCTGCGGCAATCGCGCCATGGGGGCGGTGTTCGCCCGCACGGCGAAGTCGGCACAGCAAGGGCACACCCTCACCGAAGGACTCGAAGGCGAGCCCTTGGCCGATCCGCTGCTCGTGCAGCTCGTCGCAGTGGGCGAGAGCGCGGGCGACCTGGACGGCTGTCTGGCGCGACTCGCCGCCTGGTACGACGAAGAAGTGCCGCGCAGGGTGAAGCGCTTCTTGGCGTTCCTAGAGCCCACGTTGCTGCTGCTCAGCGCGCTGACTGTGGGGTTTTTGCTGCTCGCGGCACTGTTGCCCGTCTTCCGGCTGTACGACGCCCTATGACGACCCACCGACACGGTTTGCGGCGAAGTGGATTCACCTTGCTCGAGTTGATCGCCGTGGTGGCGATCCTCACGATCTTGGCCGGAATCGCGGTGCCTGTGGTCGCCAAGGGTGTCGAGCGCGAGGCGCGCCGCGCGACCCAAGAAGAGCTCGGGCGGTTGGCCCAGGCGTGCCTCGAGTACCTGCGCGACACGGGTAGTTTGCCCCTCGACGCGGATCGCCTGGTCGGTGCCCACGGCGTCGCGGGTTGGAGCGGGCCCTATGTCACCGGTCTCGATCCCCAGCATCCGGCTCACCGCCTGGATGCCTGGCGGCGGCCCTACGCGTTCGTGCACGCGGGCGGAGTATTGACCCTGCGCAGCGCCGGGGCGGATGGGGTGCTCGGCAACGCCGATGATTTGGTGCGTGTGGTCGATCCGACTCCCATTCGGCGGGAACGCACCCGCGAGCAACTGCGCGTACTGAACCTGGCCGTGCAGGCCTACAACAGCGAGTACCTGGCCACAGATCCGCTGCCCGGGCACTGGGGGTTGGCCCTCGACCGGCTGGTCCTGCGGGGCTATCTGCCGACCGCGGCCGGCTACGCCCAGGACGCCTTCGGCAGCGCGTTCACGGGAGTGCCCGCCGGCGTGTCGCCCTTGGTGCGGGTTCGCTCCGTGAACCTGGCGGACTGAACGCGGTTGGGCGGGTCCCGGGCGCTCCGGGACCTTCGACCGTTGACTTGGGGTCCGGGCCCTGGGAGGCTTGCTGGCATGGCACGTCCCTCCCTGCTCGATGTGGAGCAAGTCCGAGCCCGGTTGGCCGCGCACCCGGCGTGGAACCTCATGGAGGGGGCGATCGAGCGCTCCCTGCGCTTCGAGGACTTCGCGCACGCCTTTGCATTTCTCAGCGCAGGCGCCCTGGCGGCCGAGCGGCTCGACCACCACCCGGATTGGCGCAACGTCTGGAACCGGGTGGAGATCCGACTCAGCACCCATGATCCGAAGGGGTTGACGGAGCTGGACTTTGCTCTCGCGGCCGAATTCGATCGGTTGGCTGCGGCCTTCGGGGCAGGCTGACCGACGGATCGGGTCAAGGGCGGGTCGGAGTCCAGTCCGCGGGGCTCAAGTCGGGGGTCGGTACGGGTCGAAGGGGGCACCCGGGGAGAGCGTCCCCGTCCCCAGACCTTTTCGACCCGGAGTATCCCCGATGACCCCGCGCTCCAGCGCCAAGGCCGGCTTCTCGATGCTCGAGATCGTGGCCGCCGTCGGCATTCTCGTGCTGCTTGCCGGCATCCTCGTTCCGACGATCAGCAACCAGATGGAGAAGTCCCGCGTGGCCCGGGCCAAGGTGGACATGACCACCATCGCCAAGGCTTTCAACGCGTACTACGTCGACACCGGAATCTGGCCGGCGAATGGCGAGTTTTCGGCCACGGTCAACGTTGCCGAGGACTTCATCGGGTTCCCCTGCTTCTTCCGCAACGTGCACTCGCTGCCGAACTGGGGCGGTCCGTACTTGACGGAAGGGGTGCGCATCAACAGCACCACGACCCATGTGGCGACCGGCGACGCTTCCCAGGGCGGGCTGCGGGATCCCTGGGGCCAGCCCTATCGGGTGGTCTACGTGGCGCGCACCAGCTCGAACCCCGGCGCCGTGTACCTCTACTCCGGCGGGCCGAATCGCACTTTCAACACCTCGGCCGGAAACATGCGCTTGGGGGTCATGAGCGGCGACGACATCGCCGTGATCGTGACGCGGGCCTACTGATCGGCGGCGAGGAAGGTCCTGGCCAGTCAGTGCCCGGCCAAGGACCCCAGGAACGCATCGGCCACGGCCATTGCCAGGATTTGATTGCCCTTGCGGTTGAAGTGGCAAGCGTCGTAGTAGAGGGTTTCCTCGACTTCGGCGAAGAGGCGTGACGCATCCCAGAAGGGAAAACCTTGCGCCCTGAGGGCCTCGCCCGCGGCGCGCAGGCGCGGGTACCCCTGCCGGACCCCTTGGATCCACTCGAAGGCGGCGCCGCCAGTGCGAATCTCGTCCTCGCTGACGCGTTTCGCTCCCGGATCGTGCAGGGTGGGCTGCAGAACGTGCAGATAGGCGATGCCGCGCCGGGCGCAGAGCGCGGCGATGTCCTGGCTGGCTTCGCGCCACAGTTCGACGGCCAGTTCGATCGCCTCGGGTCCCTCGCCCTCGAAACGGGGGCCAAGCAGCGGAGAATCCTTGAGCGGGGCCCAGGTCGCCACCAGGAGCTCCCGGTGCAGCTCTTGCCACGTTTCGCGGGCAGCCTCGGAGCGACGGGCAGTCAGGGTGCCGAGGAAGGCGCTCCGAGTGAGCGAACCGGAGAGGGCGCGCTCCGCATGGCGCGCGGCGCCTTCCCGCGTATCACGGGCACGATCGGCGAGGTCCGAATCCGCCGCCAAACCCGCGGCTCGCAGTCGATTGGCCCACTGGGGAAACGAGGGGTAGAGCGGG
>JBJHAV010000078.1:0-3218 GCA_050480685.1 Planctomycetaceae bacterium | reverse complement strand
CAAAGCCACCTCGTTGAAGCCGTCCAGATTGATGACCGCGTCCGGCACCAGGCCCTGGGCCAGGGACCAGGTGAGCACGTTGAGCTGCTGGGGCTGCTTGAAGGCGCCGCGGCCTTGGCCGAGGACCACGACCCGTTTGCCCGCCAGGCGCGGATCGCGCTCCAGGCCAAGGGCCAGTTCCCCGGGCGCCCCGGCTTCGGGGTCCGCGAAGAAACCGGCCACCGAGCCGCCCAGGACCATGACCAGGTAGTGCCGGTCGCGGTCCAGGGCGCGCACACGGCGAAGCTGGTGTTCGGTCTGTTCGTAGTTCGGCCGGGTCTCCCAGCCCAGAAACGGATGCAGGAAAAAGGCCCGCTCACCCCCCGCGGCACCCTCCTGGGTCGTCGCGGCGCCGGGCACTTCAACACCCCGGGCGGCCGCCAGGTTTTCCGCCAGTCGCGCGCGCACCGCCTGTGCGTCGTAGGGGCGCCCGTCGAGCAGGGGAAACAGCCGGGCCAGGGTCTCGGCGGCCAAGAGGCCCAGCAGCAGGGTCCCCAGGGCGAGTCCCCAGCGGACGAAGGTGCGGCCGGCTCGGGGGTGGCGGCTCATGGGGCTTAGGGGGTCTATGCCGGGGGCCGTGGCGTTGCCCATGGTCCGCGAAGCGTAGCAGCCATTTGGAAATCTCGCTCGTCCGCCCCCTCGGGGAACGGGGCCCGGGCTTTCGGCCCGCGGCGCCCCGGCAGCCGGGGGTGGGTCAGGGCAGGAAGTCGCCCGGACTCGCGAGTTTTTTCGGCAGGTACTCCTCGATTACGAAGTTGAGTCCCCACTTCGCCAGGGCCTGCTGCTCGGCGCGCACTCCCATCTTGAGCAGTTGTTCGATTGCCTGAATCCACGGTTTGTGGGAGCGAAAGAACGGATCGTTCTTGAGGGCATCCTTGGCGCGTTTGATGTCCACCGGCTGCAGCGGGTGGGTGGCATCCTCCAGGCGGAACTCGCGGATGTCCTGGGGGGTGACCCCCAGGTAGGTGGCCTGGGGGACGCAGAAGAAGCGATTGATGTGTGCCGCGTTGCCCGAGCCCACCTTCAGGGTGCGGTAGATGTTGGCGATGCCGTAGGGATCGCAGTCCACGAAGCAGTAGACCGGCAGCTTCTTGGCATCGCTCAAGCGGCGCACGAACCGGCGGGTGGCGCGGGTCGGGACTCCGCTCATTTCCACCAGGATGCAGTGGGCGCTCTTCCAGAACTTGTGTTGGTTGAGCCGCTGGAACATACCGCCGGTTTCGATCACCAGCACGAACTTGGCCTTGGTCTCGAACTTGAGGTGTTCGACCGAGTGGGGGATCGCGTACGAACCCGAGCCAAAGTTCGTGCAGTCGATGCGGATTTCGCGGGAGGTTTCCGGGTCCCGGTCGATCACCACCAGCTCGCCAGCCACCGAGCCCCCGCGTTCCTCCGGGTAGTAGCGCAGTTGTTCGCGGCTCAAACCATCCAGGCTGGCCAAGGCCTCGATGTCGTCCAGGGTCGCGTCGGACTCGGGTTGGTCGTTGAACTTGCAGTCGCCCCAGTTCTTGGAGACGTAGTAGGCCTCCCGTTTCGTGGCGAAGTCGTCGTTCTCGACCATCTCCTTGGAGACGGCCATCAGGCGCAGGGTCTGCGCGAACGAGCGCACGGTGTTGACCGACAGGGCGCGCGCCTTGCGGCCCTTGCCAAGTTCAAAGTAGCCCTTGGACTCGTCGTACTCGACGTTTTGCAAGGAGCGCACCGGGAAGCGCAATTCGGGCAGGCTGCGGCGCCGGATCGTGTCGTAGACGCGTTTCGCGGTGCTCTCGATCAGGTGCAGCGTCTTGGTGTCCTTGTCGTCCATGGCCGCCGTGCGGCGGATCTGGAGCTTCTCGACGGTGTGGCCGGGCTCTGCCCGCTTGGCGGCCTTCTTCGAGACTTTCTGGGCGGCTTTTTTCTTGGCCATGGCGGATCAGACCTTGCGGGAGCGGTGCAGGACGTCCTCGAGGGTCTCGACGGTCTGGTCCCGATCGGCGGCTTCCAGGTCGAGGATCTCCTGGAGCGCGATGCCGATGTGGGGGATGTACTTCTCGATGAAGCTGCGTTTGGTGAATTCGGCCTGGAGGCGCTTGCCCTTGCGGATGTAGCTGCCGAGCTTGCGGCCGCACTCCTGTAGCCCCAGCCGGACTTCCTTCAGGATCTCGGGATAGGAGGCAATCGCCTCCTTGGACTCGCTGGTGAAGGGCACCCAGACACTCGCGATGTGCACCAAAAGCGCCATGGGGCCGATCGGCAGGGCACCGCGCGGGTGCGTCAAGCCGTAACTCTTCCAGTTGGTCTGAATGACCGCCTTCGTCACCGCGCAGGCGGACTGTTGATGGAGCAGCGGCACGCGGTTGGCGAAGCGCAGCACCCGCACCGGTTCGTCGGCGCCGGCGACCAGGTCCTCGGTGGCGATCTGGGCCTTGGTTTTTTTGATGCGGCCCTCATCGGTCAGCTCCAGGCCGACACCCCCCGGTTTGCCGTAGGCGATGCCGACTTCGACCTGGAAGGGATTGCCGCGGTAGACCGCCGGAGGGCGTGTGATCGCCGCGTAGAAATCCGCTTCGATCTCCTTCTTGAGGCCCGCCAACACGAGCGCTTCGCCGATCGGCGCGATGCAGTCGGTGGAGGGGGCCGAAATGCGCGTCTTTCCGATGGCCTCGTGCAGTGCACCGGCTTCTTCGCGCGCGATGCGCGCGGGATAACTCTTCTCGGTCAGGCCCTTGCCGGCGGTGGCGATGATCTCCTTGGCGACCTTCGGTCCGACCCGGCTGAATTCCTCCTGGAGGAAGCCCGACAGCGAGCGCGCCTCGGTGGACTTGAGCATGTTGATCAACATGCCCAGCTCCACCCCGTGCGGGTGAGGTTTGATCTCGATCGTCTCCGCGGGCAACTCCTTGCTGCCGCGGTCGTAGACCACCGCCTCGCCCCCCGGATCCGTGTAGCGCAGGGTCAGGTGCGGATTCGCGATGGCCGTCTGTTTCAGGTACATGTCGACCGAACGCAGACCCTTTTGGTAGCGGGCCTCGAGTTCGAGTTCGACGCGTGTGCCCGAGCCGTGCTCCCACTCGATTTCCTCCTCGCGGTGGATTTCGGGGCGATTCTTGGCGGTGTCGATGCTGAGCAGGAACTCGCGCGCCTTGGCGCGCGCGCCGGGCCGCGAAAGGATGCGCATCGGCTTGCCGGTGGTCAGTTGA
>JBJHAV010000077.1:0-14389 GCA_050480685.1 Planctomycetaceae bacterium | reverse complement strand
GCGCCCCTTCCATGGCGTAACCTCTGCACGCGCCCATCGGGCCCGGGGAGTACCTCAGTTGGTAGAGGCGTAGCTTTGGGTGCTACGAGTCGTGGGTTCGAGTCCCATCTCCCCGACCCGGGCCCCCCGCCCGGCCCCATGCGCCCATAGCTCAGTTGGACAGAGCATCGGATTTCTAATCCGACGGTCCCAGGTTCGAGTCCTGGTGGGCGTGCCAGGTCCCGTTCCCCCGCAACGCGCACATGGAAGGCGCGCCTCCCAGTTCCAACCGACGGGTCAGCGCAACTCGGTTCGCCTGCGGAGAACTCCGGCGACCGCTTCCTTCACCGCATGGATCCCGGCCGTCGGAAACACTTGGGAGCGGCCTCGAAGCGAAATTCGCCCTCTGTTAGGGTCTAACCAATGCAGCCCACCGTCGAAGCGCTCCTCGCCGAAGCCGACGCGACCCGCGAGCGGGCCAATGCAGAGCTGAACGAAGCCAGCCGGGCCAGCCTCGGACAGTTCATGACCCCCGGGATCGTGGCTGCGTTCATGGCCTCCATGTTCCGCGAACTGGGCTCCGAAGTCCGCCTGCTCGACGCGGGCGCCGGAGTCGGCTCGCTGACGGCCGCTGTTGTCCACGAAGCACTTGCGCGCGGTTCTGGGCCCCAATCCATCAAGGCGACGGCCTACGAAGTGGACCCCGTGATGCTTTCGGGCCTGCGCGACGTGTTCAGCTCCTGCGAGGCCGCAGCGCTCCGCTCGCGCTCGAAGTTTCGCGGTCATGTCATCGAATGCGACTTCATCGAGGCGGGCGCAAGCGCCATCGAAAGCAACCTGTTCGGCGATGCAGCCCCCCCGCGCTTCAACGCGGCCATCTTAAATCCTCCCTATCGGAAGATCGGCAGCCACTCGCGCGAGCGACTTCGGCTTAGGAGCGTGGGGATCGAGACGAGCAATCTCTACACAGGATTCGTGGGCCTGGCCCTGCGACTCTTGGAACCCGGCGGTGAGTTGGTGGCAATCACACCGAGGAGTTTTTGCAACGGCCCCTACTTCCGTCCCTTCCGGCGGCTTCTGTTGGAAGAGTCGGCGTTCCTGCGCATCCACGTCTTCGAGAGCCGCAGCAAAGCTTTCCGAGCCGACGCGGTGCTGCAAGAAAACATCATCTTCCATGCGCGGAGGGGAGCCCCTCGCGGCAAGGTCGTACTCTCGTCTAGCCCGGCTCCCGGAGACCAGGTCTCCCAGCGCTCTGTTCCCCACTCGGCTGTCGTGGACCCAAAAGACGCGAACGCCTTCATCCGCCTGGCGACCTGCCGAGAAGACACGGAGATCGCCGAGCGCATGGCCGCGCTGCCGTGCAGCCTCGGAGAGCTGGGCCTAGAAATTTCAACCGGACGCGTCGTGGACTTCCGCGCGCGCGACTTCCTGCGCAACGATCCTGGCGCGAATACGGTCCCCCTCATCTATCCGGCGCACTTTCGCGATGGATTTGTCTCGTGGCCGAAACTCGGCGGACGAAAGCCCAACGCGCTCGAGGACGGGGAGCTTACGCAACCGCTGTTGGTGCCCAACGCCACCTACGTTCTCACCAAACGCTTCACATCCAAGGAAGAGCGCAGGCGGGTCGTCGCCGTTGTGTGCGATCCTGCTCGGCTCCCGAGGGGCGTTGCCCAAGTCGGAATCGAAAACCACGTCAACTACTTCCACGCAAAGGGTGCCGGCATGCCCAAGGGCATCGCCCGGGGGCTTGCGGTCTTCCTCAACAGCTCCCTCGTCGATCGGTACTTCCGGCAGTTCAACGGACATACACAGGTCAACGCGACCGACCTGCGCAGCCTTCGCTATCCGCCCCTCGACGCGCTCAAGGCCATGGGCAAGCGCGTCGGGAAGACGTTCCCCGACCAAGCCGGGCTCGACGCCATCGTGGACGACGCGCTCGCCTAGACCGGGAAGGACTCCGCGAGGAAGTGCTTGGCCGCGTCCTCGCGAATCCAGATGTAGGTCCCCGGCGCGATATTCTTGTGCCGCCCCTGCCGTTGGGCCGCGACCTTCCACGTTGGGTACGCGGTCGTGAAGCCGACGGTGGACTTGCCGTTGCGCTTGGCGAATGCGCGGACCTGATCGACCTTGTGGTGGTCGACCTCGCCGTCGCTCGTCACGGCCTCGATGACCCACAGCGCGTCCGTCTCCTGGTTCCAGAGCAGCACGTCGGGCATCGCATCGGCGAGAGTGATCTCGATGCCTGAACCGTAGAGCCGCTCCCGCTCGGGCTCCGAAACGCGGTCGCCGTCGGCGTCGTCCACATACAGGACCTCGTAGCCCGGCAGGAAGCGCGGCGCGTACACTTCGCAACACGCGCGAATCAGGTCCACGTGGGCCGTGTCCGTCGCCGCGCGGGTCGCCTCAGCCTGGGTTGCCCGGAACGCCAGCCGTTCGCGCTTCGCGTCCTCGCCGCTCCAGTCCGCGAGCCTCTGCCGCCACTCGGTCTCGGGGCTCCGGAGGATCTCGACGAAGCCCGGGTCCAGCCGGTACGCCGAGTTGGGCGACTTCGCCTTCGGGTGCCCCGGCAAGAACGCCTTGGCCTTGGGGTCGAGGTAGATGGCCTCGACGGCGCCGATCTCGCGGAAGGGCTTGATCCAGTAGTCCCGGCCCTCGCGGTCGAGCTTGCCCTTGCCCCGCTGGAGGATCCCGACGTGGCACCCGATGTGCGCGATCGAGGCGCCTTGGGAGAACGTCACGCCGTCCGGGAGCGACCTGAACCACGAGCGCCGCTCGTTGTCGAGGAGCGCAAACACCACGTCCACGCGGTCCGTGGTCTCCAGATCCAGCGCCCGCAGCACCTCGGCGATCCGGTCCTTGGTGACTCCTTGGAGTACATCGGCGACCGGCGGGACGCCGCGCGCGACGGCCGCCTCGCGCATGACCATGATCCTGTCTGCGAGTTGCATGAGGTCGGTGCACACTATGCTCGCGGTCAGGAGGGGTCCAGCGTCCCCATCCGGGGCTCGCTATTTGCCGCGCGCCGGCTGCGCCTTGGGCAGACTCTTGTATCCAGGGGCCAGAAAGGTGGCTGCACAGCGCCCCGTTGACGCTCTGTTTTGCGTTTGCTAAAAGTGACCCGCGGGATCGCCGGTGGGGCGGTCGATTGCTTCCCGTCTTCTTCTGTGGTGGGGATCCATGGAGAGCCAATTGTTTCGCCGTTCGGTCGCTCGTTTTTCCGGTGCCAAGTCCGCGGGTATTGCCCTGGGGATCGGGGTGCTGGCCAGCGCGGCGATTTTGGCCGACGTCCGGGGCGGAGAGCCGGGCGAGGGGTATGTGAATCTCATGCCGGCGATCACCGTCACGGCGACCGGGCCGGCGTGGGTGGCGCTGGATCCGGCCGCGTACGCCGGGGGGGGCGGCGGATCCGAGATCGACGCGGGCTCGGCCCATGTCGTCAACGGGTCCGGCGCGGCGATCGATGGGGTCGCGGTCGCGTTGAGGAAGGTGGGCGCGGCGGGTGGTGTGCCGACGTTCACCCGCGCGTCGATCGGCGGTTCGACGGGCAGCTCCAGCCCGCTGTCCGGGGGTGCGGGGGCGTGGATCAGCGGCTTCGAGTTCGGCGGCGCGTCCGGCGCGCACGCGCTCGATTTGAGGCTCGACGGCATGCGCATGAACGGCTGTGAAGAGGCGATCGTGAGCGTCACGCCCGCGCGGCGGATCCAACTTGGGGAGCACGAAGTTCACGCCATCCGGGTCGGACGCTTTGAACTCTCGCGGTTCGCCGACTCCCTGCGATTGGGCGTCGAGGATGTCGCGAGTCCCGCGCTGTTCGCCGATGTCGTGAACACGGACGCCGGGAGGGACCTGACCCGCATTGCGGGAACCTACTTCCCGGCCCCTGGCTCCTCCGCCGAGTTGGTTGCAATCCACCTGCTCAACTCCTCCTCGGGCCAGCCCGTTGCGGGTGCCGACGTCTCCTTGGAAGGCGCTGAGTTCCGGGTGTCCGGCTTCAATCCGGTGCCGGCGGGCGGGCGCGTCCTGGTGGTCGGTGTGCTTTCCGAGGCGCCCGGTTTCGAACAGGCGACCCGGCTTCGCATCGAAGCGAGCTTCGATTGAGCGCGTGGGAAGGGGCGACCCCGGGGGTCCCGGCCCACGGGTGGGGCCTCACCGCCGGCCCCCCCTCGGGGAAGCTCCGGGGGGCTTCCCGGGGGGCAGGCCCCAAGGGAAGCGGCGGCCGAGCCGATAGGCTTTAGGGTGGAGGGCGCGGGGCTGGGCTCCGTCGGCCCTAGGACACCATGGCGGGACTCGCGTTCATCACGGCCACCGGGGCGATTCAGCTCCTCTTCATCGTGCTGCTTTTGCCGCTGTGGTGGCCGATCGCCCGGGCCTTTTGGCAGGACGCGCAGGACACGCTGCGGGAGGAGGGTGGGTTGCTCGGGGACACGCCGAATGCCAAGGAGTTGGAGCGCATCCGCCAGGAGTACGGCGTGTATCGAAGCCCGCTGACCAGTGAGCCCAAGGAGGCCTACCTGCGCGAGGTGGCCGCGCGCCGCGGGCGTGGGGAGGGGAGGCGGTGAGCCCCTGGGGCGCCCTTGGGGGGTGGATCGGGACCGGCCGGCGGCGGGGCCGCCGTGCATTGCGTCCTCCTGTTAGGCTGGGGGGAGCTTGGGCCCTGGCCGTGGCGCGCGGGTCCGCCTCCGCGAGGCCCCTTCCGCACCCGTGAGAACCCGCCCCGACCTGAACCACGCCCCCCTGCGCACCGAGTGGCGGGAAGGGGCCAGTCTCTTGGCCTGGCTTGGCTTTGTGGTCGGGCTGGAGACCATCGGACCCAGCCTGGGGCTCGAACTCGGCCTGGTGGTCGGCCTGCTGGTGGGGTTCGCCCTGGCGCGAACCACCGCCCGGGTGCACGCGCGGGCGCCGATCACCTGGCTGCGCCTTTTGGGCCAAGGGGCGCGCTGGTTCCTGCCGCGCCAGGCCCCCTGGCGGTTGGAACTCGGGCTCGACCTGCGCGCCTCCCCGCCGGTGCCCCGGGCCTGGCCGGCGATCCTGGCCGTGCCCCTTGTGTTGCTTTCGGTGGGCGTGCTCGCGGTAGCTCCCCACGCCGGCCGCTTCCCCGGCGTGCTGACCGAACTGGCCGAGCGCTCCTTCGTGCTCTACAGCCTGGCCATCGGCACCCTGCTCGCCGCCCTCTTCGCCGGCGGCGGACTGTTGACCGTCTTCGGGCTGGTGATCTTGCGCGAGCGCCTGCGCCGGAGCGCGCCGCACCTGATTTGGGTCGCCCTGGCCGTGGCCGGCGCGGCGAGCCTGCCCGTGGCCGCCGGCGCGCCGCACCTGGCCTGGTTGCCGCTCATCGGGCCCATCGCGGCCCTCGCCATCGCCGGCCTGGCCTTCTTTTGGCGCGGCGAAGAGGAAGCCGCGATGCTCTGGCGCCCGCGGCGTTCGCCGCGCCCAGAGCACGAGCCCGCCGGGACCGAGTCCCTCGCCTCCCTGCCGCTGTTGCCGTTCGCCGGCGCCCAACTCGCCCTGTGCGGCCTGGCCGTGCTGCTCTTGACCCTGCTCTCCCGGGGTGAGCGCATCGTGGGTGCCGAGGCCAGCGAACCGGTGCTCGTGCTGCGGCTCCTGGGCTGGGCCTTCTCCTGGTGCGGCGCCTACGGCTGCTTGGCCCTGGCCTACGTGGTCTCCCGCGTGCTGCGCGCCCGCTTTGCCGCCTGGCGCAGCGAACGCGCGGGGCTGCGTGTCTACCTGGATCCCTCGGGCGCCCTGGCCCACGGTCCGGCGGAGCGGCGCGCCCTGGCGGCAACCCTGGCCGAAGCCGGTTTCCGGGCGCACTTCGGCCCGAGGCCGGAGCACTCGCGGGACCTCGCGGTAGTCCTGGTCGATGAAGCGATGGAGGACCGGGTGCCGGACGCCTGGCCCGCCCAGGAACCGTCGCTCACCGCCCCCATCACCGTCGGCGCCTTGGAATTGCCCCAGCCCCCGACCCTGGCGCGCCTGCGGCGGCTGGCCGTGCGCTCCCAGCGTGTGCGCCTGCTGCGCGGGCTCAAAAAACTGATGCGCGCCGCCAAACACCAGGCGCCGCCGCGGGGCGAGGGCCTCTGGCTCGGCCCCCAACACTGGTTCCTCTCGGGCCTGGGCCGCGATCGCCAGAGCGACGAAGACGCCCTGCGCGAGGGCCTCTTCGAGCCGCGCCTGGGGCCCTCCTACGCGGAAACCCTCGACTGGGCGGCGCGCCACCACTTCGGGAAGGTCTGCCGCGACCTGGAAATCGACCTGGTCTTCGTGCAGGACGGCGTGCGCTTCAACGGATTGCGGCGCGTGCTCGAAACGCTCTTCGAGTTGCACGACGTGTTCGGCGGCGAACGCCGCGCGGAGGAGCGCGACTTCTCCGGGCTGGTGGGCCTGCGGGTCGTGCTGCACGACTTCGAGCTGGGCCAACCCTTCCGCAAGGAGGGTTATCCGGAGCCCGAATACGAGGACCTGGCGCGCGCGCGCATCCTGCACGTCTTCAAGGACAAGGGCGGCCTCGAAGAAACCCTCGACGCCCCCACCGACCTGGTCGATTTGCCGGCGCCCGTACTCGTGCATTGATCCGCCGCCGCGCGGAACGTTTGCACCCGCGGCAGCGCGGCCCGCGGCCTCAACCGTCCGGCGCCAAGAGTTCCCAGCGTCCGTCCGGGAGCTGCGCCGCCGCTCGGTCCTCGGCCAACTTTTCGAGTCCGGCGGTGAGCGACCCGAGCGCCAGGCGGTGGGCCGCGCGCGGTGTGTCCGCGTAGACCTCGGGCACCAGGCGTTCGGGGTGCGCCGGGCCCAAACGGCCGAGCGCTTCCACGAGGCGCATCTCGCGCGCCGCGCGGTGCTCCAGATAACGCGCCAGCAAAGCGTCCCCGTCCGCCGCCACCGGCCCGTGGGCCGGCAGCAACGCGCCGATCCCGAGGGCGCGCACGCGCGCCAAACTCGCCAGATAGGTGGCCAAGTGCCCCTCCGGCGGCTCGATCACGATCGTCGAGAGGGTCGACGCTAGATCGCCGGCGATCAAGGCCCGGGTGTGGCTCTCGCGGAAGACCAGATGCCCGCGGTCGTGTCCGGGGGTGTGGAACACCTCCAAAACCCAGGGCCGCGCGCCACCGTCGGGCGCAGACCCCAGGGGCAGCCGGTCGCCCTCGTCCAGGGCACGGGCCTCGCGCGGGCGCGTGGGCAAGCGGCGCAGGGTCTCGGGGTGGGCCAGCACCGGCAGGCCGTAGCGCTCCGCGGTTTCCACCACCGAACCCACGTGGTCGCGGTGGTGGTGCGTGACGAGCACCCCGGCCAGGTCCAGGTCGAACTCCCGGGCCAGGTCGAGGAACCGGAACAGGCGCATGCGTTCGCCCTCGTCCCAGGTGGCCGGGTCGACCACATAACAGCGCTCGCGCCCGACCAAATAGCAGTTGGTGGTGGTCGCCGGCGGCAGGGTCGGCGTGCGCAGCGGCGCGAGCAACACACCCGGCACCGGACTGACCACGTGCAGCGCGCCCCCATCGACCGCTTCCCCGCGCCGACGCGCGATGTCGAGCACACCTGCGAGGGTCGCCTCGGGTCGAGCCAAGTGGTCCATCAAAAACACCAGCGGCGGCACGAGCGGCCACTCACCCGCCAACCAACCGCGCCAAACGTCCGCCGGGCGCACGAAACGCCCCTCCAAAAGCTCGCCCGGCCAAACCTCGGGGCGATCGTGCTCGCCGAGCGGCAGGTGCACGTAGAGCGCGCGGTAGCGGCGGCTCGCGAAGGCGGGTGTCGTGGTCCAACAAAAGGGCGCGAGCGGCGCGAAGGTTTCCTCGCCGTGCTCAGCCCGGGCGCGGCGCACCAACTCGCCCCAGCGCCGACGGCCCTCGGGTTCGCCGGCTCCGCGGCCTTCGACCAGGGAGCGGCGCAGCTCCGCCCGAACCTCCGCCCCCTGGGGCAGATGGCGTGTGAGCGCGGGCAAAAGCAGGCCCGTCTCCTCGAACAACTCGCGCGCCGCGCAGGCCAAAAAGACCCCGTCGGCCTCCTCCGGGGCAATCGCGTCCAGGTCGAGGGCCGCGTCCGCGCAGTCGAGCTCCGCGTCCACCGTTCCGCCGGGCAGGGCCCAGGCCCCCGGAAACACCACCAGGGCCGGCGAACGCCGAACCAGGTAGATCTCCAGTTCCGCTCCGCTGCCGCGGGTCACGAGCACCGCCGCCGAGAAGCGCAGGGTTTCGCCTTCGAGCAGCGCGGGCCGGCGGTCGGCGGCCAGGGGCCGGCGCGGGGTACTCACGGCCCCGGCTCCCGGGGGGAACCGTCAGGCTCGAAGGCCAGCCAGCGGGTGGCGCCGCCGCCCCCCAGGCCCACCCGCCAGACTAGGCGCGAGGCCCCGTGGGGCTCGGCCCACTCGCGCTCGACCAGGGCCAAGGGCCGGCCTTCCGCCAGCCCCTCGGCGGCGGCGCGCACGGCCGCGGGCAGGGAATCCGCGGGGGCGGGCTCACGCACCGCCAAGAGCCGCCCCCCGGCGCTGTAGACCAGGGTCCAGTGGCGCCCGTCCTTCGCCAGGCGCACGCGGCCTCCGCCGTCCGGGGTGAGCACCTCTTCGATCACCTGGGCGGCCGGGTGGCGCGCCCGGGCCAGGGCGGCCGGACCGCCGGGGACCTCGCCGGACGGGTTCCCAGCCCCGTTCACCTGATGCGCGGAACCGGAGCGGCCCGAGGCCTGCCCTGCGCCTTCGGTTCCGGGCGCGCGGCAGGCCGCCAGCGCGGCCAAAAGCAGGGGAACGAACCAGCTTCGCATGGTCTTGAAGGTAGCAAGCCCACCCTCGGCCCTACGATCTGCAACACCACCCGGGCCCCCCACCGCGACCCGCCCTCCCGCCGCGACCCGACCGCCCCATGACCGACTCCACCGCCCGCCGACCCGCCCTGCGGCCCGCCGACCTGGCCCTGCGCATCGGCGCGGGCCTCGCCTTCGCCGCCCTGGTGCTGGTCCTCGGCCCCTTTGCCTTCTCCTCGAAGGACGAGCCCGAGACCGCGGGTTCGGTGTCCCTGGTCGCCACCACGCCGATCGAAACGACCCTCGGCCAAGGCAGCTTCGCCGACACCCAAGAAACCTGGCTGGCGATGATCGCGGGCGCCCGGCAGCGGCTGGAGTTCGAGCACTTCTACGCCAGCGAGCGCCCACCCGCGGAAGATGGCCGTCAAGAGCGCTCGCGCCTGACGCCGGTGATCGAAGCGATCGAAGCGGCCGCCGAGCGCGGTGTGCGCGTGCGTTTTTTGGCCAGCGAGCGGTTCCGGGAGACCTACCCGGAAACCCTCGGGCGGCTGGCGGAGCGGGACGGCATCGAAGTGCGTTTCCTGGACCTCGGCGAACGCACCGGCGGTGTGCAGCACGGCAAGATGATGCTGGCGGACGGTCGCGAGGCCTACGTGGGCAGCGCCAACTTCGATTGGCGGGCCCTGGAACACATCCAAGAACTCGGTGTGCATGTGCGCTCCGAAGCGGTGGTGCGCGCCTTCGAGCGGATCTTCGAGATCGATTGGGCCCTGGCCGCGGATCCGACCCTGGCCCTGGACGCGATCGCGCTGCCCGAAGCCCTGCCTTTGCCGGTGCACCTAGAGGCCGAAGGCGGCCCCGTGCGCGCCACGCCGCTGCTCGCGCCGACCGGACTCTTGGCCGACGAAGAGTGGTTCGACTTGCCCCCGCTCTTGGCCGCCATGGACGGGGCGCGCGAGGAACTGCGTGTGCAGCTTTTGACCTACCGCGCCGTGGGCCGCGACGGCACCTACTTCGAGCCTTTGGAAAACGCCCTGCGCCGCGCCGCGGCCCGCGGTGTGCGTGTGCGCCTGATGGTGGCCGACTGGGGCAAACGCCGCGGCACGGTCGAGGGACTGCAGAGCTTGGCGGCCGTGCGCAACATCGACGTGCGTTTTGTCACCTTGCCCGAGTGGAGCGGCGGCTTCGTGCCCTTCTCGCGCTGCATCCACGCCAAGTTCCTGGTCTCCGATCGCGCCGCCGCGTGGATCGGCACGAGCAACTGGGAAAAGAGCTACTTCGACGCCAGTCGCGGCATGGGGCTTTTGCTGGAAGGCGGCGCCCTGCCCGGTCACGTGGCCGACTGGTTCGACGCCACCTGGTCCAGCCCCTACGCCTACGACGTGGACCCCGGCGCCCGCTACGAGGTCCCGCGCATCGGCGAGTGAACCTCGGCGCCGGTGCCGTCCGGATCCCGCGCCAAAAGGGCGCGGGAGAGGCCCCACAGGGCGGCGAGGTAGAAAGCGAAGAGCAGGGCCACGCGGGTGTTGGTGGCGTACCAGAAGGCGGCGCCCATGGCTTCGGCTTCACCGCGCCGCATGGCTTCCATGCCCGAAAAGAAAAAGACCGGCAACTGCAAGTAGATGACCACCTGCAGGGCAACGATCAAGAGCAGGTAGATGCGCCGCCGGGGAGCCCGCAAGATCGCCAGGGCGACGATCCAAAGCACCCACTGGGGCGAGAAGAACTTGCTGAAGAGGACCATGCCGAGGGTCGCCAGCAGAGCGGCTTCGATCAGTGCGGCCCGGGAGCGCAGGGGCAACAGCGCGATCAAGAAGGGCGGCACCAACTGCAAGAGGCTGAAGCGGTCCATCCAAACCGCGCGCGCCTCCAGGGGTAACCAACCCCAGGCGTCGGCGCTGGTCATGAGCGCCAGGAGCGAGGCGTGGTTGGGCTCGCGCACCGCACGGTGCCACTCGAAGAGCGCCGTCACCGCCGGCAGGCCGCCCCCGTGCCAGAGGTAGGTGATCGCGAGCACGGACGCGATCACGGCCCCGACCACGAGCCCGGGCAGGAGCACCTGGCGCACGAGGAGCCCGACCAGGGGCGCTTCTTCGCCCCGGGCCGCGGCCCGCCGGCGCTCGGTCCAAAACCCGTGGGAGAGCAGCAGCGGCACCAGCACCAAGGGGTACCACTTGGTCATGATCCCAAGGCCCAAGGCCAGTGCCGCGAACCGGTAGCGGCCCGCGAACTGCAGCCACAGGGCCAACAGCACCAGCACCATGACCGGCAGGTCGTGGCGGTTGAAACCGAAGTAGAGGCCGCCCGGCAGCAGCATCAGGAGCGCGTAGGCCGGGGGCAATCGGAGCTGCGAAAGGATCGCCACGAGTAGCGCGATCAGCCCCAAAAACCAAAGGGCCATGAAGGCGTGGTGCAAGTTGCCGTAGGTGCGGAAGGTGCTGCGCAGCTCTTCCAAACGGCGATTTTCCGCCTCCCAAACGGCAAAAACCTGTTCCTCGGCCGCCGGGCGCGCCAGGCCCGCTTCGCGCTCGAGCAAATCGAGCAGATCCGACACCGGGTGCTGTCCCGCCCGGCCCCGCAGGGCCGGATCGAAGTGCCCGGCGCGCCGGCGCAGTTCGCGCAGCACCTCCTCCGCCCGGGCCCGTGTCAGCCCGGCTTCCACGAACACCTGCCTGGCGCGGGCGCGCACGGCCCGCGTGGCCGCGGGTTCGTCCCCCGCATCCATCAGGAGGTAGGGCAACCCCATCATCCAGGTGGAAAGCTGGGGGTACTCGGAAAACTCCTCCAGGTACGGCGTCGCCCCAGCCGGCAGCCAACGCCCGCGCTCCAGGTAAGCGCGCCGGTCGGTGGTGTCCTCCAGCAAGAACGGATAACGCGGGGAGCCGTCCTCGCGGGGCGCGGCCCCCCACAGTTCGGTGGCCACCAACAGGGCGAGGAAGGCGCCGAGGACCAGGGCGGCAACCAGGAGGGTCGTGGGGGCGCGCATCGGCGAGGGGGGGGGCGGCCGAGGGGAGAACCGCCGGGCGAAGCATACCCCCCCTGGGGGCCGCGGCCCGCGCGAACGGGCTACTCGGGTGCGGTGCCGGGGGCGGGCTCGGGGGCCGGGCCGGCGGTTGGATCGGAGGCCAGGAAGCGCCGCAGGAGTTCGCGCGCGGCGGCCGTGGGGGCCAGTTCGCCGGCGCGCACCGCTTCGACCAGCTCCGCGCGCGCAGAGGCCGCCGCCGGGGAGGTGCGCAAGAGTTCGAGCAACCGCTCGCCAACGTCGCTCTCCACCCCGCGGGCGAGTTGTTCCCGGCGGGCCTCCTCCAGGGTGCCCGCGCTCTCCAGGAAACGCCGGTGGGCTTCGACCGCGGCCCAAAGGTCCGCGAGCCCCCGCGCTTCCAGGCCGGAGACTTCGACCACCGGCGGTGTCCAGCCGGCCCGTTTGGGGCGCAGGTAAGCGAGGGCGGATTCCACGTCGCGCCGGGCCCGGGCGGCGCGCTCCAGGTTGTCGCCGTCGGCCTTGGTGATGGCGAAGACGTCGGCGAGCTCGACGATGCCCCGTTTGATGGCCTGCAGCTCGTCGCCCGCGCCGGCCTGCACGAGCAGCACGAAGGTGTCGACCAGTTCGGCCACGGCGGTTTCCGATTGGCCCACGCCCACGGTTTCCACGAGCACGACCCCGTAGCCGGCGGCTTCGACCAGTTGGATCGACTCGCGCGTGCGGCGCGTGACGCCGCCCAGGGTGTTGGCGCTCGGGCTGGGCCGAATGAATGCGCCTTCGGCCTGGGCCAAACGGTGCATGCGCGCCTTGTCCCCCAGGATGCTGCCCCCTGAGAGCACGCTGGAGGGATCGACCGCGAGCACCGCGACCCGCCGGCCGGCTTCCAAAAGGTGCATGCCGAGGGATTCGATCAGGGTGCTCTTGCCGACCCCGGGCGGGCCGCTCAAGCCCACGCGCACGGCGGGCTCGGGCGCGGGGCCGAGCCGTTCGAGCAAACGATCGGCGCGCTCGCGGTCCTCGGGCCGGCGGCTCTCCACCAGGGTGATCGCGCGGGCCAAGGCGGCGCGCTCGCCGGCCAAGAGGCGCTGCGCCCACCCTTGGGGGTCGTCGCCGGGGCGCTCAGCCCCCACCGTCGCCGCTCTCCCCCTCCAGCACGTCCAGGAGGTCCACGGCAGCCTCGGCGATCACGGTGCCCGGTCCGAAAACCGCCACGGCCCCGGCCGCGTGCAGCGCCGGCACGTCGTCCGGGGGGATCACGCCGCCGACGCAAACCAGGATGTCGCCGCGGCCCTCGGCTTCGAGCGCTTCGCGCAGGAGCGGCACCAGGGTCAGGTGCCCCGCCGCCAGGGAACTGACGCCGACCACGTGCACGTCGTTTTCGACCGCCTGGCGCGCGGTTTCCTTCGGGGTCGCAAAGAGCGAACCGATGTCCACGTCGAAGCCCAGGTCCGCGAAGGCCGTGGCGACGACCTTTTGGCCGCGATCGTGGCCGTCCTGACCCATCTTGGCCACGAGCAGGCGCGGTCGGCGGCCGGCCCGTTCGGCGAAGGCCTCGACGCGCGCCCGCGCCCGTTCGAAGGCTCCCTGATCCCCGGCCACCTCGCGCGCGTACACACCCGAGATGGTACGCACCGGGGCCTCGTGGCGCCCGAAGACCTGCTCCAGGGCCAGGGAGATTTCCCCCACCGTGGCGCGCGCCCGGGCCGCGTCGATCGAAAGGGCCAGCAGGTTTCCGCTGCCGTTTTGCGCCGCTTCGGTCAGGGCGCGAAGGGCGGCTTCGACCGCTCCGGCGTCGCGCTCGCGCCGCAGGCGTTCGAGGCGTTCGATCTGGCTGCGGCGCACCTCGTCCCCGGGCACCTGCAGGACGGGCACCGGGTCGGCTTCGTCGCGCCGCCAGCGGTTCACGCCGACGATCGTCTGGCGTCCGGAATCGATGCGCGCCTGGGTGCGCGCGGCGGCTTCTTCGATGCGCAACTTGGGCAAACCGCTTTCCAGGGCGCGGGTCATGCCGCCAGCGGCTTCGATTTCCTCCAGGTGCAACAGCGCGCGCTCGACCAACTCGGCGGTCAAACGCTCCACGTAGTGGCTGCCGCCCAAAGGATCGATCACCGCCGTGACGCCGCTTTCCTCTTGCAGGTGAAGCTGGGTATTGCGGGCAATACGCGCGGAGAAGTCCGTGGGCAGGGCCAGGGCTTCGTCCAGGGAGTTGGTGTGCAGGGATTGGGTGTGGCCGAGCACCGCCGCGAAGGCTTCGAGCTGGGTGCGCACCACGTTGTTGAACACGTCCTGGGCCGTCAGGGACCAGCCGCTGGTTTGGCAGTGGGTGCGCAGGGTCAGGGAGCGCGGGTTTTTCGGCTCGAAGGGCTGCATGAGCCTCGCCCAGAGCAGGCGCGCCGCGCGCAACTTCGCCACCTCCGCGAAGAAGTCCATGCCGATCGCGAAGAAAAACGACAGGCGCGGCGCGAAGCTGTCCACGTCAAGCCCCGCGGCCAAGCCCGCGCGCACGTATTCGAGCCCGTCCGCGAGGGTGTAGGCCAGCTCGATGTCGGCGCTCGCCCCGGCCTCCTGCATGTGGTAGCCGGAGATCGAGATCGAGTTGAAACGCGGCATGCGCTCCGACGTGTAGGCGAAGATGTCGGAGACGATGCGCATGGAAGGAGCGGGCGGATAGATGTAGGTGTTCCGCAC
>JBJHAV010000076.1:0-14389 GCA_050480685.1 Planctomycetaceae bacterium | reverse complement strand
GCCAGGCACCGTCTTCCCGGAACCCGCTCCCCCTCGAGGCGCTCAGCGGCGCCAGGGGCCGGCGAGGGTGCCGGGGGCGAAATCCAGCGCGATCTCGAAGTGGAAGGCGCGCTGGCCCGCGCGAGCCGGGACCGGGAGCACCACGCGCACCCCGTCGATTGCACCTTCCTCTTCCTCGTCATCCGCCACGAGCACGCCGATGCGGCCCATGGGCTGTTGGCGATCGGGGTTTTCGAAACGCACCTCCGTGGTGCGCCAGCCGGCGGCCAAGGAACCGTCCGTGCGGATCGCCACGATGCTCGGACCGGAGGTGTCCACCAGCGCGTCGACGGCGCTCGGCGTGGCGCTCTCGGGCCCGTCGTCGTCGCCGTTCTCCCCGCGCGTGCGGCTGCGACCGGCACCGCGGTAGGCGAGGATGTAGGTTCCCGGCTCCAGGGCGGGCTGGGCGGTGGCCAAGGAAGTGTGGAGCACCGCGAAGGGCACGGGACCTTCGCGCAGGGTGTGGTTGACCAGCAGGTTCGGGTTGTTGAAGGCCAGTTGGTCCAGGGGCACGAGGGACACGGTCTCGTAGCCGTGGATCACCGCGTAACCCTCCAGCTTCACCTCGCCGGGGCCCACCCGCCAGCGGTCCACGGCGAGCACACGATCGGGGGCCAAGGTGCCGTCCCCGAGCCGCGAGGCGGGCACCTGGCGCAGCAGGGCTTGGGCGCGGTCGAGGCCCGGTCGGGTGCTGGCCGCGGTGCGGAAGCCATTGGCGTTGGTCTTTTGGCTGCGCTCGGCGCCGCGCCGGGTCGTCAGGCGCACGGGCAGGTAGTCCTGCTGTTGCCAGGAGCCGCCGACCATCACCCGCTGGTCCGGATTCCAGGTGGGCCGGGGTTCGAGGGTCACGGGGTTTCGCCGATCGCCCCAGCGCACGGTGGTGTCGCGGTAGCCCGGGTAGGCCACGAAGGGGCTCGAAGTCCACTCCCACACGTTGCCGAGCAGGTCGTGTACCCCGTGGGGGGTGGCTCCGCCGCGGCGGCTGCCGACCGGCGACGGGCCGCGCTGGGCCCGTTCGATGCTGGTGACTGCGTTCGCGCCGACCCACTCGTCGCCCCAGACAAAACGCTGGTCGCGCTCGCCCCGGCCGGCGGCTTGGAATTCCTGCTCGGTCATCAGCCGCATTCCGGCCCACTCGGCGTACTCGCGGGCGTCTTGGAAATCGACCCAGACCACGGGCAGGGCGGCGATCTCCGCCGGCATGGCCCACTCGGCATCGCGCCAGTTGCGCTCCCACCAGGTGGCTTGCTGGAACTCTTGGCGCTCGGGCGGGCGCTGGCCCGCGTCCAGGGCGGCGCGGATGCGCAGGCCCTGCTCTTCGTTGAAGGCGCGCTGGGCATTGGCCAGCGCGGGTTGTGCCCAGGAGAGCGAAGGCCGGTTGCCGGTGGCTTCGACGAAGACCAGGAACTGCTCGTTCGTGACCTCGCTGACCATCAGATGGAACTCATCCACCCGGACGGTGTGGGCCGGGGTTTCGGAGATCAAGGGGGTCGCGAACTGCCGGTGCGCCTGGATCATCGGCGTGACGGCATCCACGCTGTTGCCGATGCGCGCGCGCGGAACCGCGGGGATCAGGACGCTGCTAGGCGGGGTGGCGCTCAGGGTGATCCGGCTCTCCTTGGGGTCGTCCGGCTCGGCCTCGGCGGAGGCTTTGCCCGCTCTTTCCGTCCCCGCGAGCTCGGTCGCCCGTTTGGCCGGGTCGGCCCCAGGGGAAGCACCTGAATCGGAGAGGGGCGAGGCGGCGGCGAACAGGAGCAGCGGCGTCAGGATCATGTCGCTTGGAGGGAGTCGCTGGGGAGGCGAGGACCGGGGCGGCCCTCGCGCGGGCGGAAAGTCGGGCCCGGGGCTTCAGATTTGGGGCCAGGGGCCCTGGGGCGGATGCCCGGCTGCGGCGGTCGGAGCCGCGGGCCGTCCCCCTGGGCACGCCCGGGGCCGCCGCGGGGGCGGGTGCGGACGGTCCCGGCCAGGAACTAGCACTTCGAGCGGGGCATGTTACCCGACCCGGGCGGGGACTGCTCCCCCCGTGCGCCGCCGTACACTCTGCGCCCCATGGCCCAGCCCAAAGCCATTGTCTTCCGCGTGCCCTCCCAAGGGGCGGGGGAGCGCCTCGATCGCCTGGTGGCCGAACACGCCGGGGGAACCTCCCGCACGCGGGTGCAGGCCTGGATCCGGGGCGGGCGGGTGCGTGTGGACGGGGTCGCGATCACCCGTGCTTCTACCGGTCTGGAGGCGGGTCAGGAGGTGCGGATCGAATCCGAACCCGAACCCGCCGATTCCCCCTTCCAGGGGCTCGAGCCCGCCCTGCTCCACGAGGACGCGGAGCTCTTGGCGGTGGACAAGCCGGCCGGGCTGGTGGTGCATCCCCGCGCCGGGGTGAAACCCGGCAACACCCTGGCCGAGTGGGCCCGGGATCGTTTCGGGGCCCTGCCCGCGCCCCACGGACCGGAGCGCCCGGGGGTGGTGCACCGCCTGGATGCGTGGACCAGCGGAGCGATGCTCATGGCGCGCACCGACGGGGCGGCCGAAACCCTGGTGGAGGCCTTCCGGCGCCGGCGCGTGGCCAAACGCTACTTGGCTTTCGTGCGCGGCGAGCCGCGTTTCGATTCCGAGTGGATCGATGCCCCGATCGCGCGCCACCCCCGTTCGCCCGAACGCATGTCGATCGCCCCCGAAGGCGAAGGCCGCCGCTCGGAAACCTACTACGAGGTGCGCGAGCGCTTCGGCGACGTGACGCTGCTCGAATGCCGGCCGCGCACCGGCCGCACCCACCAGATCCGCGTGCACCTGGAGCACGCCGGCGTGCCGCTGGTCGCCGATCGGCTCTACACCGGCGGGCGCACCTCGGGCCGCCGCCGCCCCGAAGGCCCCTGGCCGAAACGCCAGGCCCTGCACTCCGCCGGACTCTCACTGGCGCATCCCGGCGATGGGCGCCCTTTCGAGGTAGAAGCTCCCCTGGCGCCGGACTTGGCCGCCTTCTTGGAGTGGCTGCGCACCCGCTAGCGGCGGTGTGCGGCTCGCGTTGAACGCCGCGCCGCGTTCAGGAGGCGCGGCGGCGGATGGTCGGGATCAGTTGCCCAGGCGCAGCCGCACCGGGCGCTCCTGACCCGCCGCCAGATCGACCCGACGTTCGGCGCTGCGGCCGTCGGGGGCAAACACGCGGGCGGTGTAGCGCCCGGGCGGCAGGGGACCGATGCGTTCTTCGTCGGGCATCGATCCGCCCAGGAACAGGCGCGTCAACTCGGCCATGCCCCAAAGGCCCGCGTGGTCGCGGCCGTGGCGGTCGAGCACCTCAACGCGCAGGGTGCCGCCCTGTTCCTCCAGGTTCTCCCAATCGCCTGCCCCTTCCACGCGCACGAGCACGTACGCGCCCTCCGCCAGGGTCAACTCGACTTCGGCGCCCGCCGCGGCGCGCACTTCGATCGCTTGGCTCTCCTGACTGGCCAGCCCCTCGTGGCGCGCCAGCACCGTGTACCGGCCGGGCGCCAAACCGCGGGCGCGGAAACGGCCGCTTGAGCCGGTTTGCAGCATGCTGAAGGGTTCGGTCGGCGCACCGTCCGGCCCCCGCACGAAGATCGTCGCGCCGGCCACCGGGCGACCGTTGCCGTCGAGCACCCGGCCGGTCAAGAACCCCGGAGCGGCGAGCTCCAGGTCGATGTTCTCGGTGACCTGATCGCGCATCACGCGCACCCCGCGGCGCATCACGCGCCCCTGCTCCGGATCCTCGTCGAAGATGTCTCCGAAGGTCGTCCCGCCGGCGCCGACGCGGTAGAGCCCGGGCTTCAGGAAGCTCAGTTCGTAGCGGCCATCCGCGTCGGTGCGAACCTGGCCCGTTCCGCCGCCCAGGAACGTGCCGAAACCCGCGCCGTCGTCGCGACTCCAGGTCACCGGTTGGTCGGCCAAGGGCCGGCCGCGCCCGTCGGTCACACGCCCGCGAATCGCTCCCCCCGGCATGCGCAGGTCGAGCACGTGGCTGTCGGTCACGGGGATGACCACCGGGAACTCCACCTGGGTTTCGGGCTGGGCGGCGAATCCCGAGCCGAGCGCCACGGTGACCAGGTAGCGACCGGGTTTGGGCAGGTTGGCTTCGTAGCTGCCGCCCGTACCCAGGGGAGCGAGCACCATGTCCGAAATGCTCGACCCGAAGGGCAGGAACGTGACGAAACCGGATTCCACCGGACCGCCGGCCGAGCGCACACGCCCGCGCACGGCCACGGGATCGGTGGGCGCGCCGCCCAGGTGCAATTCGAGTTCTTGCCCGTCGGCCAATTGGCGCATCTCGATCCGCATGTCGCCAAAGGCCGCCATCATGGCCGCTTCAGAGTCCTCCCCGTCGAAGTCGGTGGCTCCGAAATCGCCCATCACCACGAACTGCCAGTTGCCGGGGCTCAAGCGCTCGAATTCGAAGCCGCCATCGACGTCGCTGGACGCCATGCGTGTGTCGGAGGCCGTCAGTTCCGTGGCGATCACCTGTTGGCCCGCCTGGGGCTGTCCCTGTTTGTCGCGCACGATGCCCCAGACCCTGGCTCCCCGGCGCAACTCCAAGCGGAGCTGCGGCGCAGGAGCGCCTTCGCGCAAATCGGCCGAATCGGGCAGGCTCGTGGCCCAATTGTCGTGACGCGCATGGAAACTCCACTCGCCCTCCGCCAACCCGGAGATGCGGAAGCGGCCTTGGCCATCCGTGTGCACCGCTTCGATGCGCTGGGTCTCGCCCATGCGTTCCATCCAGCCGCCGGCGCGTTCGACTTGGGCGTTTGCGATCGGTTGACCCGAGGGATCGAAGACGCGGCCTTCGATGCTCAGCCCCGTGCGCAGGCGCAGTTCCACCGGTTCCGACGCGGGCAGGTTCACTTCGATGGTTTCGCTTTGGGCGTGCTCCTCGTGGGTCGCGGAAAGCGAGTAAACACCCGCACGTTCGACACTCAGGTAGAAGGAGCCGTCTTCGCCGGACGCGCTGGAGGTCCTCGACATGCCGGCCCACCGCGCGGAGGTTTGGCGCGAGGCGTGCACCTGGGCTCCGGCGACCGGGGTGCCGTCGCTCGTCAGCACACGCCCCGAGATGCTCGGGGAAGAGGTGAGCACCATTTCGATGGTGCTGCCCAAATCGGCTTCCGCATGGGCCCTGAGCCGCTGGTCGCCGCGGGAGCCCTGGGGCGTCCAAGAGGCGGAGACGGTCAAACGCTGCACTTCCAGGAGGCCAGCGAGTTCAAAGTGCCCGGCATCGTCCGTCTCGGTGCTCAGGGATCCCTGCCGCCAGGCGTCCATGGCAGCCATGCCCATGGTGGCCCAAGGCAGCTCGGCGGACACCCTGGCGCCGGACACGGGGCTGCCGTCTTCGAGGCGCACGATGCCGCGGATGCTGCCTCCGCGGGAGAGCACGAGGTCTTGTTCGATGCGCCCCCCTTCGCCGATCTCGGGCAAGTTCGCCCGTTGGGCCAGGAATCCGTCCGTCGATGCGGAGATCTGGCGCGCGGTCGAGCCGAGGTGGGGGAAGGTGAAGCGACCCTCTCCGTCGCTGCGCGTGCGTCCGACCAGAGGGCCGGGCATGCCGAAAGGACCGCGCGCGTGGGCGTTCACTTCCACATCGGCAAGGCCCTTGCCCGTGTCGTCGAGCACCCGGCCCGCGACCTGCGAGCCGCGTTCGAGGGGGAGCTCCAAAAGGCGACGTTCGCCGGGCGCGAGGGGTTCGACGGATGCCACGCGCCAGGCGGCGCCTTCCAGTTGCACCGACAGTTCCAAGGGCAGGCCGGAAGCCACGGCCGCGAAAACCATGCGCCCGTCGCCCTCGCTGCGCACCCGCAGCGCCGAGGGCAAAGCATCCGTGCGCCCCATGGCGGCCATTTCGTCCGGCCGCAAGCTGCCGAGGGCGCCCGCGCGAACGGCCGGATCCGCCCCCCGGGGTTCGAGCAAACGTACCTCCAGCCGGCCAGCGGCGGTCAGGGCGACTTCGACCGGGTCCGCCGGATCGGATCCCGGCGCGGCGACTTCGGCCGTCACGCCCCGGAGGGTGAGCAGGGTCTCGCCCTGGGCCCACAGGTCGAGGCGCCCGCCTTCGGAGAGGGCGCTGCCGAGATCGAGCAGGAAGCTGCCGTCTTCTTCGGCCCGCGTCTGGGCGAGCGGCGCGGGCACGATGGGTTCGAAGGGGGCCTCCAGTTGGAACGCGCTCCCCAGGCGTGAGCGTTGGAAGTCACTCGCCGGCTGGCCGCCCAGGGCCTGGAAAAGCGCGCCGCGGGACCCCGATCCGTGGGCATAAGCGACCACGTCGACCGGTTCGGCCGGGGCCCCGCCGCCGGGGGCGACCAGTCGGCCGTGCAGCAGCCGCCGGCCGGCCGCTTCGCGCCGCGCGCTGCTTTCCGGCGCGGGAGCGGCCGTCGCGGCGGGTGTTTCCGCGCTGCTCGGCGCGGGAGCGGCCTCTTGGGCGGCCGGGCGGAGCGAACCCTCCAAAGGCACCTCCACCGGGGCCTGGGACTCGGCGCGCGGCGCGATGGCGGGCTCGGAGGCGTTTCCGCCGCCGGTCTGGGTCAGAAACCACACCAACAGGGCGCCGAGCGCGAGGGCCAGGGCGATCAGCAGGGGCAGGGGGCGCATAGGGGACGGGAGGCTTATGGAACTGGGGGGACGGGGTGCGCACGCACGACCCGCCCCACGATACGCAGGGCGCCGGTCCCATTTCGGACCGGTGCGCACGGGCTCGCGCCGGGCGGGGCCAGGGACCTACACTCTGCCGCCCCAGGGGCCGCCCGCCCCTTCGGCCCAAATCCCCATGACCCCCCCCGACCCCCTGGCGGGTGTCGTGCGCGGCCTGCACCACGTGGCGATCGTGGTGGAGCGCATCGCGGACGCCCGCGGAGCCTACGTAGAGGCCCTCGGCCTCGGCGCCGGCGAACCCGAATACGTGGCCGACCAGAAGGTCAACGTGCTCGTGCTGCACGCCGGATCCCAGCGCATCGAGCTGGTCGAGCCGGCCGATCCCGAGTCCCCGGTCAGCAAATTCCTGGCGAAACGCGGGCCCGGCCTGCACCACCTGGCCTACCAGGTCGACGACCTGGAAGCGGCCCTGGCGGTGCTGCGCGCGCGCGGCCTGCGCCTGATCGATGAAGCGCCCCGGCCGGGCGCCCACGGAACCCGCATCGCTTTTGTGCACCCCTCCGCCACGGGCGGGGTGCTGACCGAACTCGTCGAGATCCCCGAAACCGACCACCGTACATGAGCGCGGAAACCCCCCTGGAACGCCTGCGGCGCATGCGCGAGCTGACTCTGCAAGGAGGCGGCGAAAAACGCATCGCCGCGCAGCACGCGAAGGGCAAGCTGACCGCGCGCGAGCGCATCGACTTCTTGGTGGACGAAGGATCGTTCGTCGAGATCGACCGCTTCGTGACCCATCGCTGCACCGACTTCGGCATGGCCGACCAGAAGATCCTGGGCGACGGTGTCGTGACCGGCCACGCGTTGATCGAAGGCCGTCCGGTGTATCTCTACAGCCAAGACTTCACCGTCTTCGGCGGTTCGCTCTCGGAGACCCACGCCGAGAAGATCTGCAAGATCATGGACATGGCCCTCAAGGTCGGCGTGCCGGTCCTGGGGCTGAACGATTCCGGCGGCGCGCGCATCCAAGAGGGTGTGCAGAGCCTCGGTGGCTACGCGGAGATCTTCTGGCGCAACACCCAGGCCTCCGGGGTCGTGCCGCAAATTTCCGCGATCATGGGCCCCTGCGCTGGCGGCGCGGTCTACAGCCCGGCCATCACGGACTTCATCTGCATGGTCGAGAACACCTCGTTCATGCACATCACCGGGCCGGATGTGGTTAAGACCGTGACCCACGAAGAGGTCACCAGCGAGGAGCTGGGCGGCGCCGAGGTGCATGCCAGCCGCTCGGGCGTGGCGCACTTCACCAGCCCCGACGACAGGTCTTGCATGCAACTCGTGCGGCGGCTGCTCTCCTATTTGCCGCTGAACAACGCCGAGGATCCGCCCTTCGCTCACACCGACGATCCGCGCGACCGCACCGAGGAGGCCCTCGACAGCCTGGTGCCCCTCGATCCGACCAAACCCTACGACATGACCCGCGTGATCGAGCTGGTCGTCGACGAGGGTTCCTGGATGCCGGTGCTGGATGCCTATGCGCGCAACATCCTGGTCGGTTTCGCCCGATTGGGCGGGCACGTGGTGGGCATCGTCGCCAATCAACCGGCGGTGCTGGCCGGGTGCCTGGACATCGAAGCATCGATCAAGGGCGCGCGTTTCATCCGCTTTTGCGACGCCTTCAACATCCCGATCGTGACCTTCGAGGACGTGCCGGGGTTCTTGCCCGGCACCGACCAGGAGTACCGCGGGATCATTCTGCACGGGGCCAAGCTGCTTTACGCCTACTGCGAGGCCACGGTGCCCAAGCTGACCGTGATCACGCGCAAGGCCTACGGCGGCGCGTATGACGTGATGGCTTCCAAGCACATCCGCGCCGATGTGAACCTGGCTTGGCCCACGGCCATGATCGCGGTCATGGGCGCCGCGGGCGCGGCCAAGATCATCCACCGCCGCGAGATCCTGGAAGCCGACGACCCGGCCGCCATGGAGAAGCAAAAGGCCGCCGAGTACGAGGAGACCTTCAACAATCCCTACCGCGCCGCGGCGCGCGGGTTCGTGGACGACGTGATCGAGGCCAGCCGCACCCGGCCGATGCTGATCCGCTCGCTTGAACTCCTGCGCACCAAGCAGGAGGCGCGTCCGCCGCGCAAACACGGCAACATCCCCCTCTAGGAGCGCGGCCATGTTCAAGCGTCTATTGATCGCCAATCGGGGCGAAATCGCCCTGCGCATCATCCGCACCGCGCGGGAGATGGGCATCGAGTCGGTGGCCGTCTTTTCCGAGGCGGACCGCACCGCGCTGCACACGCGTTTCGCGGAACTGGCCCACCCGCTGGGCGGGCGCACGCCGCGCGAGTCCTACCTGGACATCGCCAAGGTGCTCGATGCGGCCAAAGCGACCGGCGCCGAGGCGATCCACCCCGGATACGGTTTCTTGGCGGAAAATGCCCGTTTCGCCCAAGCGGTGCTCGACGCCGGGCTGATTTGGGTCGGTCCGCCGCCGCGCGCGATCGTCGACATGGGCGACAAGATCGGCAGCCGCGCGCTGATGCGCGCCGCCGGTGTGCCGATCGTGCCCGGCCTGGCCGAGCCCGTGGCGGACGCCGTCGCGGCCACCGTCGCAGCCGAGGAGATCGGCTACCCGATCGCCCTCAAGGCTTCGGCCGGTGGCGGCGGCAAGGGCATCCGCGTGGTGCGCCGCAAGGAAGACATGGAGGCGGCCTTCCGCACCGCTTCGGGGGAAGCGGAAGCGGCCTTCGGCGACGGCCGCATGTACCTGGAGCGCTACCTGGACGAACCGCGCCACGTGGAGATCCAGGTGCTCTTCGACAAACACGGCGCGGGTGTGCACTACGGCGAGCGCGAGTGTTCGATCCAGCGCCGCCACCAGAAGTTGGTGGAGGAGTGCCCTTCGCCGGTGATTTCCCCCGAAGTGCGCGCTTCCATGGGCGAAGCGGCCCTGCGCGCGGCACGCGCGGTCGGCTACGAAGGCGCCGGAACGGTCGAGTTCCTGTGGTCCAAGGGCGAGTTCTTCTTCCTGGAGATGAACACGCGCCTGCAGGTCGAACACCCCGTGACCGAGATGGTGTACGGCGTCGACCTGGTGCGCGAGCAGTTGCGCTTGGCGGCGGGCGAGCCGATGGGCTACGAGCAGAGCTCGATCACACCGCGCGGTTGGTCCCTGGAGGTGCGCATCAACGCCGAGGACCCCACCAGCGGGTTTTTGCCGTCGACCGGCGTGATCCGCAACCTGCGCCTGCCCGGCGGGCCTTGGGTGCGCCTGGATTCGGCCATGTACCGCGGGCTGGAGGTCGGGCTCGAATACGACCCGATGCTCGCCAAGCTGATCGTCTGGGGACCGGATCGGGCCACGGCCATCGCGCGCATGAAACGCGCCCTGGAGGAACTCAACGTCGGCGGTGTGCGCACCGGCGCGCCGGCCGCACTGCGTGTGCTGCGCGAAGAGCGTTTCCGGCGCGGCGACTACGACACCCATTTCCTGGAAAGTCTCGATCAGGGCGACGACCTGCTCGGGCTGGCGCCCGTGGCGGCTGCCGCGGCGGCCGTGCACCGCTGGAACCTTGCCCGGCGATCGGCCCTCGATCCGCGCGCCGGGTCCCGGCAGGGTTGGCTATCGCGTTCGCGGGCCAAGCTGACGCAGTTTTCTCCGCGCCCCTTGGGCGGCAACGGGAGGCACGAGCCTTGAAGTACTTCGTTCAGGTCAACGGCGTCGAACACGAGGTCGAGCTGATCGAGCGCCTCGGGGAACTGCACCTTTGGGTCAACGGCGAGCCCATGGACATGGACTTCGTCGAGGTCGACCGGCTGGGCCAGTTCGCCCTGGTCGTGGGCGAGCGCAGCTATGGGGTTTCGATCGACGGCGATCAACACGAGCAGGCACTGACCATCGCGGGCCAGCAGTACCGCATCGAGATCGAGGACGAACGCGAACGCGCGGCCAGCGCCGCCAGTCGCGCCGGCGGCAAACGCGGCGGTGTTTTGCAGGCGGTCATGCCGGGGGTGGTCGTGCAGGTGCTCGTGTCCGAGGGCCAAACCGTGGAGGCCGGCCAGGCGCTCCTGATCCTCGAGGCCATGAAGATGCAAAACGAGATCTCCGCGCCCCACGCGGGGCTGGTCAGCAAGATCTTCGTCGCCCCCGGGGAGGCGGTCGGCAACCGCGCCAAGCTGATCCAGGTCGACGCGCCCGCGGAGTGAGTCCCGCGGGCCTGCCCCGGACGCCCGGCTTCCCCGCTTTGGGAAGCCCGGCGGAGGGCAACCGGCGCGGCTAGCATGGATACGTGGGTACCGGGCTCGCCCGGCCCGCTCGCCATGCCGGCAGCTCGCAACTCCTCCGGCGGGGGTCCTGACGACCCGACCGATTCCCAGACCCTGCGGCGCCTGCGGGAACGCCCCGCGGGCGAATCGCGTTATCGCATCGAAGGGGAGATCGCGCGCGGCGGCATGGGCGCGATCCTCAAGGTCTGGGATCAGGATCTGCAACGGCACTTGGCCATGAAGGTGCTGCTGCCCGAGCGCTGCGCACCTCTCGACTCCCAGGCGCCCCGGGCCCTGGCGAGGTTTTTGTCGGAAGCACAAATCACCGGCCAGCTCCAGCACCCCAGCGTGGTGGCGGTGCACGAAATCGGCATCGCCGAGGACGGCCGGGTGTTCTTCACCATGCCGTTGGTCAAGGGGCGCCACCTGGGGCAGGTGCTCAGCGCCGCGCGGGAGGGCGAAGCCGGCTGGAATCGCACGCGTGTGGTCGGGGTTTTGCAGCGCGCCTGCGAAGCGGTGGCTTTCGCCCACGAGCGGCGTGTGCTGCACCGCGACCTCAAGCCGGCAAACATCATGGTCGGCCGGCATGGGGAGGTGTTTGTGATGGATTGGGGTCTGGCGCGCCTATTGGATGCGCCGGATTTGGGCGATGCGCGTTTGGCGGGCGCGCCGCCGGATGCGACCGAAATTGCGATCGAACGCCTGCACGGAGACCCCGATGAGCCACTGGTGACCGTGGATGGGGATGTGGTCGGCACGCCGGCTTACATGTCGCCGGAGCAGGCGCGCGGCGAGTTGGAGGCCCTCGGTCCCCAAACGGACGTCTATTCCATGGGGGCCATCCTCTACGAACTTTTGGCGGGGCATGCGCCCTACGGGGCGAAGGGCGCGCGCCTTTCGCCGCGCAGCGTTTGGCGTTTTGTGCTGGATGGGCCGCCGGCCCGTTTGGCTCAACTCGCACCCGGCGCACCGGCGGAGTTGGTCGCGATTGCCGAGCGCGCCATGGCCCGCGATCCGGCAGAGCGGTATGCCGACATGCGCGCTTTGGCCGAGGACCTGCGCGCCTACCTGGAGGGACGGGTGGTGGCGGCCCACGCGGTGGGGCCCTGGCCGGAGTTCAAGAAGTGGGTGGGCCGCAATCGGCTCGCGGCGGCAATTGCGGCGGGCGCTCTGACGGCGCTCTTGGCCTCGGGATTCCTGTTGGCCGCCCGGGAGCGGGAGCGGGCGGCGGAGCGCGCGCTTTTCTTGGACCAGGAGAGCGCCGCGGTGCTCCTTGCGGAGGTGGACCGGCTTTGGCCCCTGCACTCGACTCGCCTGGCGGCCATCGACACTTGGATCGAGCGCGCCGAGGACCTGCTCGCGCGGCACGGGGCGCTGCTGGTGGGAGCAGCCTTCGGCGCGGATGCGGCCGCGCAGGCCCCGCTCGGCGGCGACCCGCAGGCGGAAGAGCTGCAACGCCTGAGCCGGGCGCGCACGATGCTGGAGGAGTGGCTGGAGTCGATTTCGCCGCCGAGCGCCGAGCGGCTCGCCGAGTTGCTCGAAGAATCCCGCGACCCCGAGCGGGAACGGGTGATTCTTCCCTCAGAGATCCGCCGTTTGGGAATGGCCGAGCGCCGTTTGGTGCTTGAGCGCGATCGGCACCTGGCCATGGCCGCCGGCGGCACGGGTTTCGCCGAAGCCCTGCGGCTGCTCGCCGATCCCAAGGTCGGCGAGCTGGCGGCCGTGCGCGCGCGCCGGGACACGATCCGGCGCTTGGCCGAGGCGGAGCAGCGCGACGCGGAGCTCTGGCGCCAGGTCGCCGGGCCGCACGATGGGGACTATGGCGGGCTGGTGCTCGAACCCCAGTGGGGCCTTGTGCCTCTGGGCCAAAACCCGAGTACCGGGCTGCACGAGTTTTGGGTGGAAGCCAGCGGCGAGCGGCCGGAGCGCGACGCGGACGGCAACTGGCGGATGGGGGACGACACGGGGCTGGTGCTCGTGCTGGTGCCTCGGCGGAAGGAGCCGGTGTTGCTGCACTTCCTTGAAGGGCCGCCACTCGAAGTAACGCTCGACGAGCCCTACTTCCTGTCGCGCACCGAGATGACCCTGGGCCAATGGATCCGCCTGACCGGTGATGCGCCCAATGTCTACGGGGCGGGGGTGCAGCCCAAAGGCTCGGCCACCATCGGCCAGGATCATCCGGTTGAGAACATCACCTGGTGGGAGGCCCGCGAGGTCCTGGCGCGCCTCGGCCTGGTGCTGCCCACCGAGGCCATGTGGCAACACGCCGCGCTCGCCGGCGGCCCGGGGCCCTTCTGGCCTGGGGACGCACAGAGCCTCCGATGGACCGACAACCTGGCCGGCACGGAGGTGAATGAGCACGGCATGGGGGCCTATGTCGACTGGCGCGACGACTTCGTGGCCCATGCGCCGGTAACCGCTCTGCCGCCCAACCCCTTCGGTCTGCACCACGTGCACGGGAACGTGCACGAGTTGGTGGTCGATGACTTTGATGCGAAGGCGGAAGCGTACGTCGAGTTCGAGCCGCCCGGCGGTCGCGGGCGCACGAATCTAGGCCGCCAGCGCAGCATGCGCGGAGGAAGTTGGACCCTCGGTACCCCCTACGCCTCGGCCTACGCCCGGTATCCCGTGCAGCCGGACGCGCGCCACCAGGACATCGGCGTGCGTCCCGCCCGTTTCCTGGACCGCAGACAGCCGCTTCCCCCGCCGGATTCGTCCCCGTCGCTCACCACGTCATCCGCACCGTCCCTCTTCCCGGCACCGTCCTTTGGACCAACTTCGAACCCGCGATGATCCAGACTCTCCCCCGGCTTGCCCGTTGTTTGGCCTTCCTTTCCCTCGCCCTGCTGCTCGTCGCCTTGCCGATGGGCTGCACCACCCTCAAGCGGGGCTCGGATGCGCAAGTCGATGACCCCAGGGAAAGCCAGGGTGTGATCATCGTCGTACGCCCCAAGCCGCTGCCGGTACCTCCGCCTGCGGATTTGGCCGTCGAGTACCTGCCATTAGAGGCCCCACCCAACGGGATTTCTTCCACTCAGGTTAGGTTCAGCATCCAAGCCAGTACGGCTTCGTCCACCCGGCGGATGTGGCGCATGCAGCTTCAGGGGCTCGAGGCTCTCGATGGGGGAGAGGAGACGTGGGGCGACTTGGACGTCTTTCCTGAGATTCGCTGCGGGCAGCTCCAGATCCACTGGGGCGACACGAGAGTGATCGGCGGGCGTTCGCAGGTACGGATCTCAGGCCCTACGGGTCAGAAATGGCTGTCGCTTGACCGGGGCGAAGGCCGCAGTCGCAAGCTCGGCCACCTCCACGAGTACGAAACCCTGGGCGACGTCGAGGTGCACCGATTTAAGTTCTGGCAAGGCCGCGATCGGATCCTCTTGCGTGTTCTCGTGGAGCCCCTCGGGGACTAGTCGCACCTCGGTAACGGTGGAGGGGACGGTGCCTGGCGCCAACTCCACCCCCCCTCCCCCCGAAGCGACCCGGCGAAAGC
>JBJHAV010000075.1:0-14511 GCA_050480685.1 Planctomycetaceae bacterium | reverse complement strand
GATTTGACCAGCGCCGCGGCGCACCCATCTCTCCGGGCGGCAAGGAGGGCAGGCATGGACGGCGGCGAGAGGATCGAAGTCACGGTCCTGGGCGATCTCGAAGAGATCGAGGCCGCGGAGTGGGACGCCTGCGCGGCCCCGGCGGGGACGAAGGGGACGCAGCTCCCCTGCCCGGCGGCGTGACCGTGCGGCTGAGGCGCGGCCTCTTGCCCCTGGCGGAGACGCGCACGGACGAAGAGGGCCGTTTCCGCCTGGAGCTGCCCGCCGACGGGCGGCGCCTGCGGCTGGAGGTCGAGCCGCCGGAGGGCTACCTGGCGCCGGCGGGGGCGCTGCGCATCGAGGACGAGCTGCGCCGGGCCGAGCCGGGCGCCGAGACCCTGGAAATCGAACTGCCCCTGGCCGATCGGGCCGTGCCGCTGCTGCGGGTGCGCGACGGCTCCGGCTCGCCCGTGGCCGACCAGGCGGTGCTCATCGAAGACCCGGACGGCCGCCGGCGCCTGGTCTGGAGCGACACGCTCGGCCGCATTCTCGGCCCAAAAGCCCTGCCCAGCGGCCCCCTGACCCTCGAACTGGTGGACCACGGGGAACGCCTGACCGTGGAGCACCGCATCGAGGGCGGCAGGGCCCGCCCGATCGAAATCGAAGCGCGCCCGGGCCCCAGGCTGGCGGTGGACCTTTGGACCGGCGCCTCGCCCCCGCGGGAGCTCCACGCGCGGCTGTTTGCCGAAACCGGCGGCTGGGGCCGGCCCAGGGGCAGCGGGCGGCTGGTGCCCGGGTCCCCCCCACGCCTGGCCTTCGGGCCCCTGGAAACCGATCCGCCCGAAACGCGCTACGTCCTGCAGGTGGAGAGCCCGGATGGGCACTGGTACGGCTCCCTGCGCCTGACGCGCCGGGAGCTGGAGGGCGAAGGTCCCGCGCGCATCCTCTTGACCGGCCGGGGCCGGATCGCCGTCGAAGTGACCGGGGCGGACCCGCGCAGCCCCGCCCTGGTGGCGGCGGCCGCCCGGGCGACCCCCCAGGTGCGCGCCTGGCTGGCGGGCGAGGGCGGCGAAGCCCCCCAGGCGGGGCTGAGCATGGGGCTGGAGCCCTCCGGCGAGACCCTCTTGGGCCCCCTGGACGCCGGGCTCTGGCTCGTCTGGCTGGAGCAGGGGGACCGGCGCGGTCCGGCCCACCTGGCCGAGATCGAGGCCGGCGGCCGCACGCACCTGGCCCTCGATCCTCCCCGCTGACGCCTCCCGCCGCGGGCGGCGCCGGGCGAAGGGACCGCGCGCTGCGGGGCCCGGGCGCTATCCTCGGCCCCCCATGGCCGAACGGGCACCGACGGACCGGCGCGGGCGGCTGCGCGAAGCTGCTCCCCTGGGCAGCGCCTTCGCCCTGGTGGAGGCCGCCAAGCTGGGTTTCACCCTGGGGCACCCGGACTGGGCCAATCTGGCCCAGGACCAACCGGAGAGCGGAGCTTTGCCCGACGGCCCGCCGCGGCTGAGCGGGCAGGTCCTTGAGGAAGAGGACCACGGCCCGACGCCCTACCAGGGCGACCGGGACCTGCGCGAGGCGGTGGCCGAGCACCTCAACCGCCTCCACCGCGCGGGCAAGCCGTCGCAGTACGGCCCGGAGAACATCGCCATCGGACCGGTGGCGCGGCTGGAGCTCTTCGATCTGCTCGTGCACGGCGGGGTCTGGACGGTACAGCCCCTGGCCGCCGGTCGGCGGGTCGAGTACTTGCCGGTGCGCCGGGCCCTGCGCACGGCGTCGGGGGCGCACCAACTGTGGACCGCTGCGGAGCAGGGTTTCACGCCGGACGTGGAGGCGATCGCGGCCGAGTTGGATCGGCGGGCGGCGCCGGGCGCCCTGCGCATCTCCAATCCGTGCGACCCGACCGGGGCGCTGCTGGAAGACGACGGACTCGCGCGACTGGTGGCGTTGGCGCGCGCGCGCGGCTTCCTGCTGCTCGTGGATGAATCCCACGGCCAGTACGTGTGGAGCGCCGGCGGCGATCCCTTGGAGCAGCGCGTCAGCGCGGCCGCGCATGTGGAGGACGTGGATGCGGACCCGGTGCTGATCGCCGACGGCCTGGGGCGCTCGTGGCGTTATCCCGGCTGGCGTGTGGCCTGGACGGCCGGCCCCAAGGCGGTGATCGAATCCCTGGCGCGCATCGGACACGCCACGGACGGTGGCGCGTCGAGCTTGGCCCAACGGGCGGCCTTGGCCGCCCTAGAGCCCGAATACGCGGATCGGGAAGCCGCCGCAACACGCGCGCACTTCGCCAAGAAGCGCAAACTCTTGCTGCGACGATTGGAAGAATTCGGCGTGCGTGTGCCGGCGCCGCCGCGGGGCACATTCCACTGCTGGGGCTCGCTCGACGACCTGGATGCCCGTTGGCGCGAACCTTTGGCCTTCTTCCGTTCGGGGCTCCAGCGACGTGTGATCACGGCGCCCGGCGACAGCCTGTGCGCGCCCAGCGCTTCCGAAGGCGACAAGGGTTCCTGGGTGCGTTTTTCCTTCGGTCCGCCCCTCGACACCCTGCGCATGGGTCTCGATCGACTGGCCCAGATGCTGCGCGCGACGTGAAGCGACTTTTCGCGCGAACCGGGAGGCGCCTGTGCCCGACTGGCTGACAGCGCTGCCGGGTTTGCTCTTCTCCTTCGGCGTGCTGGTCTATTCCCTGGCGACCGCGCTGCACGCCCTGATGCGCCGGCTCTACTCGCGCTCGGCGGTGGGCTGGATCGCCCTTTGTGTTTTCTTTCCGCTGATCGGCGCGACGCTCTATTGGCTGTTCGGCCAAAACCGCATCTTCACGCGCGCGGAAAAGCTCAAAACCCAGTGGCCCGAACCCGAGAAGGGCGCCGACGGCGTGGCGGTCACCCGCGAACTGTTGACCCAAGTCACCAGCGACCCGGTGGAGCTCGAACAGTTGCTCGGTTTCGCCCGGGTGGCCGACAACGTCACGCGCCGTCCGCTGGTTCCGGGTAACCGGGTCGAGCCGCTGCACGATGCGGAAGAGGCCTACCCGGCCATGCTGGCCGCGATCGAGGGAGCCGAGAAGTGTGTGCACCTGCTCACGTTCCTCTTCGACGGCAAACGCACCGTGCGCGAGTTCGGCACGGCCTTGGCCGCGGCGACGAAACGCGGCGTCGACGTGCGCGTTCTCTTGGACGGTGTCGGTGAGCTCTATGCCTGGCCCTGGACGGGCCGTGTGCTCGCGCGCATGGGTGTGCGTGTGGCGCGCTTCTTGCCCCCCTCCTTCAGCGCCCGGGGCATCCACCTGAACCTGCGCAACCACCGCAAGGTGCTGGTGGTCGATGGCGATGTGGCCTTCACGGGCGGCATGAACCTGCGCGACAAACACTACGTCAGCGACCCGAACAACCCCCACCGCACCCGCGACCTGCACTTCCGCGTCACAGGTCCGGTGGTGTCGGAGCTCGACGCCGCTTTCCTGGAAGACTGGGGGTTTGCCACCGGCGAGGAAAACCCCGGTCCGCCGACGCCCCCGCCCCCGCCCGCCGGCACGGCGCTTTGCCGCGTGATCCAGGACGGTCCCAACGAGGACTTCGAGGTGATGACCTGGACGCTGCTGGGCGCGATCTCCGGCGCGCGCCGGGAAGTGATGATCGTCACGCCTTATTTCATCCCCAGCCGGGAGCTGACCGCGGCCCTGGGCATCGCCGCCCTGCGCGGCGTTTCGGTGCGCATCCTGCTGCCCGGCAAGAGCAACCAGCCGCTGGTGGACTGGGCCACGCGGGCGATGATTTGGGAGCTTTTGGAGCGCGGTGTGCGCATCGCCTTTCAGCCGCCGCCTTTCCCCCACACCAAGTACATGGTCATCGACCGCTTGCTTTCGTCGATCGGCTCGACCAATCTCGATCCGCGCAGCCTGCGCCTCAACTTCGAGCTCAATCTTTCGGTCTACGACTCCGAACTCGCCGGCAAACTGGCCTTCGACTTCGAGCGCGACTGGAAAGCCTCGCACGAAACCGGCATCCCGGAGCTGGAGGCGGAATCGTTCCCCGCGCGCGTGCGCAACCACCTGGCTCGGCTATGCGAGCCCTACCTCTGATCGGACGCCTTCACGGCCCGGCCGCTTCGGGTAGCCGAGCGCCGGCGACCGGACCGGAGAGCGGCCTCGATCGATCGCAGCGCTCGGCGAGCAGGAGAGCAACGGGCAAAGCCACCGCCCAAGAGCCCGCCAGCACGAGCAGGGTCGGCCAAACGTCCGGGTGGAAACCCAGGGCGCCCAAGCGCACCCCCGCCCAGTAGGAAAGCGGCCCGGAGATCGCGCCGAGCAACGCCCCCAACACGTAGCGCCCGCGCATCCAGGCCAGCGAGTGATAGAGGGTCAGCGCGAAGTTGACCCACAGGGCGCCGATCCAGAGGGGCAAGAGGCCGAGGAAGGGGCCCGAGCGCTCGAAGCGGAGCAGGCCGGCCGCGGTCCAAAGGGAATCGAGCACAACCCCGAGAAGAAGCAGCGCCAAACCCAAGCGCAGATCACGGCCGGGCGCGGCGACACGGCTCAGGTGGACCGCCGCGAAGGCCGCCACCGCCGCCGGCCCAAGCCAGTACACGCCGGCCGCCGCGCCGAGCACGCAGGCGAACCAACAGGTTTGGAAAGCGAGGAAGTTGACGAGCTTCGACATGGCGCTTGGCCGCACCGGGCACGATGGGATTGGGAGGCTGCGCCCTGGGTCGAACCCGGGGCCATGGCCTGGCCCCGGCGGCCCCTCACAGGGATCCGAGCAGGTGTTCGGCCCGATCCAAGGGCTTCACGAAGAGCATTTGCAGGTCTTGGATGACCCGTTCGCGGAAACCGCCCTCGCAGTAGGCGAGGTACCAGTCCCACGACCGCACAAACTCTTCGCCATAGCCGAGGGCCCGGATGCGAGCGCCCTCGGCCGCGATGTTGGAGCGCCAATCCGCCAGGGTGCGCGCGTAGTGGTCCGTGATGTCCTCCAGGTGCGCCAGCCGCAGATCGGAAGCCGCGGTCATCGCGCCAAGCAACGCCGTCGGCGAGGGAATGCAGCAGCCGGGGAAGATGTGGCGCTTGATGAAATCGACTTCCCTGCGAGCGGCGTCGAAGTGCTGGTCCTGGATCGTGATCGCCTGGACGAGCATGCTGCCCGAAGGCTTGAGCAGGCGCGCGCAGGTCTCGAAGAAGGTCGGGTACTGGCGCCACCCGATGGCCTCGATCATCTCGACCGAGACGAGCTTGTCGAAGCGCCCCTCGTAGGCCCCTCCGCGCAGTTCGCGGTAGTCCTCCAGCAGCACCGTCACGCGCTCCCCGAGGCCGGCCCGTTCGATGCGCTCGCGGGCGACTTCGTACTGGGCGCGGGAAATCGTGGTCGTCGTGACCCGGCAGCCGAAACGCTCGGCCATGTGCAGCGCGAGTCCGCCCCAGCCCGTGCCGATCTCCAAGAGGTGGTCGCCGGGCTCCAGTTGCAGTTTGCGCCCGATGCGGTCCAACTTGGCCACGGAAGCTTCGTGCAGGCTGGTCCCCGGTCCCTCGTAGATGCCCGCCGAGTACATGCGGGTTTCGTCGAGCATCAGGGCGAAGAAGTCGTTGCCCAGGTCGTAGTGGGCGGCGATGTTGCGGCGCGCACCGCCGCGACTGTTCGGCCGCAAGGCGTGGTACGCGCGCAACAGCGGCAAAGAGAGTCGAGCCAGTCCGCCCTCCAACCCCTCCAGCCTGTCGCGGTTGAGGGCGAAGATGCGCACCACAGCCACCGGATCCTCGCTGGTCCAAAGTCCGCGCGCGAAGGCCTCGCCCGCGCCCACCGACCCGCGCAGGGCCACCGACCACCACAGTTCGGGATCGCGCACCGCAATGCGCCCCACCAGGCGCTCCTTCGTCGTGGGGTGCACGGGCGAGTGGCCCACGGTCTTGCGGACGCCGTCGAACTCGAACTCGAGCACACCATGACTCAGGCCCTCGAGGCGCCCCAGCACCGCATCGCGCAGGCGGCGCTCCATCCAACCGCCCGCCGCGCGCCGACCGGCGCGGGCCGCCTGGGGCAGGGCTTCCTGCGCTGCCCGGGCGATTCCGGTTGCGGAGTGTTCCTGGGGGTGCGTTTTCATCGGGGGCTTGGCCCGGAGACCTTGGCGGGGTGTTCGTGGAAGGGCGTGCGCTTGAGCCACAGGCGTGCAGCCTGCCAATGGATCGCCGCCAGGACCAGAGCACCCTGGGCGGGATGGCGCAAGATCGCCCGCGCACACTGGCCGGCGGATAGGGGGCGGCGCGCGAGGTTCATGGTGGCGTCGAACACGCAGGTATCGCTGCCCGGCAGCAGATTTTCCATGTGGACAAAGAGCCGTTCTCCTGGACAGGCGAACGTCCAGCGGTACTCGAGGTCCATGGGATGAAACGGGGAGACGTGGAAGGCCTTGGGAAACCGATAGATCCAGCGCTTCGCAGCCGAATCGCGGGCATCGAAGGCGTAGGCGTGGCGCTCCCCCCAAGGTGTGTTGGTGATTTCGGCCAGGACCGCCGCGGGCCGCCGGCCGTCCCGCTCGAAGCACCAGTAGAAGCTGACCGGATTGAAACCCAAGCCGAAGGAGCGCGGGGTGGTGAGCACACACACCGGACCTTGCGGCCGAAAGCCGAGCTCTTCAGCCACCCGGTCACGCACCGCATCGGCCGGCTCCTTGGACGGATCGCCGAAGAGGTCCCGGCGCAGTACAGATTGCAGGTTCCTTCGCCCGAAGGACCACAGCCAACGGTCGCGAAAGGCGTTTTGGGCCTGCTCCAGATCGAGGTAGAGCCAGCGTGTGTGGTAGCGGAACGCGTGTTCGCGCGGCGCGAAACGGCGATGCCGCACGTCTCCCACGTAGAAACAGGCGGCCGGCGCGGAGGAAACGTCGGTCGAGGGGCTCACCATGGCCGGATACCGAAATCCGCCGCCACCGCCAGGGCGCTGTTCACGCCATCCTCGTGGAATCCGTAGCCCCAGTAGGCTCCGCAGTACCAGGTGCGTCGCGGGCCATTGACCTCGCCGCGGCGCTTTTGGGCGGCCACGGCGGCATGGGTGTAGACCGGGTGGTGGTAGGTCAGGCGCCGCAGGATGCGTTCGGGCCGGATCGCGCGGGTGTGATTCAAGGTGACCAGGAAGTGCGGCGGAGCCTCCAGGCCCTGCAAGCGGTTCATGTAGTAACTGACGGCCACACGACTCTTCGCATCCCCTTCGCGGCCCAGTTGATGGAAGTTCCAAGCCGCCCAGGCCCGGCGCGAGCGGGGCAGGAGTCGCTCATCGGTGTGTAGGACGGTTTCATTCTCCTGGTAGCGGAAGGAGCCCAAAACCTCGATTTCCGCCGGACTCGGGTCGGAGAGCATCCGCAGGGCCTCATCCGCATGGGCCGCAACCACGGCCCCATCGAAGCGCTGCGGTGCTTCCCCGCGCACGGTCACCGTCACCCCCCCATCGTCCCGCGCGAGCGCCTGCACCGGGCTGCCCAAGCGGATGCGCTCCGCGTAGGGCGCGGTCAGCGGAGCGATGTAGCTGCGTGAGCCACCTTTCAGCACACGCCAGGTGGGACGCTCATCCACGCTGAGCATGCCGTGGTTGGAAAAGAAACGAACGAAGTACTTGGCCGGAAAGGCGAGCATCTGGGCCGCGCTGGCGGACCAAATCGCCCCGCCCATGGGCAGGATGTAGTCCTGCACGAAGGCCCCCCGGAATCCGCGCTGATCCAGATACTCCCCAAGGGTCGGCCCGGGATCCGCGTCGGGAAGTTCGAGCAGCTCCGGCGCCGTGCGGTTGAAGCGCAGGATGTCCCGGACCATGCCCAGGAAGCGCGGGCGCAGCAGGTTGAGCCGCTGGGCAAAGAGCGTATTCAGGGAGTGGCCGTTGTACTCCAGCCCGGAAACCTCCGAGCGCACGCTGAAACTCATGTCGCTCTGTTGACTGGCGACGTTCAGACGCTCCAGCAACCGCAGGAAGTTCGGGTAGGTCCAATCGTTGAAAACGATGAACCCGGTGTCCACCAGGTGGCGGCGGCCCTCCAGTTCGACCTCGACCGTATGCGTGTGGCCGCCGAGCCGGTCGGCCGCTTCGAACACGGTGACCTCGTGCTCCGCGCTGAGCAGGTGAGCTGCGAGCATCCCGGAGATGCCCGTTCCTAGGACGGCGATGCGCATGGGGGTGCCGCAGACGCGGCGTCGCCTGCATCTTCGCCGATCAGGCCCGTCCGGATTCCGGGTGGGACTTCGCCCCTTTTATAGACGTTTATCCCGAACCTTGGTCGGCACCGGGCGCAGGTCGTGCACGATCCCCACGGCCGCCAGGGCCTTGAGACCCAGGTAGGTCAGGTCCAGCTCCCACCAATAGAAGCCCTGGCGCGCCGAGGACTGGTAGTAGTGGTGGTTGTTGTGCCACCCCTCGCCCAGGGTCAAGAGCGCCAGCACCGGGTTGTTGCGGCTGGTGTCCGTGGTGGCGTAGCGGCGCCAACCGATCAGGTGGCTGAGGGAATTGATCGTGAAGGTGGCGTGGGCCAGGACAACCGTGCTGATCACGTAACCCCAGACCAACATCTGCCAGCCGGACGTGCCCAAGGAGGGCCACAGGGCGCCGAGCACACTGCCCAGCGCGAACATCGCCGCGCCGGTCAAAACCGGCACGAGGGTGTCAAAGCGGTCGAGGAAACGCAGCTCGGGGTAGCGCACCAAGTCGCGGACCGCATCCAGATCCGTGCGGAAGTTCTCGCGGCTGGTGATCCAGCCGATGTGGCTCCACCAAAACCCGTGCTGGAGCGGCGAATGCACGTCCTTCGGCCCATCCGAATGCTGGTGGTGGCGACGGTGGTGCGAAGCCCACCAGAGCGGCCCGCGCTGGGTGGCGCTGGCGCCGAGCAGGGCGAAGACGAACTGCCAGCCGCGCGACGTCTTGAAGGCGCGGTGGGAGAAGTAGCGGTGGTAGAAGCCCGTGATCGCGAACATCCGCACCAGGTACATGCCCACGGCCACGGCCACCGCGATCGGACTCCATCCGACCAGGAACACCGCGAGGCAGGCCAAGTGGAGGCTGGCGAAGGGCAGGATGCGCAGCCACTCGGTGCGCTTGCGCGGCGCGTTGGCGGCCGGGTCCGCGGCCGGGTCCACACGCGGATCCGACTGGGCCCAACTGTCGAACCAGCGCATGTAGACGCCGACCCGGCCCCAGCGGCGATTGGGCGGGGTCAGTAGCGGCGCGAGCACGGCCGACAGGGGTTCGCCCTGGGCGTCCGCTCCCACAGGCTGCGGTTCGATGGGCAGGGCCGGCCAGGGACCGGCGTACGCCTCGGAAACATCGCCGCCCGCCGGCCGGACCGCGGGCTGATTCGGGGATTGGGTCGCGGACGCCGCTGCGGGTGCCGAATCCAGGGAAACGCGGGGCTGGGGGCTCATTCAGGTCGGGGTGCGCGAAGAACGCGCGAAGAGGTAATGGGCGACCCACCACTCGGAGCCGCCGCGGTAGCCGAACAACTCGGCACAGGCCAAGAAAAACACCCGCCAGCGTTCGAACCAGCGGCCCGCGTCCTCACCGTAGACCTCGCGCAACACGGGCCAAAGGTCATCGCGGGCGGCATCCAGGTTCTCGAGCCAATGCTCGCTGGTGCGCGCGTAGTGGGTGCCGTCCACACGCCAGCGGCGCTCGACGGCTAGGTGCTCATCAAAGCACCCGAACAAACCCTCGGAAGGCATCAGGCCGCCGGTGAAAAAATAGCGGCCCATCCAATCGTCGTCGCGTTCGGTCTCGAAGGGGTAGGCGTACTCGCGATGACAGAAGATGTGCACGAACAGGCGGCCATCCGCCCGCAGCCAACCCGCGATGCGCTCGAAGAGCAGGGCGTAGTTGCGCAGGTGCTCGAACATCTCGACCGAAACCACCCGGTCGAAGCGCCGCTCGGTCTCGAAGCGGTTGATGTCACAGGTCACGACCTCGACGTTGCCCAGGCCGCGCTCCCGTGCGCGGCCCTCGATGAACCGCCGCTGGGGCGCGCTGTTGGAGAGTGCCAGGATGCGGGCCTTGGGAAAGTGCTCCGCCATCCAAAGGGTCAGGGATCCCCAACCGCAGCCGAGTTCGAGGATTTCCTGGCCGTCGGCCAACTCCGCGCGCTGGGCCGTGAGCGCCAACATGTGCTCTTCTGCTTCGGCGAGGCTCTCGCGACCCGTGGGGTAGAAGCAGGAGGAGTACTTGAGCCGGGGCCCGAGCACACGCTCGAAGAAAGCCGGCGGCAGCTCGTAGTGCTGGCGATTGGCGGCCTCGGTCTCCAGGGCCAGGGGGCTGGCGCGCAGCTCGTCGAGAAAACGCGAATCGCGCCCCAGGGCGGACTCCTCGCGCAGGCGCCTGGCCAAGAGGCGGCGGATGCCCCAGCGCACCAGGGGATCGGGCAAGGCCCCGCGCTCGACGAGATCGAGAACGAGGCTCACCGGGCACCTCCCGCCGGCGGCGCGGAACGAAGAACCACGGGGGAGGGGGAAAGACCGGCCGGGCCGGCGGGCGGACGGAGACGCATCTTGGGCTTGGATCGGCCCGCGGACCTGGGTCACCGCCGCCCGAACGGGCGACATTGGAACCGCTCGGCGCGCGAGTGGGAATGGGGAAAGAGGGTGAAGGGACCCCTGGGGTCCGCCCTCCCTTCGCGCCAGCGCCCCGGAGGGATGCCCGCGCGGCCCTTGTACACAGACCTTGCGCGCCGGAGGCGGGCGCGCATGGGTGGTCCAAGCCACTCCTGCGCGGCACTAGAGATAAATGTCGGCCCCGCCGCCGCTCTCCTCCACACGAAAAACCCGGGCTTTGCCGCAGGGGGCGTTCACGCAGGCGCCGCTCTTGGGATCGAAGTGGTAGTTGTGCAGGGGGCAGCGCACGTAGCGCCCCTCCACCAAGGGGCCTTCCTGGATGTACCCGCCCTCGTGGGGGCAGCGGGAATCGACCGCGAAGAGCCGGCCCTCAACCCGCGCCAGAACCAGATCGATGCCGCTGCCCGCCAAGGGATCGCCGAAGGTGATCTTCTTGGCCTGCCCTTCGGGCAGTTTGCCCGTGCCCTCGATCCGCGCGGGCTTGCGCCCGAAGAGTCTGCGCCACATGGGCGGAGAGGATAACCCCGCGGCCCCAGCGGGTACGCTCTCGGGCCAACCGTGAAACCCGTCCTTTGGATCCTCGCCGTCGGCCTGTCGGAGCGCCAGATCGGTCCCGAAACCCCGGTTCTGGCGCGCCTTGGTCGCCAGGGGGCAAAAGCGCCCATGAGTGCGCTCCTGCCCGGCCTGACCCTCTCCGGCCAGGCCACCCAACTGACCGGCAAACTGCCCCGCGACCACGGCATCGTGGGCAATGGCTGGTACTGGCCGGAGCTCGCCGAAGTGCTGCTCTGGCGCCAGCCCCACCGGCTGATTCAGGCTCCCACGCTCCACCACCAGGCCCGCCAGCGCTGGTCGGGCTTCACCTCGGCGATGCTCTTCGCCTGGTTCAACATGGGCGCCCCCGTGGACTGGGCGTTGACGCCGCGGCCGTTTTATCCGGCAGACGGGCGCAAGCTGCCTGCGGTGCAGGCTTGGCCGGGGGAGCTGGCCACGCGCCTGGAGTCGGAGCTCGGCCCCTTCCCCTTCTTCGATTTTTGGGGCCCGCGCGCCGGTCTGCCTTCGACCCAGTGGCTGACGGAAGCCGCCCGCTCGGTGCTGCGGACCGAACAGCCGACCCTGACGACGGTCTATCTGCCCCACCTGGACTACGACCACCAGCGCTACGGCCCGGACGACCCCCGCTCCCTGCGGGCCCTGGTCGACCTGGACATCCAGATCGGCAAGCTGCTCGCCACCGCGGATCAAGTGGGTGCGGAGGTCGTGATCACCAGCGAGTACGCCCTCGAAGAAGCGACCCGGGTGGTGCACGTCAATCGGGCCCTGCGCCGCGCCGGACTGCTGGCGGTGCGCGAGACCCCCGTCGGCGAAGTGCTCGACCCGATCGCGAGTCGCGCCTTCGCCGTCGCCGACCACCAGATCGCCCACGTCTACTGCCGCGACTCGGGATCGCGCCAAGCGGCCCGGGATTTGCTGGAGGGCATGCCGGGTGTGGCGGAGCTCCTGACCGAGGACGGTAAGCGCGATCACGGCATCGACCACCGCCGCGCCGGCGACTACGTGCTGGTGGCCGAACGGGGCGCTTGGTTCAGCTACTACTACTGGCTGGACGACTCGGCCGCGCCCGACTTCGCGCCGACCGTCGACATCCACCGCAAGCCGGGCTACGACCCGGCCGAGCTGTTCCTCGACCCTGCGATCGCGAGCCCGAAGCTGCGCATCGCGCAGCGCTTGCTGCAAAAAAAGCTCGGCATGCGCTACCTGATGGACGTGATCCCCCTGGACGCAACCCTGGTGCGGGGCACCCACGGCAGGCTGCCGGACCGTCCGGAAGAAGGCCCCGTTTTCCTGTGCTCGCGGCCCTTCGGCGAATGCGGCGACGAACCGGCGGCCGGGGTTGTGCCGATGACCTCGGTGCCTGAGCGTGTGCTCGCCCTTCTCGGCCGTCCGTGAGGAGCGGGCTGCCGGCCGTTCGACCTGAGTCTTTCGGCCCAGCAGCGCCGCGAAGGCGTCAACTGATCGCCTGATCCACGTAGTCGCGGTGACGCTTCTTGGGGCGCAAACGCTGTTCGATCCGGCTCCAGGCGCCGAACAGCTTGGCATCGATCGGGAAGCGCATTTCGTCCTTTTCGAGGCGCCATTCCGCCAGGCGTCCGAAGACCCTGTGGCGGCCCTGGGCGCGCTCCTTGTAGAGCGTCGTGTAGTGGTTGTGCAGCTTGCGGGCGCGCAATACGCGCTCGGGGATCACGTTCCAGGTCTGGTGCAGGTGGTACTCGCCGATGTTGCCCCAGCGGTGGATGTCGTCGGGCGGCCGGAAACCGAGCTCCAGGGACTGGTCGTACATCTTCGTGCCCGGAATCGGGCGGAAGGGCAGCACGTGGGTGGACGAGTTCGGGCAGCGCAGTTGCACACGGCGCGCCTCGTCGATCGTGGCCATCATCGACTCCTCGGGTTCGTAGGGGAAACCGATGATGTAGGTGATCGACGCCCAAATGTCCCGATCGTGCAGGCGCGCCGCGGCCTGGAAGTTGGCATCCCCCACGATCGGCTTGCCGATGCGCTTCATCGTGTCCGGATGCCCGGTCTCCGCGCCCACTTCGGCAACGTAGTACCCCGAGGCCGCGCAAGCATCGAGGGTCGACTCCTTGTAGTTGTTGACCGAGTAGGTCTCGATGAAGGCGTTCCAGCCGATGCGCATGTCGCGCTCCAGCAACCCCTCGGCGAATTCACGTGTGCGCTTTTCCATGACACCAAAGTTGGCGTCGTGGAAACGGACCACGTCGAAGCCCCCCCAGCGCTCCTGGAGCATCTGCAAGTCGTCGAGAATCTTGGCGGCGGGTTTCGCCTTCCAGCGGCGATTCGTGACTTGCGGGCTGCAGCAAAAGGTGCAGGGCTCCGGGCAGCCGAAACTGGAGAAATAGGTGATACCCACGTAGGGCTTTTTGCGACCGATCCAGGGCGGGCCGGGCATGCGCACGTAGTGGCCCGGGCTGTTCGCCAGAAGCTGCCGCTGGCGGTACGGCTCGAAGTCGATCAGATCCCAGGCGGGATCGATCAGTTGATCGAAGCCGACCACCTGGCGGTGATCGGTGCGCACCACCCCCCCATCGCGCCAGAGCGCCAGACCGGCGACCTGCTCCAGGGGTTCGCCGCTTTGCGCCGCCGCGACCAGTTCTCGGAAGGTCAGCTCCCCCTGCCCGAGCACGACCGCTTCGAAGAGACCGTCGCGCAGGTATAGGTGCGGCATCACGCTCGCGAACCATCCGCCGACGAACCGGCGCACCTGCGGATGGGCCGCACGCACGCGCTCGGCGGCGCTGGTCGCATCGGAAACCATCCAGCCCAGGATCCCGGTGGTCGCGAAGAGGTCCGCGCCCCGGCAGGCTTCGACCAGGCGGCGGTGAGCCTCGTCCTGGTCATAGAGGCTGCCGTCCACGAGGGTCACCGAGTGGCCGTCGTGCAGCGGGAACGCGGCGACGTGCATCAGTTCGAGAGGCAGCATGTCGCCGCTCGAAATGCCATCGCGCGTGTGATTGGACTGTTGGGGCTGATAGAGAACGATCTTCATTGCGGCGTGGGAGAGACGTGGGCAAGGAACCGGCAGTCCGGTAAGGCGGACGATTGGGTCGAATCCGACCCAACCCATCCTCGATGGCGCCAGAACGCGCCAGCAACACGAATTTATCCCCGTGGTGGGAGAACGGGCCCTAAAGCCGGACTTTCCGGTGTGAATCGCGATTCGGGCTCCTGCTGCGTGGTCCCCCCCCTGCCCACGTGCTCCTCTAGGAGGAACACTGGAGCCGAACCCGAACTCGACAATTGCCCCTCTACAAGCCCGCTCAGGGGGCCAGTTCGGGTCTTGGGGCGACACGCCCTGGGGGACTGATTCGGTTCGGATCGGGATGGCTCCAGGGAGGCCCGGGCGCTGGTCGAAGCCTCTCTCGCTGCCCCATGACGCCCCAGCCCCA
>JBJHAV010000074.1:0-14673 GCA_050480685.1 Planctomycetaceae bacterium | reverse complement strand
GGCGAGGGCCGCCGCCAGGGCGAGCGCAGGCGCGAGGGCGCGGGCGAACCGCCCAAGGCGCGCCGCCCAGGGGCGCCCGGGGGGCAGGCCGAGGACCGGACCCGCGCACAAAGTCGTGGCCGGGCCAGGGTGGGAGGACGGGGACGGGCTGGGCATGGGCGCGAGTATACGCAGGGCGCACGCGGTCCTGTCCGGGTCTCCGGCGGCGCGCTACCCTCGGCCCATGCCGCCCGCCGATCCCCAGAGCGCCCAGGCCGGACCCGCACGGGGTCCGCGGCCCCTGGAACCCGTTCCCGCCACCCCGGACCGGCGCTCGGACGCGCTCCTGCGACTGGTGCGCGTGGTGGAGCGCCTGCGCGCGCCGGACGGCTGCCCCTGGGACCTGGAGCAGACCGTCGAGAGCCTGGCCCCGAGCCTAGTGGAGGAGGCCCACGAGCTGGTCGAGGCGATCGAGACCGGGGACGCGCGGGGCACGGTGGAGGAGGCCGGGGACGTCTTGATGGGCGTTTTGCTGCTCAGCGAAATCGGCGAGCAGTCCGGGCGCTTCGACCTGGTGCAGGTGGCGAATGGGGTCGCCGATAAGCTGATCCGCCGCCACCCGCATGTGTTCGGGGAGGGCCGGGTCGAGGGGGCCGATGCGGCCCTCAGCCAGTGGGAGCGCATCAAAAAGGCCGAGCGCGAGCTGCGCCGCGCCGAGGGCCGCGAGCGCGAGGACACCAGCGTGTTGGCCGGTGTGCCCAAGGCCCTGCCGGCCTTGCAGCGGGTGCAGCGCCTAGGCGGCAAGGCCATGTCCGCGGGTTTCCGCTGGGGGGACGCCCGCGGGGCCCTGGCGAAGTTGCGCGAGGAGCTGGGTGAACTCGAAGAAGCGTTCGCCGCCCGCGAGGCCCTCGAACCGGGCCCCCAGCGCGAGGCGGTGGAGCGCGCAATGGAACGCGAGCTCGGCGACGTGGTGTTCGCCGCGGCCCAGTTCGCGAACTACGTCGATTTGGATGCGGAGGCCGCCGGGCGCGAGGCCACGCGCCGCTTCGAGCGGCGTTTCCGGGCCATGGAGGCTCTGCTCGGCGGTCCACTGCGGGAGCGCTCACTGGACGAACTGATGGAGGCCTGGCGCAGCGCGAAGGCGAGCCTGGCGGCGCGGGAAAGCGGCTGAAGACCGCACAAAATGACATGAGCGGAGCGCAGCTCTACCTCGGACCCCAGGGCGATTACCTCTCGCGCTGGAAACGCATCCACTACCTGGACGCGCGCCTGCGCGACGGCAGCGCGCCCGGGGGGCCGGAACTCGCCGGGGCCTGCGGTGTGTCGCTCAAGACGATCTACCGCGACATCGAAGCCATGCGCGTCGAACTCGGCGCGCCGATCGTGTACGACCGCGAACGCCGGGGTTACCGCTACTCGCGGGCGGGTTTCCAGGTGCCGGCGGCTTCGCTCAGCGAGCGCGATCTGTTCGCCCTGATGGTCGCCGAGCAGGCCGTCGCCCAATATGGCGCCACACCCCTTGGGGATGAGCTGCGCGGTGCCTTCACCAAGATGCTGGCCGCATTGCCCGAGGACCTGCGCGCGCGCCACGTTTTGGCGGCGCGCGCGATTCATTTCTCCGGGCTGCCGCCGACGCCGATCGCGTCGCGCCTGTGGTCGACCCTGGTGGAGGGCATCCTGACGCGCCGCAGGCTCACCATCGAGTACTTCGCTCCCGCGCGCGGGCGTGTGGATCCGCGCCGCATCGAGCCCTACCTGTTGGTGGCTCGCGACCGCGAGTGGTTTTTGGTCGGGCGCACGGAAACCAATCGCCACGACGCGCTTTTTTATGTGCCGCGCATCCGCCGCGCGACGTTGGAGCGCGGCCACTACGAGGTCGATCCGGACTTTTCGCCCGAGCGCTACTACGAGCACGGCTTCAACGCCATGCACGGCAGCGGCCCGGTCCAACGCATCGAACTCCTGTTCGCCCCCGCCCACGCGCACTTGGCCGAAGAACGGCCCTGGAGCCCGGACCAGGAGATCGTGCGTCGCCGGGACGGCTCGCTGAGCGTGCGCTTCCGCTCCAACGCGCTCTTCGAGATCGAGCGCCAGGTGCTGCGCTACGGTGGAGCGGTGACCGTCCTGGCCCCCAGGGCTCTGCGCGAGGCGGTCGCGCAGGCTGCCGCGGGTGTGCTGCGCGCGCACCAGGGACCGGCTTAGGACGAGCCAGCACCCGCCGATCGGAATTTCGATCCCCGCGTTCCAGACGGACACTCTGTGTCCGTCCGGGGGGCCATGCTGCCGACCCCGTTGGAGCATCCCGCCGCGCGGGACCCGGCCGAATGGGCGGCCGTGACGCTCTCCAACAGTGCCCCCACATGATCCATTTCGACCGCGGTCGCAGCGACCGCCCGAGCCCCGCCCGGCCCGAGGGATTGCAGCTCGCAAGCCAACACCTTCCGGAACATCTGGTTCGCCGCGCGCTTCTCGCGGCACCCGCACTGACCCCCGCCGACCACGCGCGCGCTTCCTGCCAGTGGCTCGACCGTTGGGAGGTCGACCTGGACGTGGCGGCCCTCGAGGGCGCGCGCCGCGCCCTGGGGACGCGCTTGGCCGCCTGGGGCTGGCGCTTGGTGCACATCCAGGCCAATCGCGGCGAGTTCGACGCGGTTTACCACGACGAGGCGGGTTCCGCCCTGCACGTGATCATGGACCGCGAGGACGTGCTCGCGGTCGTCTACGCCCACGAACTGGAGCACGCCCGGACTCGCATCCGCCAGGTGCACGGTTTTGTGTTGCGGCACCTGACACCCCGGCGGCGCGGACCGCGTGTGCCCGTGCGACTGTGGAGCGTCGGGCCCCAGGGGCCGCTCTCGCGCCTCAGCACGCTGGATTGCCCCGCTTGGCCTGACATCGCGGACAACTATCCGGACGTGCGCGCGCACCTGGATTGGTTGATGGGCCTGGAGCACCCCCAGGAGGCGGGACGCGTGGTCCTTTGGAGCGGAGCGCCGGGCACGGGCAAGACCTGGGCCCTGCGCGCGCTGCTGCGGGCCTGGCGCAGGGTCGACGTGGAGATCGTCTCCGATCCGGACGCCTTTCTGGCCGATCCGCATTGGATCGAGGAGTTGGTCGGGGATCCGGAGCGCCCCCTGCGCGAGCGCACAGCGCTGCGCGAGCGGAGCGCGCGGGCGCGACTGATTGTCTTCGAGGATGCGCCTGAGTTGTTCTGGGCCGAGGACGGGGCCATCGCCCGTTCGGCCCTGGCCAAGCTGCTCTCGGCCACGGACGGTTTGCTGGCGCCGCGTGTGCCGCTGGTGGTGTAGGCCACCACCCACGAGCCGGTGCCCTTGGGCGATAGCGCGCTGCTGCGCCCGGGGCGATGCCTGCAGGCCCTGCGCTTCGGTCCTTTGGGGCCCAGCGAGGCACGCGCCTGGCTCGAGCGCCACGGGGCCGAGGACACGCGTGTCGCCCGCGAACTGACCCTGGCCGAGCTCTACGCACGACTTGCGCCGGACGGCGCACCCGTGTCCCAGCAGCGCGCCGCGGTGGGCTTCGCCGCCGGTTTTTCGCCCTCGGTGAGCGTGCACGGCGCGGGTTGATGGCGAGGCACTCGTGATCCAGCGCCGCGCTGGATCGTCGGGATCGTCACGACGCGGTCACAGTCCACCCGCGATCCGGCGCCCACCGCCGGTTCGCGGGCGGCATCGCGTAGACTTGCCGCGCCGTACCTTGCACGGCATCCCCGTGCGCCGGACCGGCGCTGAAGCGACGATGAAGGAAGCCACTGCCGTGCCCCCGGCCCTTTCGGCCCGCGGCGTTTACAAGTTCTACGGACCGGAGGGCGCCGAAGCGCCCGTGCTGCGGGACGTTTCCCTGGATTTGGCCCAGGGCGAGTTCCTGTGCGTGATGGGGCCCAGCGGCTCGGGCAAATCGAGTCTGCTGCACCTCCTGGCGGGCCTGGATGTGCCCTCCGCGGGACGCGTGGACCTGTTCGGCGAGCCCTTCAGCGAGCGCACCTCCGCCCAGCGCACACGCCTGCGCCGCGATCGCATCGGCTACGTGTTCCAGTTCTTCAACCTGTTGCCCAACCTGACGCTGGAGGAGAACGTGGCCCTGCCCCTGGCGATCCGCGGCGAGCGCCCCGAACGCCACCGCGAACACGTGGCCGGATTGCTCGAGCGCTTCGGCCTGAGCGAGCGGGCCCACGGGTTGCCCCACCAGCTTTCCGGCGGGCAGATGCAGCGCGCATCGATCGCCCGCGCCCTGTGCGGCGGCCAACCGCTGCTGCTTTGCGACGAACCGACCGGCAACCTCAGCCAAGCCCACGGTGTCGAGATCCTCGAAACCCTGCGCCGCGTGGCCGACCAGGACGGCAAGAGTGTGCTGCTCGTGACCCACAACCCGCGCGACGCGGCTTATGCCGATCGGGTGGTGTTCCTGCTCGATGGGGCCCTCGATCCGGCGCACACCCTGAGCGGTCCCGAGCTCAGCGCCGAAGCGGTGCACCGGGCCCTGGTCGAACTGGCGATCTGATGGGGCCGGCCGAAATCATCGCCTGGGCCAGCCTGCGTCGCCGGCCCGCCCGCACCCTGTTCAGCGTGCTCGGCGTGGCCCTCGGCATCGCCGTTGTGGTCTCCGTGCGCGTGGTCGACTACACCTCGATCCAGCATGCGCGGCCCGACCGCGCCGGCGGTTGGCGCGCGGACCTGGAGGTCCGTCCGTCGCCGCGCGTGGCCGACCCGGCGGCGGAATTGGCCGCCATGGAAGGGGTGCTGCGCTACACCCAGGTGCTGCAAGGGGAAGCGGAGGTGCGCGGTTTGGCGGCCGGCGCCGGCGAGCCCGGGTCGGCGCGCGGCGTGGCGCTGCTCGGTTTGGAGGAAGCGGCCTTCGAGATGGGCATCGTGCGCGCCGAAGGCGGCGTCGAGCGCGACGCCCTGGCGGGGGGCAGCCAGCGGGTGCTGATCGGCCGCACCTTGGCCGAACGGGCCGGAGTGGGGGCCGGGGACTTCCTACTGGTCGAACCCCCACGTCGCGCGCCGATCATCGACTGCGTCGAAGGGCGTTTGGTGGAGCGCTCGCGCGGGCCCGATCCCAGACCCGTGCGTTTCCTGATCGACGGCATCCTGGCCTACGAACACGCCGGGCGCACGGCCGACGGATCGGTCGTGGTGCTGCACGTGGACGACGCGCGCCGGCTCTTGGCCGGTTTGTTCCACTCCCCTGCCTACTGGGTGGCGCGCGACGAGGGCATCGCCATCGAGCGCCTGCAGGCGGGCCTGCGCGAGGGTTTCGCCGTGGACCTGCGCCGGGGCGCCGTGGTCGGCCAACAGGCGGATGAAGTCGCCTTCCGCAACGGCGTGCAACTGGCGGGGCTGCTCGCCTTGGCGCTGGGGCTCTACGTCATCTTCCACACGCTCTCGATGTCCCTGATCGAGCGCGCCCGGGAGATGGCCACGTTGCAGGCGCTGGGGGCGTCGCGCGCCCAGATCGGGCAGACCGTCTTCACCGAAGCCGCCGTGGTCGCGGCCCTGGCCGGTGTGGTCGGGCTGCTCGGCGGGTTGGGGCTGGCGAAGCTGATGCTCATGAATAGCCTCAGCAGCCTGGGGGTGACGGATTCGGTCCGAGCGCACTTCGAGGTGCCCTGGGGCGACATCCTCATTTTGACCGCGATCGGCGTGTTGATCGCGTTGCTCGGCTCGGTCTCGCCTCTTCTGCGGGCGCGCCGGGCGGACGTGGTGCAGGCCCTGCGGGGCGAAGACGGCGGCGCGCCGGCGGTGGCGCCGCGGGCCTTCCGGTTGGCGGTGTTCCTGCTCGTGATCGCGGCCCTGCCGGGGGTGTACTTCCTCAGCGTGCCGCTGGTGGGGGAGGCCGAGAGGGAGTTCGTCGGGCTGGTGCTTTTGGGGCTGGGAGTGCTGGCGCTTTTGGTGGGCACGCCGCTGCTCGTGCCTGGGCCGGTGGGGCTCGCGGCGCGGCGCCTGGCGGCTCCCCTGGCGCGGATCTCGCCCTTCTCCGGGCTGCTGGCGGCCCGCTCGATTTCGCTGTCGCCGACCCGCGTGGCGGCCTGCGTGGCTTCGATCGCCCTGGTGACGGCGGCGTTCGTGGGCCTGCGCGGAATCACGTCGAGCCTTTCCCTGGAGGTCGAGCAGTGGGCGGACGAGGGTGTCGCGGGCAAGGTCTGGGCCACCGGCTTGCCCGAAGTGCCCGTGGCCAAACTTGCGGACGGCTTGCGCGGCCGCGGATTGGTCCAGGCCGTCGAACCCCTCGACACACGCTTGACCGCGCCCTTCCGCATCGTCGGGCTGCCGCCGGAAGAATTGTTGCTGCACGGGCCGCTGCGGGACGATCCGGAGCTTCTGCGCACCCTGCGCACGCGGCCGAGCCTGTTGGTCACGAAACGACTTGCGAGCCAGCGCCGCCTGGAAATCGGCCAGAGTGTGCCCGTGGCGACCCCCTCGGCCGGGGTGGTGCCCTTCGAAGTGGTCGGCATCAGCGACGCCTACGGCTACAGCTTCCAGCCCCACGAGCGCGCCTACGCGGTGGTGGCGGACAACCACCTGGAGCGACTCTTCTGTCTCGACATCGCGCACACACGCGAGGTCGCCCTGGTGCTCGCGCCCGGGGTCGGCGTGGGGCGCCTGCGGGACGGGTTGGTGCAAGAGCTGCGCGCCCTGGGTGCGCCGGAGCCCGCGGACCTCGCCCTGCGCGGCGGCTGGGAGATCCGCGACTACGAACTCTTCGACATCCGCCGGGACTTCCTGCTCTTCGATGTGATCCTGGTGCTGACCCTGCTGCTGGCGGGCACCGGTGTGTTGAACGGGTTGCTGCTCAGCGCCATGGAACGGGTCAAGGAACTGGGGGTGCTGCGCGCCCTGGGGGCGGACTTCCGGCAGATCGCCCGGGCGGTGCTGCTGGAGGCGGGCTTCATCGGCGCGACCGGGGCTGTCCTCGGGCTCCTGCTGGGGGTGCTGCTGGTGCCGGTGGTGGTGGCCGCCCTGCGTGTGCTCTCCGGGCTGGACCTGCCCCAGCCGGGCTTCCGCACGGCCTTCCTGCTCGGCCCCGTGCTGGGGGTGGCGATCGCCTTCGTGGGCGGCCTCTATCCGTTCGGGCGGTTGGGGCGCTTGGACGGGGTGCGGGCCGTGCGCACGGGGTGAACCCGCCGGCGGGCCGCGGCCCGTCGGGGGGGCTCGGGTTCGGCGGAACCGGGCCGCAAAGACCCTTGACCTCGAGCCCGGGCGGGGCCTATTCTTTCCGCCCTCCGGTGGGGACGTAGCTCAATCGGTTAGAGTACCGGCCTGTCACGCCGGGGGTTGCGGGTTCAAGTCCCGTCGTCCTCGCCACCGCTCACGGCCCGCCGCTCCGCGGCGGGCCGTTTTCCGTTTCCAAGGACGTTGCCCTGCTTCCCCGCAGGGCCCCCGGGAATGTCCGCCGCCCGCCCCAAGCCCGACGCTTTGCCCCCGCCGATCCTCGTCGAGGACGGCGACGACCTCGAGCGCATGCTGCGCGACCTGGCCGACTGTCCAGTGATCGCGGTGGACACGGAGGCGGACTCCTTTTTCCAGTATTCCGAGCGCATCTGCCTGGTTCAGGTCTCCGGCGCCGGCAAGGACTGGATCGTGGATCCCCTCGCCGGGGCGCCGATCGAACGGCTCGGGGAACTCCTGGCCGATGGGGGGCGCACGAAGGTCTTCCACGACGGGGAGTACGACCTGATCCTGCTCAAGCGGCTGCACGGCCTGGAGGTGCGCGGGCTCTTCGATACGCGCGTGGCTTCGGCCGCGCTGGGGTCGGAAACGCCGGGGCTGGCTTCGGTGCTGCGCGAGTCCTTCGGCATCGAACTCGACAAGTCGATGCAGCTCTCCAACTGGGGCCAACGGCCGCTGACCCCCAAGCAGATCTCCTACGCGCGCCTCGACACCCACTACCTGGTGGATTTGGAGGCGCGCCTGTCGGCGGAGCTTCGCGACCGCGGCCGGTTGGACATCGCGCACAGCGAGTTCCAGCGCCTGGAGGCGCTCGTGCCGCCGGTTCGCGAGTTCGATCCGGACGAGTTTTTGCGCCTCAAGGGCGCGCGCGCCCTCGACCGCATGCAGATGCGCGCCCTGCGCGAACTTTTTGTGCTGCGCGACCGATTGGCGCGCGATCGCAACGTGCCGCCCTTCAAGGTCATCGGCCATCCCCAGTTGGTCGAACTCGCCCGCTGCATGCCGCGCGGCAACGCCGATTTGGGGCGTGTGGCCGGCCTCTCCCCGCGTGTGACCCAGCGCATCGGCGGGCAGTTGCTCGAAGCCGTGCGCCGCGCGCGCGAACTGGGGCCCCTCGAGAGCTTGCCTTCCCTGGGTGCGCGGGATGGCACGGATGTTTTGGACGAAGCCGGTGCGGAGCTGCACGAGCGTCTGAAGAACGTGCGCAAGCGCGTGGCCGAACGGGAGCGCATCGACGCGTCTTTGGTGCTCAACCGCCATGTGCTCTTGGAGCTCGCCCTGCGGCGTCCGGAGAGCGAAGAGCAACTCGCCATGTTGCTCCCTTGGCAGCGCGATTTGCTCGGCCGCGAAGTCCTCGAAACCGTGCGCCGCTTCGGCGAGGACCTCGCCGCCGGCCGCATCGAACTCCGCCGCCGTCGCCGCCGCTGACCTCCGCGGGCGCTGTGCCCGCAGTCTCGGCTCGCAGCCTGCGCTCGGACTTGCTGCCCACACCCCCTGCGCCGGCCCGGCGGAGGCGGCTTCAAGAAGCGGATTCAAATGGTGGAGACGATGGGAGTCGAACCCACGACCTTCGCATTGCGAACGCGACGCTCTACCAACTGAGCTACGTCCCCACTCGGGCCAGGGAGCATACCGGCGCCCCCCTTCCCGGGGAAGAGCCTCCCCGGCCCGTCCTTCAAGCCGGCAGCAGATCGAGCAGGCGCTCGTGTTCGCCCCGGGCCAGGATCCCACCCTCGCGGGTCGCCAGGGTCCGCAGGAAGTGCGGCCCGTCCACGGCCAGGGTCCGGAAGGGCGTTCCCTGTCCGGTGTCGTGGCCCATGCCGTGCACCCCGGCGGGCAGGGAGGCGACGAACTCCGGGTCCCAGGGCCGGCCCAAGTGGTCCTCGGGCAGCACACGCGTATCCACGGCGACCACGATCGAACGCAGGCCCAGGACCTGGTGCAGGCGGGCTTGTTCCAGCGGATCCTTGCGCCACATGGGGAAGACGCCGCGCATGCCGAAGCTGATCAGGAAGTGCTCGACCGCCCGGCGCCACTCGAGCCCGTCGGCGGCGGTGAATGCCACCGGGCGCACCAGGCGCTGGACGTAGGGCAAGAGTTCGGGCGCCAGCACCTCTTCCCACAGGCTCTGGGGGCAATCCGCGGGAAGCTCGACCGCGTGGATGGTTTTGCCCAGGGCTTCGGCCTGGGCTTCGAGCAGCTCGCGGGAGAAACCGGTGGTGCGGTGGCGCGCGCCGCCCGGCTCCAGTTCCAGGAGCAGCGCCTCGGTGGCGTACGCGCCCTCCAGTTCGAGGTTGCGCAGGGCCAGGGAGGCGGCGTGGCCTCCCTCCCAATCGAGGACGATCCTTTCGGGCATGGCCTGTTCGAGGGCTCCGAGGGCGGGGGGGTGACGGACGGTGGACGGACGGCGGTCGGCGGGCGAAGGCGGCGCCTGACCCGGGTCCGGGGCGCAATTGCATAGCGGATCGGGGCCGCGGGCTCCAGGCCGGAGGTGCCCGAAGCCGTCCCGACGGGCTCCGCCGGGCCGGGCGGCCGGGCCGGAGCGGCCCCCGAGGGCGGTACCATGCCGCCCGACCCCAACCCCAGCCCCCACCCATGAAGGACTCCTTCGGAGCCGCGGCCGACTTCCAGCACGGCGGCCGCACCTACCGCATCGCCCGTCTCGCCGCCCTGACCGAGCAGGGTTTCGACCTGGCGAGGCTGCCGATCACCCTGCGCCTGCTCCTGGAAAACCTCCTGCGGCGCGAGGACGGCTCCGTCGTGCGCGCCGAGGACGTGCGCGCCCTGGCCGGCTGGAAACCCAGCGATGCGCTGCGCTCCGAAATCGCGTTCATGCCGGGCCGGGTGCTGCTGCAGGACTTCACCGGGGTGCCCGCGGTGGTCGACCTGGCGGCCATGCGCGACGCCATGTCCAAGCTGGGCGGCGACCCGAAGCGCATCAACCCGTTGCAACCGGCGGAGCTGGTCATCGACCACTCGGTGCAGGTCGACGCCTTCGCCAGCCCCGACGCGCGGCGGCTCAACAGCGAGTTCGAGTTCCAGCGCAACCGCGAGCGCTACGCGTTCCTGCGCTGGGGGCAAGAGGCCTTCGCCAACTTCCGCGTGGTGCCGCCCGACACGGGCATCGTGCACCAGGTGAACCTGGAATTCCTGGCGCGCGTGGTCATGCACGACGAAGCCGGCGGCTCCGATTGGCTCTATCCCGACACCCTGGTGGGGACCGACTCCCACACCACGATGATCAACGGGCTCGGGGTTTTGGGCTGGGGCGTGGGCGGCATCGAAGCCGAAGCGGCCATGCTCGGCCAGCCGGTGTCGATGCTGATCCCCGACGTGGTAGGCGTGCGTCTCGCCGGGCGCTTGCCCGAGGGCGCCACGGCCACGGACTTGGTGCTGCGCGTGACCCAGATGCTGCGCGCCCACGGTGTCGTCGGCAAGTTCGTCGAGTTTTTCGGGCCCGGGCTGGCCCAGCTCAGCCTGGCGGACCGCGCCACGATCGCCAACATGGCGCCCGAGTACGGCGCGACCTGCGGCTTCTTCCCCGTCGACCAGGAAACCATCGACTACATGGCCTTCAGCGGACGCGCCGAATTGGCCGAACGCGCCAAGGCCTACCTGCAAGCCCAGGGCCTGTTCGTCGACGCGAACTCGCCGGAAGCCGAGTATTCGGATCTGTTGAGCCTCGATTTGGCCACCATCGAACCGTCCCTGGCCGGGCCGAAACGCCCCCAGGATCGTGTGCGCCTGGCCGAAGTGCCCCAGAGTTTCGCGGCAGCGGTCAAGGACGTGGGCGGTCCGGAGCGCGTCGCCGGCGCCGCGACCAAGGTGCCGCTCGAAGTCGAGGGCGAACGCGTCGAGATCGATCACGGCTCCGTGGTCATCGCGGCGATCACGAGCTGCACGAACACCTCGAACCCCTCCGTCATGCTCGCCGCGGGTTTGGTGGCCAAAAAGGCCGCCGAGCGCGGCATGCGCCGGCCGGCGTGGGTGAAGACGAGCCTCGCCCCGGGCTCCAAGGTCGTCACGAGTTACCTGGAAAAGGCCGGCCTGCTGGAGCCCCTCGCCGCCGTCGGGTTCGACGTGGTGGGCTACGGCTGCACCACCTGTATCGGCAACTCGGGCCCGCTGCCCGAGCCGGTCTCCAAGGCCATCGACCAGGGCAACTTGGTGGCGGCCGCGGTGCTCTCGGGCAACCGCAACTTCGAGGGTCGCATCCACGCGCAGGTCAAGGCCAACTACCTGGCCTCGCCGCCCCTGGTGGTGGCTTACGCCTTGGCCGGGCGGGTCGATTTCGATCCTTACCGCGACCCCCTCGGCCCCGACGCGAAGGGGCAGCCGGTGTTCCTCAAGGACGTCTGGCCGAGCCAGCAGGAAGTGCGCGACGCGGTGCGCAGCGCGGTCGAGTCCGAGATGTTCACCAGCGTCTACGCGGACGTCTACACGGGCAGCGAAACGTGGCGTTCGATGCCGGTGCCGAAGGGCGACACCTACGCCTGGGACGCGGATTCGACCTACGTGCAGCACCCGCCCTACTTCGAGGGTTTGGAGCGCGAGCCCGCCCCGATCGAGGACGTGCGCGGCGCGCGAGTGCTGGCCGTCCTGGGCGACAGCGTCACGACGGACCACATCTCGCCGGCCGGTTCGATCAAGGCCGACAGCCCGGCCGGCCGCTATCTGCAAGAGCACGGCGTTCAGCCCGTGGACTTCAATTCCTACGGTTCCCGCCGGGGCAACCACGAGGTGATGATGCGCGGCACCTTCGCCAACATCCGCATCCGCAATCGCCTGGTGCCCGGGGTCGAGGGCGGCTTCACCGAGCACCTCCCCAGCGGCGAACGCCTGGCGATCTACGACGGAGCCATGCGCTACCGCGAGGAAGGCACGCCGCTGGTCGTGCTGGCCGGCAAGGAGTACGGCTCGGGTTCCTCGCGGGACTGGGCCGCGAAGGGGCCGATGCTGCTCGGCGTGCGGGTCGTGATCGCCGAGAGTTTCGAGCGCATCCACCGCTCGAACCTGGTGGGCATGGGCATCGTGCCGCTCGAATTCCCGGCCGGGGAGAGCGCCGAGAGCCTCGGCCTCAGCGGGCGCGAAACCTTCGACCTGGAGGGCCTGGCGGCGATCTTCGGCGACGACTTCCGGGGCGGCGGCAGCGTGCGTGTCCAAGTCACCGGGGAAGACGGCGCGAGTCGACACTTCGAAGCGCGCCTGCGCGTCGACACGCCCCAGGAAGGGCGCTACCTCTGCCACGGCGGCATTTTGCAGTACGTGCTGCGCAGCCTGCTCTGATGGGGCGCCGCACCTCGCCTGGCGCCGCACGCCGGGCGGGGGGCTTCGTCGAGCTCGACTGGTACGACGCCCCCCGCTACTACGACCTGATCTTCGACACCGACACGGCGCGCGAGGCGGATTTCCTCGAGCGCATGGCGGCCGAACACCTGGCGCCTCGCGCGCGCCGTGCCCTGCGGGTGCTGGAGCCCGCCTGCGGCAGCGGGCGGCTGGTGGTCGAACTCGCGCGGCGCGGCCAACGGGTGGCCGGTTTTGATGCCAGCGCGCCGATGCTCGCTTATGCGCGCGAACGACTTGCGAGCGAAGGCCTGCGCGCGAAGCTCTTCGAGGCGCGCATGGAGTCCTTCGAATTGCCGGCCGCTTTTCGGGGAACCTGCGACCTGGCGCACTGCTTCGTCAGCACCTTCAAGTACCTCTTGAGCGAAGAGGACGCGCGCTCGCACTTGAAGCGGGTGGCGTCCGCACTGCGCCCGGGCGGCATCTACGTGCTGGGTTTCCACCTCTCGGACTACGACGAACTGCGTCAGAGCCGGGAGCGCTGGGTCGTCGAATCCTCCGGCTTGCGCGTGGTCTGCACCATCACCGGTTGGCCCCCGGAGCGCCGCACACGGCGCGAGCGGGTGCGTTCGCGCCTGGTGGTGGAAGAAGGCGGTGAAGTCAAACGGCTCGAAACCCAGTGGCAGTTCCGCACCTACGACGCCGCCGAAGTCGAGCGTTTGCTGGCCAGCGTTCCCCAGCTCGAACTCGTCGCCGTGCACGACTTCGACTACGCCGACGAGCGCCCCCGGGATTTGGGCGCCGAACGTCTGGACGTGGTGCTGATCCTGCGTCGGCGGCCGTGACGGGCGCGGATCAGAGCCCGAAGCTCTTGTGGACCCAGCGCGGGCGGCTGTAGTCCCAGTTCTTCTCGGCCATGGAGCCCACCAGCACCGGGTAGGCCTCCAGTAGCCCGGCCACGAGCTGCGGCGCCAACCCCTGGCGTTCGGACAACTCCGCGAGGGCACGCCGCTCGAAGTCGCGCAAGTCCCCGGAGCGCAGCAACTGCCAGGCCCAGCCCGCCGAACGCCCGCTCTCCTGCTTGCGGTCGTGGGCGATCAGGTGCGCCAGGTCGAACCAGGGCAGATCCTCCGGCTCCGACGAGCCCCAATCCAGATAACCCAAAACGTGTCCCGCCGGGCTCACCTGCACGTGTTTCGCGCGCAGGTCCGCGTGCTGGAACACACGCGGCAACGGCACACCGTCCAGCCGCACGCGCAGATCCTCCGCCATCGACCGAATCACCCGCGCCGTCTCCGGCCGCCCGGCATGACGCGCCACCCGCTCGAACTTCTCCGTGAAGAAGCGCTCGAAAAGCTCGTCGTTCAGCGCTTCCGCCGGCGCCGTTCCCAGACCGCCAAGGTGCTCCACCGCCTCCCGGTAGGTGCGCCGCGCGACCGCGTGGTCCCCGGAGTGTTGACCCGCGTTGAGTCCGCCGAGCCGCCGCTCCGCAGTCAGGAAGGCCCCTTCGACACGGCCTTCGAAAAGCGGTTCGGGCACCGGCAAGTGCGGGAAACGCCGGCGCAGAATCGCCAGATGCGCGATGTGCCGGCGCGCCTGCACTTCCTGCTGGGGGCTGAGCGGCACATGCAGGGCCCAACGGCCCGCGGGATCCTCGGGATTCGCGCCGGGCCGCGCGGTCAGGATCAGGGCGGTGTTTCCGCGCGTCGCCACCAGGTACTCGGGGGCCGGCCTCGGTTCGCCGGTCGAGCGGGCCACGTGTTCGAGTGCCGCGTCGATCCAACGTTCGCCCAGGCGCGCACCGGATACGCGGGCCAAAAAGGCGTAGGAGGGCGCCAGGCGCGGAAAGAGTCCCAGTCGCCAACCGAGCAGTTTGAGCGCGTTGCGGCGCTCCTTCGGCCCGATGGTCAAGGCGGGCCACGGCGCATCCAGGGCGACCACGTGGCTGAAGTCTTCGCGATGGGGGTAGAGCGCGAAGGCTTCGACGCGTTCGAGCAGCGCACGGCCCAAGGCGCGCCGATAGCCGGCCAGGGAACGCTCCCCGTGGCGAGGGGCGATCAAACCCTTGAGCAGCTCACGCGGGCGGGCCAATCGGAAGTCCGCGCGCGCCCCCCGCGAACGTTTGTAGGCCAACCGGTTGTCGGCGATCCAGACCACCTCGCCGCGCGCCACCCGGGCCAGTTCCGCGAGGGGCGGGGCGACTTCGCCTCGGCCGGGATCCGCC
>JBJHAV010000073.1:0-14803 GCA_050480685.1 Planctomycetaceae bacterium | reverse complement strand
GCCCCAACCGTCGATGCCGGAAGTGATGGATCCCTGGGCTCGGTTCGGCGCTCCGGCGCCGCGTCGGCGGCCCCCCCTCGGGGGCCCGGAGCCCCCGTGGCCCCCCGCTGGGGCGGCCACTCGGCGGATCCCGAGGGCGAGGCCATGGGAGGGCGTGCGCAGCTAGGCGCCAGCGCCCTTTGGCGGGAGCCAACCTACCGGCTCCCGCAGGCCGCCCACCCACCGGGACGCGGCCCCTCGCCCTTCGTACCCTCCCCCGCCACCGACGCGGGGACTTCGCATCCCCCGAGCGTGCAGGAGCCGCGCGGTGCGGCTCGGCGTTTGGGGCAGCCACCCCGTCCCGGGCCCGTGGCCCGAGGAGGTGACCCCGTGCCCCCCCACCCTTCCCGGCCCCACTCCGCCCGCTCCGGCTGGTCCCGGCGCGTGGGCGCCCTGTCCCTGGCCGCCATGCTTTTGGCGGCGCTCCCGGCCCGCGCGGCGCTCCAGGATCCGTTGCCCCTGGTCCATCCGGTCGTGCAATGCGCCGTCACCCACTGCGCCTGGCTGACCTCCGTGCAGGTCGAACACCTGGGCAGCACCGTGCGCGTGACCCTCGGGAACGGCGGAGAATCCCAAACCACCGTTCTGCGCGGCAGCGGCCAGGGCGCCCTCAGCCTGGGCGCCGCCGCCGTCTATCCCAGCCCGCCGCGCACCTGGTCCCAGGTCACGGCTTGCCACCACCTGATCATCGACTGCACCCCGTGAGCTGCGCACCGCGCTCCACCACCGGACAACGAACCATGAAGCACCTACCCACCTTCGCCGGCCTCTTGACCCTCGCCCTGGCGGCCGGGCTCGTGGCGCTCTCCCACGGCGCGGCGCCTTCGAAGCAGAGCGACACCTTCCGCACCGGTCCCGGCGCGGTTGGCTCCGCAACCCTGACCCTCGGTGTGCACGACGCTTTGACGGCGGAAGCGCGCCTGGTCCTCTCGCCGCCCGTGCAGCGGACGCAGGACGGCCCGCACGAACGCGCGGTGGCGCTCTCCGTGCAGTTCCGCGACGGGGAGCACCGCACGGTGGCCGAAACCCTGGCCATGGAAATGGTCCCCGCCCACGGCTCCCACACGATCGTGCGGCGATTCGCCCACGTGGATGCGGCGGCCCACGACGAGACCCTCGAAGCCTTCGTCGCGCCGCGGCGCTACGAGGTGCGCCTGACGCCGCTGCCCGGGCTGGTCTGGGCCCAGGTGCGCGGTCCGGGCGATTGCACCCTGGAAGTTTCGGCCCAGCCCACCGGCGCGCGCTGAATCGCGGCGCGGTCAGCTTCGGCCCAAGTAGTGGGCCAGGTCCTCCGGTAGCGGGCTCTCTACCCGCAGGGAGCCCAGGCCGCGGGGCAACTCGAGCGCCAGCCGATGCGCGTGCAGCGCCTGGCGTTCGAGCCCCAGGGCGCGCAGGTCGTCGCGTCCGAGTTCGCCCTGGGCGTGGCGCAGGAAGAGCTGCTCGTCGCTGCCGTAGAGTTTGTCGCCGACCACCGGATGGCCGATGGCGGCCAGGTGCACGCGGATTTGGTGCTGGCGCCCGGTGAGGGGTTTGCACAGGAGCAGCGCGCAGTGGCCGTGGCGTTCGAGCACGCGCCAATCCGTGCGCGAAGGCGCGCCGTCCGCGCGGGCGGCCATCTTGATGCGCACTTCGGAGCCCGGCGCCGGACCGAGGGGGAATTCGATGCGGCCTTCCTCATCGTCCGGATCGCCGTGCACGATGGCCAGGTAGTGTTTTTCGACCTCGCGGCGTTCGAAAGCCCCCATCAGCGCCGCGTGGACTTCGGGATCGTGCGCCAGCAGCACGACGCCGCTGGTTTCGCGGTCCAAGCGATGGCAGAGCTTGTAGCGCGCGCGGCGATCGACCTCCTCGTGGCCGAAGTGGCGGTGCACACGCTGCACCAGGGTGTCGCTGAGGTGGCGACCGCTGGGGTGCACCGGCACGCCGGGCGGTTTGTCCACCGCGAGCACTTCGCCGTCGTCGTGGAGCACCACCAGATCCACCGCGCTGGCGGTGCTGCGCTGCACGCGCAGGGGCTCGGGGATCATCACCACCACCCGCGAGCCGTGCAGCAACCTGCGGCCGGGCCGGGTTTCGACCTGGGGTGCACGCCCTTCGCCGGGGCGATCCGGCGCGGCCGCGTCCACCAGCACAAAACCGTCGTGGATGAGCTGCTGGATCGACGTGCGCGAGCGCCAGGTCAGGGCGCGCTGCAAAAACGCGTCCAGACGCACCTGCACTTCTTCATTCGGCAGGTTCAGGTCGCTGCCCCGCACGACCAACTCGACGCGATCCGCGGGCTCCGATAGGTCACGGTCCTTCGGATAGAGGCGCATCGCTCACACCCACTTCGGGGCGGGGTACGACCCCGCCCGCGCGTTTCCCCTGCCCTGTGTCCCTCTCCGCGGCTGAACTCGCGGATGCCGCGCCCAAAGGGCGCGCCGAATCACCGGGCGCGACCGCCCGCACGGCGCTGGGCCTTGCGGGTGGACTTGAGGATCGTGCGCAGGCGCTCGCGCCGCTCGCGGCGCCGGGCGTCGGAACGCTTCTCGTGCCAGGTGTTGGCCTTGGCCAGGCGGAACACGCCGCCGTAGTTGCACTGACGCTTGAAGCGACGCAGCGCGGCCTCGAGGGATTCGTTCGGACGGACTTGGACCTTGATCGCCATGGACGTTGCGGAAGTGGCTCGAAATAGGTGCGGCCCCGGGTGGGGTGGGGGCCGGGCGCCTGGGAGGGGCGACTAGTATGGGGCGCGAGCGCGGAACGGCAAGCACGAACCGCCGGGGCCCGTGCGTACTATCGGTCCCAAGGGGTCTCCGGGGGCCCCCCGGGGCACCACGGCCGGCCCCCGGGACCCCGCCCAACCCGCCCCAGACGCCGGTGAGCCCCCAAGAACCCTCCCCCGGACCCCGTTTCGAATCCCCGGGCGGGTCGCGCCCCGACCGGGTGGCGCCCGGGGCCCCCGGCGGACCTCCGGGCGGCCCCGCCGGCCCGGCCCCGGGAAATCAGAAGGTCGAGGGGGAGATCGAGCGGGTCTCCTACCACGACGAATCCTCGCTCTACACGGTGCTGCGGGTGCGCGCCGACGAAGCCCTGCCGGGCATCGCCTCAAGCGCCCTCTTGGGGTCGCTCTTCACCGCGGTCGGCCATGTGGCCCGGCCCAGCCCGGGCCTGGCCGTGCGGCTGCTCGGGCGCTGGATCGACCACCCCCGCCACGGACGCCAGTTCGAGTTCGCGCACCTGGAGTTGGCGCCGCCCCGCGACGGGGAAGGGCTCGTGCGCTACTTGGCTTCCAAGGAATTCGAGGGCATCGGCGAGGTGCTCGCGCGGCGCATCGTCGAAACCCTCGGGGCGGATGCACTCGCGCGCATGCGCGAGGAACCCGAAGCCCTCTTGGCGGTGCCCGGTCTGCGGCCGGCGGTGCGCGAAGCGCTGCTCGCCAAGGTGCACGAAGCCGCCGGAACCCACGAGCGCATCGCCTTCTTGCTCGGTTTGGGCCTGGCCCCGTGGCAGGCGGACGCGGTTGTGCGGCGCTACGGCGAAGACACCGAAACGACCGTGCGGCGCGACCCCTATGCGCTCGCCCGGCAGGTGGCGGGCATCGGCTTTCAGACCGCCGATCGGGTCGCGCGGGAACTCGGCATCGCGCCGGACGCGCTCGAACGCAGGCGCGCGGTGTTGCTGCACTGCCTCGACCAAGCCGCGGGCGAAGGGCATGTTTGCCGCAACTCCGCCGCGCTCTTCGAGGAGGCGCGCGAAGAACTGCGCGGCGACATCGCAGCGGAATCGATCGAAGAAGCGCTCGCCAACTTGGAACAGATGGGCGAAGTCGTGCGCGAACGCGACGGCGAAGGTGTCGAGCGCATCTGGCAAAGCCGTCTGCACCGCGCGGAAGTGGGCCTGGCGAAGCAGTTGGCCCTGCGGCTGATCGGCGAAGAAGTAACGCCCTGGGCCACACCCGAGGCCTTGGCCGACGCGGCGCGCAGGGGCGGCTGGAACCTCGATCCCAAACAGGAAGCCGCGGTCCTGGGTCTTTTGCGCACACCCTTGGGTTTATTGACCGGCGGTCCGGGGGTCGGCAAGACCACCATCGTGCGCCTGGTGGTCGAGTTGGCAAACGCCGCGGGCGCCCGGGTGCAGCTCGCTTCCCCCACCGGCCGAGCCGCCAAGCGCCTGGCGGAAGCCACCGGGCGCGAAGCGGCGACCGTGCACCGAATGCTCGGTTTTGAGCCCGCCCGCGGCCGTTTTGCCCACGACCGCGAACGGCCCCTGGAGGCCGACCTGGTGGTCGTGGACGAAATTTCGATGCTCGACCTCGCCCTGGCGAACCACCTGGTGCAAGCGGTGCGTCCACCGACGCGATTGCTGCTGGTGGGCGACCCGGATCAGTTGCCGAGCGTGGCCGCGGGCAACGTGCTGGCGGATCTGCTCGCCAGCGGATGCGTGCCCACCTGGCGTTTGACGCGCATCTTCCGCCAAGCGGGCGAAAGTCTGATCGTCGAGAACGCGCACCGCATCCTGGCGGGCGAGTTGCCGCTCTTGCCCCCTCCGGGGCAAGTGCGCTCGGACTTCTACTTCTTCCCCACCGAGGACGAAGAGTCCTGCGCGGAGCGCACCTTGGAAGTGGTCACGCGCCGCATCCCCCAGGCCTTTGGATTCGATTGGCGCGCGGACGTGCAGGTGCTGGCACCCATGTACCGCGGCGCCTGCGGGGTCGACGCCCTCAACGAACGCCTGCGCGGCGCCCTCGGCGGCGGAGTGCGCACCCTGGAGCTGCGCGGCCGCGTGTGGCGCGAGGGCGAACGGGTGATTCACACCCGCAACGACTATGAACGCGAGGTCTTCAACGGGGACATGGGGCGCATCGAACGGCTCGACCCCAGTGGGCTCGGTTTGACCGTGCGTTTCCCCGATCGCGAGTTGTTCTACGGGCGCGACGAGTTGGGCGATCTGCAACCGGCCTTCGCCATCACCGTGCATCGTTCCCAAGGGGGTGAGTTCCCGGCGGTCGTGATGCCACTCGTGATGCAGCATTGGATGATGCTGCGCCGGCACTTGCTCTACACCGCCGTCACCCGCGCGCGGCGGCTGGTGGTGCTCGTTGGACAAAAACGAGCCCTGGAGACCGCCGTCCAAAACGCCGAACAAGGCGAACGCGAGAGCCGCCTGGCGGCGCGCCTCGCGGAGGCTGTGCGCGCCGGTGCTTAGGGCCACGGTGGCTAGGGCTGCGGAACGCCGAAGCAGTTCGGCCCCTGGCAACCAGGCCCGCAAAAAAAGCCAGACCCCAGCCGCGCGGAGCGACTGGGGTCCGGTCAGCGTCTCCTTCGAGGGGACACGGTCCGTGCGGACGTTCCGCGACGGCCACCGCGCGACCCCTTGCCCGTTCTCACGAGCCCAGGCGTTCTAATCCTCTGCCCCGCGCGATACCAAGCGAATTCGCGCTCCAGTCAGCGATTGGCGCAGGTCAGCGCAGGCCGCCGGGAGCGGCGGGAAGGCGTTCCATGCGCAAAAAGGCCCCGTCGGGGGAGCCCAGTCGGGCGGTTTGCGGCCCTTCTTCGGCGTTCCTCAGGCTGCGCTGTCCTTCGATCAGGAGCAGCGGCACGAACTCGAGGGGCAGGCGAAGCGGCACGCCGAGCGACGGTGAACGGCTCGGGCCTTGGGGGTGCACGGCCGCCGCCGCGAGCGACCAAGCTGCGTCCGCCCGAGCGCCGGCGAAGACCTCGAAGGCGAGGCCCAGATGCATCAGCGAAACGGTTTGGCTGTCGACGCCGACCTGGCCCGCTACCTCCACGGCGGAGTCCGCGTGCAGGGGCGAGACCCGCAGGACCAGGGCCGCCAGGTGCGCTCCGGCTGGCAGAGCCCCGCGCCACTCGACCTCTCCGGGAACCTCGCCGGGGACCTCGAAACGCAGCTTTAGGCCCTGGGCTTCGCCGGCCGGCGGCTCCGGCGCCGAGAGCGGTGTCGGCGCCCCGGGGGCCACCGCGGCCACCAGCCAGGGGCCGATGGAACGCCAATCCCGGGGAGAACCCGGCAGGCGGTCGAGCAAGCCGGTGGGCCGCTCGGCCAGCAATGCCAGATCCCGGTCGTATCGGCCGACGAGGGCGGTTACGGGACCGCTTGGCCACTCGAAGCGCGGAGGTGCGTAGGCTTCGGCCAACACCCAATCGACGGCCCGCGCGGCTCCCGCGGGGTGGAGCCGCCGGTGCACGGGGGGCCCTTGCCCCTCGACCCAAAGGCACCAAAACTCGCTGCCTTCGGCCATCTCGCCGCCAAACGGGCAGGCCAGTTGCCACGACTGCTCGAAGACCAGGGCCTTGCCCCGGGGCAAGAAGCCGTCGAAGGCCAGCCCGCGCACGAGCACCTGCTGGCGCTCCCGGGGGAGCTGGATCGGCACGAAGCGCGCTCCTTCTTCGCCGTTCAGCAGGGCGCTGGAGCGGGCCTGCACGGTGTCCGGCTCGCCCAGGGCTTCGCTGCTCTCCAGCCGAAGGGCGAGCCAATGGCCGTCCCGGCCCGGGGCCCAGCGCGCCGCCGCGGCCGTGCCCTCGAAGGCGTGGGCCACGACCTGCCCGTGCACAAAACTGCCGCTCGCGATCTGCACCGCGTTTTCGAGCAGGAAGGGCGTGGAACGCCCGCCGAGTTCGCGGCTCGTGCGCCCCGGCGCCAGGGGCAGTTCCACGCGCCTCGCCTCCGGGTTCTCCAGGTGCGTCCCCAGGGCGTCGAGTTCCACGAGCCCCGGGGCCGGACCCGCCCCGTCGTGCGCGGCCGGAATGCGCGCCCACACCAGGCTGAGGTTCGGCGCCAGATCGGCTTCGAGGGCCGCGACCAGCTCGCGCAGGCCCGCGCGCACCTCCGGCGGTCCCGCGACCGTCAATCGCCCGGACCCGCTCGGCCGCAGGCGAAGGCCCAGATCGCGCGCGGGGTCGAACCAGGGGAGCTCCAGGATCGAACCCCAGGCCGAAGCCTCGATCCGACTCACTTCGAGCGGCATCCCGGCCGTGCGCGCCAGCGCTTCCAACGACCAGGGAAAGGGCGCTCCCGCCAGCCCTTCGTCGAAGGCTCCCACGAGCGCGCCCAAAGGCACCTGCTCCTCCGCGCCTCCCTGGCCCTGCGGCTGCGCCGGCACCTCCCCGGCCGCCTGGGCCGGCATCAGGATCCACGGCAAGAGGGCCCCGAGGGCCGCGAAGCGCCCGCGGGACGCACGGAATGGGCGTTGGAAGCAAAGCATGCCCCCATTACACCCGCCCTATCCCGCGATAACAGCCGAAGGGCCGCGAGCGCGCCCAAACGGAAAACACCCCCCGCCGGAAACCGCCTGCGGGAAACCGAGTCCCGGGGCGGGTGGGCGGGGGGTGGGTGGGCGCGGGAGGCGCGCCGATGGCCGGGGTTTCGCCCGCGGCCGCGGTTCAGAGCGCCGGCTCGAGGCCGAGCCACTGGACCGTGCCCAGGGGGCCCGCGGCGCGCAGGCTCTCCAGGCCGGACAGGGTCATGCGCTCGAAACGCCGGTCCAGGTCGGCGAGCTGCGCTTCGTGCCGCTCGAAGGCCGACTCGCAGGCGTCGAGTTCGGAGCACTCCGCCTGGGCCCGGGCGACACAGCCGGCGAGCGCGGTGTTCAGTTCATCGAGGCTTTCCAGAAAGCCGCTCAGATCGCCCATGAAGGCGCCGAAGGCCGCTTGCGCCTGGAAACGGTCCTCCTCGGCCTGCCAGGGGTCTTGGCCCTCGCCCTGGTGCCAGGCCTGCAAGACCGCAAAACCGCTGTCCGCCAGGGGAGCCAAACCCCGGCGCAGACGCTGGGCCTGGGCGAGGCTGCGCTCCAGGCGCTCGCGCGCGACCTCGGGCGAACCGCCCTCGAACCGCGCCTGGCGGGCGGCTTCGACGGCCGCCCCGGCGCTCTCCCGGGCGACCACGGCCTCGGCCCCGAGGGAGCGCAGGGACGAGGAGTAGCTCGCCGTCATCGGCGTGCTCTCGACCACCTCCACCGTGCGCCCCTGGGAGGCGCAGCCCACCAAGAGGGGCAAACCGACCAACGCCGCCGCACCGATCCGACCCAAAACCCGCTCGAACATGCCCATGCCTCTCGACCGTCGCCCGTGGCGTCCGTCCGCGGCCCCTTGCCGCGGATCCTTCGCCATGGGGCAGGCCATCGACCGGCACCGGGGGCAGCCTTGAACCCCATCGCGACTCCCGCGGGCCCCCGCCCCCCCTCGGGCCCCTATTCCTGGGGCTTGGCACCGGCGCGCCGGGTAAGCTTCCCCCGCCGTGCCGACGTCCGAAGCCCCCGCAACCAGCGCCCCTGGCGCCCAGGCGGGCCTCGCCTCCTGGCGCGCCGGGGCAGGCCTGTTCCTCGTCTCCGCCGCCGTGCTCGCGCTGCAGGTTTTGCAGACGCGCCTGCTGTCGGTCCAGATGTGGCATCACCACTCCTACATGGTGGTGACGATGACCCTGCTGGGTTTCGCGGCGGCGGGCGCCCTGGCCACGGTTTGGCCGGCGCTGGTGCGCCCCCCGGTGGCCGCCCGCCTGTCGGTGACGGCGAGCCTCTTCGCGCTCTCGACCCTGGCCGGTTACCTGGTGCTCGGCGCAACCGCGGACCGGGCGGCGGAGCTCACCGCCCAGGGCCAGTACTGGGCCCTCGGGGTGTTCTATTCCTACCTGCTGGTGCCCTACTTCTTCGGGGGCCTGGCGGTCACGATCGCCCTCTCGGCGGCGCGCTCCGTTCCGCGCCTCTACTTCTGGAACCTGCTCGGCAGCGCCCTGGGAGCTTGGCTCTTCATCGCGCTGATCGCGCCCCTGGGCGGCGAGCGCCTGCTCGTGCTCTGCGCCGCCCTCGGCCCCCTGGCCGGTCTGTTCTTCGCCGACGCGCCGGAGTCCACGGGGGATGGGGTCCCCGCGCCCCAAAGCGGGCCGCGCCGGGCGCGCGCTTTCGCCGCCGGCGGATTGGTGCTGTGCGCCGTGGCCTTCGCCTTCGCGCCGACCTGGTTCACCGTGGGAGTCGCCAGCACCAAGGCCATGGCCGAGATGCTGGCCCACGAAGAGGGCGCCGAACACGTCGGCCAGCGCTGGAGCCCGATGTGCCGCCTCGACCTGGTGAAGAAGCCGGGCGAGCGGGGCGAGATCCTGATCTACCAGGACGGCGACGCCATCACCGTGATGCACTCGGACGAGAGCTGGAAGAAGCTCGCGCCCTACGTCGCCCTCAACACCCTGGCGTACGAAGCCCACCGCAGCCGCCTGGACGCGGGCGCCGACCCGCTCTCCGTGTTGGCCATCGGCATCGGCGGCGGGATCGATTTGCGCTACGCCCTGGAACGCGGCGCCGGCTCGATTCTGGGTATCGAGATCAACGCGGAAACCGTGCGCCTGGTCGGCGAAACCTGGCGCGAGTTCAACGGCGACATCTACCACCGCCCCGGTGTCGAGGTGGTCGTCGGCGAAGGCCGCAGCACCCTGAGGCGCCTGGACGAGGTCTACGACATCGTCCAGCTCTCCGGCACGGACACGTACACGGCCGGCAACGCGGGCGCGTACGTGCTCTCCGAGTCGTACCTCTACACCATGGAGGCGCTGGAGGAGTACTTCCTGCGGCTGCACCCCGAACACGGCACGCTGGGCATGATTCGCCTGGCCTACGACCCGCCGCGGGAGAACCTGCGCCTGTTCGCCATGGCCTTGATGGTGCTGCGCGATCGCTTCGGCGTCGCGGAGCCCTCGCGCCACGCCGTGGCCATCGGGCACGCCGAGCCCTACGAACGCACCGGCGATGTGGTGCGTTTCACCGGCACGGTCTTCAGCCGCAACCCGATCGATCCGTACGCGCTCGAATACTACGCGCAAGCAGACCAGCTTCCCGGGTACACGCCGCTCTACGTGCCCGGGCGCACGGATCCGAACAACCCCTTCGGGCTCCTGGCGGCGGCGATCGACGCGGGCCTGGAGAACGAGTTTTTCCGCGACTACCCCTGGGAGATCCGGCCGGTCAGCGACGACTCGCCCTTCTTCTTCAACTTCCACCGCTGGGCGGACATCCTGCAAGAGTCCAGCCGCCGGGTGGAGCGCTGGGAAGAGCTGACCGGAGGGCCGATCGGCCTGCGCATCCTGGCGGCGCTCTTGGTGCAGACGACGCTGCTCGTCACGGTGCTGGTGCTTTTGCCCCTCCTGCTGCTCAAGCGCGAAGGCCTCAAGGCCCCCAGCGCCTGGCGACACCTGATCTACTTCCTCGGGCTCGGTTCGGGGTTCATGTTCCTCGAGATCAGCATGATCCAGCGCTTGGTGCTCTACCTCGGGCACCCGACCTACTCGCTGACGGTCGTGCTCTTCTGCTTCCTGTTCTTCGCCGGCCTGGGCAGCCTCTACGCCGCGCGCCTGGCCGATCGCCCGACACGGGCCGTGCGCGGCGCCGTCGTGCTGCTTTGCATCGGCATCGCGATTCTCATGCTCGTGATCCAGTCGGTCCTGGATGCGACGCTGCAGCACCCCCTCTGGCTGCGCATCCTGATCACCGCGGCGATGTTGGCGCCGCTCAACTTCCTGATGGGCATGCCGTTCCCCCTGGGGCTCGAGCGCCTCAAGCGTTTGGCCCCGAGGCTCGTGCCCTGGGCCCTGGGCGTCAACGGGGGAGCCAGCGTGGTGGCGTCTATCCTGTGCATCGTGATCGCCATGGAAAGCGGCTTCCAGACCGTGGGTTTCCTGGCCCTGGCGGTTTATGCGCTCGCCGCGCTGGTGGCCACCACGGGACCGCTTTCGCCCGCGCGCAGCGGCGGCTGAGCCGCTCTCCGGGCGGGCGCCCCTCGGCCGCGCGCGTTACCTTGGGGCCATGATCCCGAAGGACATTCCCACCCAGCGGCAGGCCGCCCTCGAACGCGACCGCCTGCTGGGCCTGCGCCTGGAAGAGTTGCTACCCGACCTGATGCGCCGCCATGGCTTCGATGCCTGGATCGTGGCCGGCCGCGAGTACGCCGAGGATCCGGTGCTGCGCACGCTGCTGCCCGCCACGTGGCTTTCGGCCCGCCGCCGCACGGTGCTGCTCTTCCTCGACCGCGGACCGGAGCTGGGCATCGAACGCCTGGCGGTCGCTCGTTACGGAATCGGCGACCTGTTCCGCGGCGCCTGGGATCCGGCGGAACAGCCCGACCCGTGGAAGCGTGTGGCCGACCTGCTTGCCGAGTCGGGGGCGCGCCGCATCGGCATCAACCGCTCGCGCACCTTCGCGCACGCGGACGGACTGACCTCCAGCGAACACGCGGCCTTGCTCGCCGCCTTGGGGCCGCCTTTCGGCGAGCGCCTGGTGGACGCGGAGGCCCTTTGCGTGGGCTGGCTCGAAACGCGCCACCCCGAAGAGGTCCTGCGCCACGGGGAACTCGTGCGCCTGACCCACGCGGTGATCCGCGCGGGGCTCGACACCGTGATCCCGGGCCGCACATCGAGCGAAGAGCTGGTCTGGTGGTACCGGGAGACCCTGGCGCGCGCCGGGCTCGCCACCTGGTTCCAACCCCTGTGTTCCGTTCAGCGCGCGGACGAACCCGACGGTGACGGTTCCTTCGCCGAGGACCCCGCCGGCAGGTGTATCGAAGCCGGGGATCTCGTGCACGTGGACGTGGGCATCGCGCTCCACGGGCTGCACTCCGACGTGCAGCACCATGCTTATGTGCTGCGTCCGGGCGAAAGCGCGGCGCCCGCGGGCCTGCTCGCGGGTTTCGCCGACATGAATCTCGCCCAGGATCTGCTGCTCGCGGAATTCGCGGTCGGTCGCAGCGGCAACGAAGCCCTGGCTCGCACCCGGGCAGCCATGGCGCGCCGGGGCATCGAGGGCCGCATCTACACCCACCCCCTGGGCCTGCACGGCCACGCGGCGGGGGCCACCATCGGCCTGTGGGACAACCAAAACGGCGTGCCGGGCAGCGGCGACTGGCCGATCGGCGCGAACACCGCCTGGTCGATCGAACTGAACGTGGAACGGGCGGTGCCCGAATGGGGCGGCAGGCGGGTGCTCTTCATGGGCGAAGAGGACGCCTTCTACGACGGCCGGCGGGTCGAGTGGCTCGACGGTCGGCAGAGTTCGCCCACGCTGATCGCCGCCGCCGGCGGGCTCGCGCCTGAGTCCGCGGATTCCTGAACGCCGCTCGCACCCTTGCGGGCGTCAGCGTTCCCGCAGCGCGGCGAGGAACGCCGCGGCGATCTCGTCCGCGAGAAGCTCGTTGCCGAGCGGGTTCAAGTGGCAGTGGTCGTAGTAGATCGCGCGCTGTTCGGACTCGAACAGGCGCGAGGCGTCGTGGAAAACCACGCCGGCCGCGCGCAGGCGTTCGCCCTCGGCGCGCAGCAGCGGATAACCCTCCCGGGCACCCACGTCCCAGCCCAGGGGCACGGGGCCGAGGCGCTGTTCCTCGGGGGCAAAAGGTTTGGCCCCCGCGTCGTGCAGCGTGGGCTGCAAGACGTGCACGTAGGGCACCCCGCGGGCGCGGCAGAGGGCTTCGATCGAGAGCGACGATTCGAACCAGTTGCGGGCCCCCGCCAGAAGCACCCAACGGGGGCGCATGTCGAAGTCGGGGCCCCGCCGTTGGCGCTGAATCGCGGTCAGATCCCCACCCCGCGAAGCCTGGGCGAGGGCCGCGATGCGCTCCGCCTGGAGTTCATTGCGGCGATGGTCGATGCGCCGCAGCCGGGCGAGGGTCAGACCGCCGAGCACGCTGCTGTGGTGCAGTCGCCGCTGCAAGCTGCGCTCCGCCAGCGCACGCGCTTCTTGATTCAGAAGATAGAGCGCCCCGCTTTGGGCCAAGGCCGTCCCATCGGGCGTATCAAAACGCGCCACCACGGCTCCCCAAACCGGAGGCGGCGGATAGACCGGATGGGTCTGCGCGCTCAGGTTTTGGAGACTCAAGGCGACCTCGTTGAACCCGTCCAGGGAGAGCACCGCATCCGGTCGATGCCCCAGGCTGAAGAGGTAGGCCAGCCGCATCAACTGCTGCGGCTGTTTGTAGGAAGGGTGCGCGTAGTTGAGCAGGTGCACGCGCCGGCCCTCGAACAGCGGATCGCCGCGGAGGTGCTCCAAGAAGCGCGGACCGCCTTCGCGCACCCACTCGGAAGCAACCGATCCGCCGACCGCGACGATCGTGACGTCGCCTTCATCGAACCCCCGGTGGAACGCCGCCAGGACACCGCCCGTGTCGTGGTAGGCCTCGGTACCCGCGTAGGGGTGCAGGATCGGGCCGCCCTGACCGCGCTGCGCAAGCGGGGCCGGATCACCGGCCAGAAAACGCCCGGTGGGATCCACCACCCGGCGCATTTCCTCGGCCACCTCGGATGCGCGGTGGGGCCGGCCGTCGATCGCGAGCCAGGCGCGGCAGCTCCCTTCCAAGAGCAACAGCCCGACCAGGGTCGAGGCCAGGGCCAGAAGCAGGCGCTTCACGGGGCAGGCTCCCGCGGCGGATCCGTGGAAACAGCGGCGCCTGGCTTCTCCTCAGGCTCCAGGTAGCGGCGTTTGGCCAGTCCCGGCGGCATACAAATCATCTCACGTGTCGCCTCCGGATCGTCGTGGGCATAACGATATCCCTTCCCGTAACCCAACTCGCGCATCAACCGGGTGGGCGCGTTGCAAAGGTGCAAGGGGACGGGTTCGTTGCTGGTGCGCTCCACGTCCTCGCGGGCCAGCCCGTAGGCGCGGTAGACCGCATTGGACTTGGGCGCGCGGGCGAGCAACACGGCCGCCGAAACGAGCGCCAACTCGCCTTCGGGGGAGCCGAGCCGTCGCCAGGTGTCCCAGGCCGCCAAACAGCGTCCAAGGGCGTCCGGATCCGCCAGACCGATGTCCTCGACCGCCATGCGCACCAGGCGCCGGGCCAGGAAATCGCGGTCCTCTCCGGCCTCCAAGAGGCGCGTCAACCAATAGATCGACGCGTCAGCGTCGCTGTTGCGCACGGACTTGTGCAGAGCGCTGATCAGGTTGTAGTGCTCTTCCCCGGCCTTGTCGTGGCGCACGGCTTTGCGCTGCAGCGCTTGGGCCAGGGCGCGTGGGCCGAGCTCTCCATCCTTTCCGGCGAGCAGCGCCGCCGTTTCGAGCAGGGTCAAGGCCCGGCGCGCATCCCCGTCGGCGGCGCGCGCGATCTGCTCCAGGGCCACCGCCGGCGCGCGCAGCTTCCCACCTAGCCCGCGCTCAGCGTCCTGCGCGGCCCGCTCTAGGAGCGCCACCAGGTGCCGCTCCTCCAGGGGCCGCAGCACCAGCACCCGCGCCCGCGAGAGCAACGCGGCGTTCAGCTCGAAGGACGGGTTTTCGGTGGTCGCACCCACGAGCAGGATGTCCCCGCGCTCCGCGAAGGGCAAAAAGGCGTCCTGTTGGGCCTTGTTGAAGCGGTGGATCTCGTCGACGAAGAGCAGCGTCGCGCGGCCCGTGTGCTCGCGTTCCTCGGCCGCCCGGCGCATCACCTGGCGGATCTCGGCGATGCCGCTCAGCACAGCCGAGAAGGGCTGGAAAACCGCCGCCGAGCGCTCGGCGATCACGTGCGCCAAGGTCGTCTTGCCGCTGCCCGGCGGCCCCCAAAGGACCAGGCTTTGGGTCAGCCCCTCGCGCAGGATCGCGGCCAAGAGCCCGTCCTCGCCCAAAAGGTGCTCCTGACCGAGTAGTTCCTCGGGACCCCGGGGACGCATGCGCTCCGCCAGGGGCGCGAGCCCGCGCCGAGCGGGTGCCCCCTTGCGTCCATCCGCGCCGAAGAGGCCCGCTCCGCCGTTCATGCCCCTAAGGATAGCCCCCACCCCGGGCGGCCAATGGGGGTGAAGACGGTGCCAGGCTCCTATTTCCCCC
>JBJHAV010000072.1:0-14827 GCA_050480685.1 Planctomycetaceae bacterium | reverse complement strand
TCGGCATCGTGCTCTACATCGTGCCGATCTACTGGGCCGGCCTGATGCAAGGGCTCATGTGGCGCGCCTTCGACAGCACCGGAATGCTGCTCTACGGCGACTTCATGGAGACCGTCACGCGCCTGATGCCCTTCTACTGGCTGCGCATCGGCGGCGGCCTGCTCTACTTCGCCGGCGCGGTGCTCCTGGCGGTCAACTTCGTCGGCACCTGGCGCCGTCGTCCGAGCGCCTATGAGGAGCCCGTGCACCAGGCCGCGCCGCTGTCGAGTCACTACGTGGACGCGCCGGTACCGCCTTCGCGCCTCAGCCACGTGCTCGAGTTCGGCAAGAAGGTGGATGTCTTCGCCCAGATGCGTTGGCACCGCCGCTGGGAACGCCTGCCCCTGCGCTTCACACTCTGGACGATCGCGGCCGTGGTCGTGGCCTCGCTCTTCGAGATCATCCCGACCTTCCTGGTGCGCTCCAACGTGCCCCAGATCGCCACGGTCGCTCCCTACACACCCCTGGAGGTGCTCGGGCGCAGCCTGTACGTGGCCGAGGGCTGCCACAACTGCCACAGCCAAACCGTGCGGCCCATGCGGCACGAAACCGAGCGCTACGGCGAATACTCGAAGCCCGGCGAGTTCATCTACGACCGCCCGTTCCAGTGGGGTTCGCGCCGCATCGGCCCGGATCTGGCCCGCATCGGGGTCCGCAACCCGAGTGTCGAATGGCACGTGCGCCACATGATCCGGCCCACGGACACCAGCCCCGGATCGATCATGCCCGGTTATCCCTGGCTGATGGAGCGCGAGATCGACTTCGATCTGATCGCCCGTCACGTGCGTGCCCTGCGTGTGCTTGGCACCCCCTACGAGATGGACGATGCCCAGGTCATCGAACACGCTCGCGCCCAGGCAACGGAACTGGCACGGCAACTCGAAGAAGCCGATCCGAGCTGGGAAGGCAGCGGTTTCGAACGCAGTGAGATGGTCGCCATGGTGGCGTACCTGCTGCGACTCGGGACCGACATCGGCCGCAGCGAACCGATCGCGCTCGGCGCCCTGGAAGCGGGCGAGCGCGCCGGCGATGACGGTGCCGGCGATGACGGTGCCGGCGACGGCGGGGGCACACGCTGATGTGGGCCCTACTCCTTCTGGAGCAGGACCCGGATCCGTCCGCGTCCCTGGTGCGCTTCAAGATCATCGCCACGCTGTTCTTCACGGCGGTCTGGATCTACGTGCTCGTGCGCCTTTGGAAGCGGGGCGCCCGTGCCTACCGCGACGTTTCCGAATTGCCCCTGGAATCCGACTCCGCCACCACCCCCAAGACGTCCCCGGCCCCCCGCGAAGAACGCCATGGCTGACACTGAGCCCCTCGACGAGCTGCTCGACCACGAGTACGACGGCATCCGCGAGTACGACAACCCGCTGCCCGGCTGGTGGGTCAAGTTGTTCTGGTTGACGATCCTGTTCTGCGTGCCCTACGTGCTGTGGTACCACATCGGCATCGGGCCCAGCCTGCACGACAAGTACGAAGCCGAACTCGCTTCGTATGCGCGGCAGGTCATGGAGACCTACGGCAACCTGCAACCCGATGCGGTCACCATCGCGCGCTTCATGGACGACGACTTGGCCATGACGGGCATGGCGGGTTTGTTCCGCAGTCGCTGCGCCCAGTGCCACCTGAGCGACGGCAGCGGCAGTGTCGGCTCGAACCTGACGGATGGGCACTGGGTGCACGTGCGTTCCTTGCCCGACCTGTTCGAGGTGATCGCGGACGGTGTGCCGGCGCGCGGCATGCCGCCCTGGCGGGACAGCCTCTCCCAGACCCAAATGGTGTTGCTGGCGGCGTACGTGGCGCGCATGGGGCGCGACCCCAAACCCGGCCGCGCGCCGGAGGGCGAGCGCATCGACCCGTGGCCGCCGATCGTGGCCCTGGAAGGCGCTGACGGCTGACATGCGGCTCGCGGCCGGACCCACGCGGGTCCGGTCGAGGGTCCGTTCCAGGTGAAATTCGATGAGCGGCTCCGACCAAAACTCACCCTACGGGGGCACACTGCTCGCGCCCCAAGAGCGTGTGCTCAGCACCCTGAACTCCGATGGTTCGCGGCGCTGGCTGCGCCCTCGTCCTTCACCCGGGCGTTTCCTCAACCAGCGCCGGGTGGTCGGGTGGTTTTTGATCGCGCTCTTCACCTTGCTGCCGCACCTGCGCTGGAACGGTCGCCCGCTGGTGCTTTTGGATCTGCCGGCGCGCCAGTTCACCCTGCTGGGCACGACCTTCCTGCCCACGGACGCGCTCTTCTTGGCCCTGGCCGTGATCCTGATCTTCCTCGGGATCTTCCTGATCACCGCGCTTTTCGGACGCGTCTGGTGCGGCTGGGGGTGCCCGCAGACGGTCTACATGGAGCTGGTCTATCGGCCCATCGAACGGCTCTTCGAGGGCCGCAATCGGGGTGCCGAGGAACGCATCCGGCAGGCTCCCTGGCGCACACTTCTCAAGTGGGTCTGCTTCGTGCTCGTGAGCGCCTTCTTGGCGCACACGTTCCTGGCCTACTTCGTGGGCACGGACAACCTGCGCCAGTGGATGACCCGATCCCCCCTGGAACACCCGGGCGCGTTTGCGCTGATGGCCTCGGTGACCCTGCTGATGCTGGTGGACTTCGGCTTCATGCGCGAGCAGGTCTGCCTGCTGATGTGCCCCTACGGCCGCTTGCAGTCGGCATTGCTCGACCGCAGTTCGCTGATCATCGGGTACGACCGAAAGCGCGGTGAGCCGCGCGGCAAACTCGGCGGACGAAACGCGCAAGGAGAGCCCCACGGGGATTGTGTCGCCTGCGGACTGTGCGTGGAAACCTGCCCGACGGGCATCGATATCCGCGACGGCTTGCAAATGGAGTGCATCGGCTGCGCCCAGTGCATCGATGCCTGCGACGCGGTCATGGAACGGGTCGGCAAGAAGAAGGGCCTGATTCGCTACAGCTCCCAGGAGGCCATGGAGACCGGGCAGCGCAAGCTCATGCGCGCCCGGGTGATCCTCTACCCGCTGTTGATGCTGGCCTTCGGCGCCGGCGCGGGTTTTTTGCTGCTCGGCCGGCACGACCTGGACGTCTCTTTCCTGCGCGCGCGCCAGGCTCCCTTCCAGCGCCTGGAGGATGGCCGCATCGGCAGCCGGCTGGAGTTTGCCGTGACGAACCGCACCCGCGAGACGGGCACTTGGTCCATCCAAGTCGCCGACGGTCTGGCCCTGGCCGGTTCGCCCGAAACGATCACCCTCGATCCCCTGGAGCGACAGATCGTGCTGCTCCGCTTGGCGGTGCCCGAAGAGCGCTTCGAGCGCGGACGCACCGAAGTGACCCTGGACTTCGTCGGCCCCGAAGGCCGCACCAGGCGCATCACCCATCCCGTGATCGGCCCCCTGCGGCCGCAACCCAGCCCGCGCTGACATGAAACTCTCCCCCGAACGCATTTGGCCCCTGGTCCCCGTGTTCGTGCTCGGCACGGCGGCCGTGCTCTACGCCTCGGTGATCACCTGGTCCGCGCGCGATCCGTCCTTCGCGGTGGTGCCGGACTACGAGCAGCGCGCCGCCAACTTCGACGCGGTGATTGAACAGCGCCGCATCAACGCCGAGCTCGGTTGGCGGATCGAAGTGCTCGCCCGCCGCCAAGCGGCGATGCCCGGCGCCATGGCGCTCGAACTGGCTGTGCGGGACGCGGCCGGGGAGCCGGTTTCCGGCGCCCTGGTGGAGACCCATGCGCTCTTCGTCGGTCGCGCACGGGAACGCCACGCCCTTTCGCTCGCGGAGCAGGAACCGGGGCGCTACGTGGCCCAGGTGCCCCAGGCCCACTTCGGCCACTGGGAGTTTGAGTTCGAAGTGGCGCGCGGCCCCGAACGTTATGCGGGCGTGCAGCGGGCCTACCTGGCCCGGGACAGCCGGTGAGCACGCTCCTGGCGGCGGTACTGGTGGCGAGCCTGTTGGGCTCGCTGCACTGCGCGGGCATGTGCGGCGTCTTCGCCGCCGTGTGTTCCTCCGGCCCCCGCGGGACCGGGGACGGGCGCTTCGCCGCCTGGGGCGGGCCCGCCGCGTACCACGGGGGACGCTTGGGGATCTACGCGCTGCTGGGCGCCCTGGCCGGCGCCTTGGGAGCGGCCCTGGATCTGTCCGGCACCTACCTCGGTTTGCAGCGCGCGGCCATGGTGCTCGCCGGGTTGACTCTGATCGCGGTCGGGCTGCTCGCCCTGGCGCGCGCCCTGGGTTTTGCCTTCGCACCCGCCGGCCGCTTCGCCCCCCTGGCGCAGCTCGGGCGCGAACTCGTGCGCCGCGCCGCCAAGGGATCGCCCGCCAAACGCGGCGCCGCCCTCGGGCTGGCCAGCGGTTTTCTTCCCTGCGGCTGGCTCTACGCCTTCGTGCTGATCGCCGCCGCCAGTGGCGACGTGGCCCGCGGCGCCGCGCTGATGGGCGCCTTCTGGCTGGGCACGGTTCCGGTGCTGCTCGGCCTGGGCAGCTTGGCCCGCACGATCGTGCGGCCACTGGGCCGCTTGGCCCCCACCGTCGTGGCGCTGGCCCTGGTGGTCTTTGGCCTCTTCGCGCTCTTCGGGCGCCTGCCGGTCGGACCGCTGGTGGCTTCCCACACCGAACTCAGCGATGCAACCCGGCTGACCGCCGAGGTGCAGGCCATCGACCAGGGTGAACTGCCCTGCTGTGGATCGTGACGTTTTTCGCGAAAGCACCCACGGGCGCTCCCGCCGGGACAAACGCGGCGCGCACCCGCCGGTCCGGCGCCGCACCCCCGCGCGAGGCCTGTGCGCACTGCGGCGACCCGGTCCCCGAAGGTGCCCTCGCCCCCGCGGACGAGCTTTCCTTTTGCTGCGCCGGCTGCCGCGCGGCCCACGCGTTGCTGCGCGAAACGGGCCTCGAGCACTACTACGAGCTGCGCGAATCCGCTGCCCAGGATGCACTCGCCACTCGACCCAGCGGCCGCGACTTCCACGTGCTCGACGACCCGGCCTTCGCGGCCGAGCAGGTGCGCACCCTGCCCGACGGATCGGCGGAAACGATGCTGATCCTCGAAAACGTGCACTGCGCCGCCTGCGTGTGGTTGGTGGAGCGTTTGCCGCGTTTGGTCGACGGGGTGATCGAAGCGCGCCTGGACGTGGGGCGCCGCACCGTGCGCGTGCGCTGGTGGCCCGAACGGGCGCGGCTCTCGCAAATCGCCTCGGCCCTCGATCGCACGGGTTATCCCCCCCACCCCTTCCGCGCCGGCGAGTCCGACCTCGCCCAGCGGCGCGAGTGGCGCCGGGACCTGATCGACGTGGGCCTGGCCGGCGCGCTGGCCGGCAACACGATGCTGCTCGCCTTCGGCCTGTGGGGCGGCAGCTTCGCATCCATGGAGCCGGCCCACGAAAAACTGCTGCGCCTGGTGAGCTTCGGCTTGGCCCTGTTCGCCGTGGCCGTGCCCGGCCGGGCTTTCTTCCGCCGCGCGTATGCGGGCCTGCGCGCGCGCACCCTGCACGTGGACCTGCCGATCGCCCTGGCCCTGGGCCTGGGCACCCTGTGGGGTGGCTGGAACAGCCTGACCGGCCGCGGCGAGGTCTACTTCGAGTCGATCACGATGATCGTTTTCCTGCTGCTGGCCGGGCGCATGCTGCAGCGCAGCCGCCAACGCCGGGCCCAGGAGGAAGTCGAACTTTTGGCCCAGGTCATGCCCGCCGCCGTGCGCCGGCGGCGCTCCGACGGGCGTGTGGAAGAGGTCGCCCTCGAAGCCCTCGCGCCCGGGGATCTGGTGGAACTGCGCGCCGGCGATCTGGTGCCCGTGGACGGCGTGGTCGAAGAGGGCGTCGGCGAAGTCGACACGGCGCTCTTGACCGGGGAAAGCACCCCGAGCCGGGTGGAACCCGGCAGCCGCGTGCACGCCGGCACCCAGTGTTTGGCCGGTGGCCTGGCGGTGCGCGCCGAAGCCGCCGGCCGCGAAACCCGCGTGGGCAAGCTGATGGAGTTGGTGCGGCGCTTCGCCGCCGAACGCTCGCGCACGGTCGAACTCGCCGACCGCATCGCCCATCGTTTCGTCGCGGTGGTGCTGACCGCGACGGTCGTGACCGCGATAGTCTGGTGGCAGATCGCGCCCGAGTGGGCCCTGGAGCGCGCCATCACGCTCTTGATCGTGACCTGCCCCTGCGCCCTGGGTTTGGCCACGCCCCTGGCGATGGTCGCCGGGATCGGGCAAGCGGCCCGCCGCGGGCTCCTGATCAAAGGCTCCACGGCCCTGGACCGTTTGGCCGAACGCGGACACCTGGTGCTCGACAAAACCGGCACCTTGACCCGCGGAACGCCGCGGGTCGTGGGTTGGCACGGGGACGACGCCGTGCGGCCGCTGGTGGCGGCTCTCGAAGCCAAAGTGCTGCACCCCCTGGCGACGGCTCTCGCCCGCGACCTGGTCGCCGGCGATGGGGCCGCGGAGGCAACGGCGCCCGAAGTCGTGTGCGTGGAAGCCGTGCCCGGCCGCGGACTCGTGGGCGAAGTGCGCGGAGCCGACGGCCGATTGCGCCGGTTGCGCGTGGGAGCGCCGCGTTTCGCCGCGCCGGAGGGCGCGCCTCGGCCGGCCGGCTTCGACGCTGCGATCGAAGCCGCCCTGGCCGCCGGGCGCACCGCGGTGGTGGTATCCGAACAGCTCGTTTCCGACGAGCCGCCGCGGGTGCTCGCCCTGGCGGGACTGGAGGACGATCTGGTGCCGGACGCCGCCCTGGGCATCGCGCGCCTGCGTTCCCTCGGACTGCGTCCGGCGCTGCTCTCGGGCGACGATCCGCGGGTCGTGCGCGCGGTGGCGCTGCGGCTCGGCATCGACCCGCGCGAAGCGATCGGCGGCGCGGATCCCGAAGCCAAGGTCGCCCACGTGCGCGCCCTGCGCGCGAGCGCACCGGTGGTCATGGTCGGCGACGGCGTCAACGACGCGGGCGCCCACGCGGCCGCCGACGTGGGAGTCGCGGTGCACGGTGCGGCGGAAGCGAACCTGGCCGCCGCCGACGTGCATCTGGGCCGGGCCGGCCTGACACCCCTGGTGGAACTGGTGGAAGGCGCGCGCCGGGTGCGGGGCACGGTGAAGCTGGGCTTCGCCGTCAGCCTCTCCTACAACCTCTTGACCGGCGGCCTGGCGGTCGCCGGCATCATCACCCCCATGATCGCCGCCCTGTTGATGCCGATCAGTTCGCTCTCGGTCATCACCCTGGCCTTCCGGCGGCGGGCCTTCGGACCGCCCGGCGATTCGATTCGGCGTCCGCAGAGATAGCGCGTAAACTGGAGGGTCGAGCCCATGTCGGTCCTCTACGTGCTTTTGCCCCTGGCGCTCCTGATGGCCGCCGCCGCGGTGGTGGCCTTCGTGTGGGCGGTCCGGCGCGGGCAGTTGGACGACCTGGAGACTCCCGCCATGCGCATGCTCGCGGACGAGGACGCGCCGCCCCAGACGGGTCGCGGTGAGGCCAAGGGGAACCATTCGGAGCGCGGTGATGGCAACGCGGGAGGCGACGGACGTGCCGACCGCTCCTGAGCCGGAGCGAAGCGCTCCGGTCGGCGCTCGGCTCCGAGCAGGGGCCCAGGGGCTGGCCCTGGGCCTGACCCTCTTGCTGTCCGCCGGTTGCTCGCGGCCCGCTCCGCCGCCGGATCTTTTGCTGGTGGTGATCGACACCCTGCGCGCGGACGGGTTGTCGAGCTACGGCAACCCCCGGCCCACGTCGCCGGTGCTCGACGCTCTTGCCGCCGAATCGGTGCTCTTCGAGCGCGCCCTGGCCCCGTCCCCCTCCACCGCGCCGAGTCATGCGACCCTCTTCACCGGACTGGGCCCCTGGGCCCACCGGGTCGCCAACCTGACCAGTTTGGAGTTCGGCACACCCGGACTCGACGACGGTTTCGAGACCCTGGCCGAGCACCTGAAGGACGCGGGCTACACCACGGCCGCAATCACCGACGGCGGACCCTTGGGCCGCGGTTGGAACCTGATGCAGGGTTTCGACCACCTGGAAGCCGCCTTCGAAGGCGTCGAGGCCAAGGTGGACCAGGCCCTCGCTTGGCTCGACGCACAGCCCGCGGACGGGCCGCCGCGGCTGCTCTTCCTGCACACCTACCAGGTGCACCAACCCTTCGCGCCGCCGGATGAGTGGATCGCGCGTTTCGACGCGGACTACGAAGGCCTTTTGCGCGAAGCCCTGGCCGAAGTGCGCGCCGCGCGCGAGCGCGGGCAGAACCACCCGGACGGGCTGATCCTGCTGCGGAGACGCGCGGAGTTCGGCCCGCGGGACGTGGAGTACCTGCGCGCGCTCTACGACGCCGAGATCGCCTTCACCGATCACCACCTGGGCCGGCTCTTCGACCGCCTGCGGGCCGGGCCGCGCTTCGCGCCCATGGGCATCGCCGTGACCAGCGACCACGGCGAGGAATTCGGCGAACACGGCGCCTTCGGCCACACCCAGGTCTACGACGAAACCCTGCACATCCCGCTGCTCCTGCGCCTGCCCGAAGCGCGGCTCGGGGGCCTGCGCGTGCCTTCGCGGGTGGCCCTGGCGGACCTCTTTCCGACGCTTTTGGAGCTGGCCGGGCTGCAGCCCGATCGGGACTTGCGCGCGCGCAGCCTCTTGGACGGGCTCGAACGCGGCGCTCTGCCGGAACGACCGCTGGTGGCAGTCACCACCGAACACCTCTACGAGCCCATGCGCCACGGGCCGTGGCTGCGCGCCATGCACCACGGTCCCTACAGCCTGGTCAGCCGCCGTCCGAACGGGGGAAGCGGACCGGAGGAGCTGCAACTCTTCGATCGCCGCACGGATCCGGGGGAACGGCAGCCCATCTGGGTGCGCGATCCGTCCGCGGGTCACGGACCGGACCAGGGCATCGGCGAGGCCGCCGCGGGCCAGCGGGCCCGCGAGTTCGCGCGGCTGCTGGAGCGCGAGTTGGAGCAGGACCTGACCCTGCGCGGCCGGGTGCTCGCTTCCGCGACGGCGGCGCCGCGTCCCTCGGACCCCGATCTTTTGCGCGAGTTCGGCGCCCTCGGGTACATGGGCGGCGACGACGCCCGCTGAACGCCGGGACTCAGGGGGAAGCAAGCGCTTCGGCCAGCACCTCGGCGAAAGCCGCGGGGGCTTCGATCCAGGGAAACGCGCCGCTGGTTTCCATGAGCGTGAGCCGCGCGCGCGGCAGGCTTTGCGCCCACTGGCGCGCGACGTCGCTCGGCAAGGCGTCGGCAACGCCGTGCACGATCCACGCCTCCAGGTGGAGTTTCGCCGCGCGGGGGCCGAAGTCCCAGGCGCCCATGCCCGCGAGGGTTTCTTGCAGGTGGCGCCCGAGGGCTTCGGGATCGATTCCCGGCACCGCGTAGGGATCGGCGCGCATTTGCTCCACCCGCGCGGGGTCGGCGAAACGCGGCCCAAGCAACACTCGGCGGCGCACGGCAACGAGCTCGGGACTCGGCCGTCCGGCGGCCAGTAGCCGTTCAAAACGGCGTACCTCGTCCCCGTCGCTCCTGCGCTCGATTTCGCGCGCGAAGGCGGCCAGATGCGGATCGCGCACGAGCGGCATGGGCGCCACCAGCACCAAGGCGCGGGCCGCGTCCGGCTCCAGCTCCAGGGCAGCCAAGAGCACCAGGGCGTGGTAACCCGCGGCAAGCACCACCGGTGCGGCCCCTCCCGCGCGGCGCTCGCGTGCGAGGAAACGCGCCAGGTCCTCGGCGTCGCGCTCGAAGCCGCCCGAACCGCCCGCGCTGGAAGCCGCCGAGGCCCCCGAACGCACGCGCAGGTCCACCGCGGCGAAAGTGTGCTCGCCGAAAGCATCGAGCGCATCCGGCAACCACCAGGATGCGCCGATCACGAGCAACTCGGCCGGCCCCTCGCCGCCGCGCACCACCTCCAAACGTCCGCCGCCCGGCAAGGGCAGCGAGTCCTGGGCGAGCCCCAGGCGCTGCACCGGCGCCACCCTCGGCGGCCCCAGGTGGCTCGCGGTGCAAGCACCGAGCGCCATCAGCGCGAGCGACAGACAGAGGAGTAGCGCGGGCGCGGGAAATCGCGGAAAGGGCGCGGAAGCCATGGTGCGATGCATCCTACGCGAGATGCCCATGGCGCCTGCGCACGGGCTCCGGGCGCAAGCTCCGGGCCCTGGGACGGGCCCGCCGCGTTCCCACGTGCTACCCTGGTCACTCCGCGGCGCGCGCACCCCGTCCGACGAGCGTGTGCGCGGCGTGGAACACGCGAAACGATGCTGGACAGCCAAGGGCAGACGGACGGCGGCGAAGGACCGCTTGCCGCAGGCGCGCTCGACGGTGGCGCGAGCGAGAACGGCGCAGCGGCCTGGTTCGGAGCACGCGCCGCCGAAGCTCCCCAGGAGGCTTGGGCGCCCCTGGCCTGGATCGGCGGCGCGCTGCTCGTGGGTTATGCGCTGCGCTGGTTGCTCGAAGCGACTGGACGCCTGATCGCCCATCGGCGCGAATCGCCGCTGCTGCGCGCCCTGGCCGTGCGCGCTTCGGTGCCCCTGGGTTGGGCGCTTTCTTTCGTGCTCCTGGGCGCCGTTCTGCCGCGCGCCCTGGCCGATCCGCCCATGGACGAATGGGCCGCCAGTGCGGCCCACGGGGTCTGGATCCTGGGCGTGCTCGCCTGGGCCTGGTTCCTGATGCGCCTGCTCGGGATCGGCGAACAGGCGATCGTCTCGCGCCTGGGGGTCGAGCGCGCCGACAACCTGCGCGCGCGCACCTTGCAGACCCAACTCAAGGTCGTGCGCCAGATCGCCGTGGTGGTGCTCGGCGTGTTGGCGCTGGTGGCGATCATGCAGCGCTTCGACGCCCTGCGCCAACTGAGCACGGGCCTCTTGGCCTCCGCCGGCATCGCCGGTTTGGTGCTCGGTTTGGCCGCCCAACGCACCCTCTCGAACCTGATCGCCGGCCTATTGATCGGCTTCACACAACCGATCCGGCTGGACGATGTGTTGATCGTCGAGGGCGAGTGGGGCAGGGTGGAGGAAATCACCCTCTCCTACGTGGTGATCGCCATTTGGGACCGCCGCCGCCTGGTGGTGCCGATCAGCTACTTCCTCGATCGGCCCTTCCAGAACTGGACGCGCACCGAGGCGCGCATCCTGGGCGCGGTGATCCTGCACCTGGACTTCCGCACGCCGATCGACGCCCTGCGGACCGAAACCGAGCGGCTCGTCAAGGACCACCCGGACTGGGACGGCGAAGTCTGCGGCGTGCAGGTCACCGAAACCAGCGAACGGGCGATGCAAGTGCGTGTGTTGATCTCGGCCGGCGATTCGGGCAAAGCCTGGAACCTGCGCTGTTTCCTGCGCGAGAAGCTGATCGCCTGGCTGGGCGAGCACCACCCCGGCGCCCTGCCGCGGCTGCGGGCGGAGCTGGAGGGCGGCGGGCCGGCGGACGGTCCCGATCAGATGCGGCGCTCGGGCGCGCCCTTGGTCTCGCGGTAAGAGACCTCGTAGAGGTCCCGGCGCCGATCGTTCCAGTTTTGCACCGTGCCGGCCCGGCGGTGGCGGCGCAGTTCCTCCAGGTCCACGTCGTGCACCACCAGGGTTTCGATGTTGGGTGTGCACTCCGCCGCGATGCCGTCCCGCGCGAAACTGACGTCCGCCGGGGTGTAAATGCCCGACTGCGCATAGTGCACGTCGGCGTTGTGCACAAAAGGCAGGTTGCCGATGCAGCCCGAGATCACGCTGTAGACGTGGTTTTCGATGCAGCGCGCCTGGGCGCAGTAGCGCACGCGCAGGTACCCCTCGCGGTTGTCGGTATTGAAGGGCACGAACAGGATCGAAGCCCCGCGGCCGGCGGCGATGCGCGCCAGCTCGGGAAACTCCACGTCGTAGCAGATCAGGATCGCGATGCGGCCCCGGTCGGTTTCCAGCACATGCAAGCCGTCGCCGGCCTGCACCCCCCACCAGCGGCGCTCCGCGGGCGTGATGTGCAGTTTGGCCTGCTTGGCGATCGTTCCGTCGCGGCGGAAGAGATACGCGACGTTGTAGAGCGAGTCCCCCTCCAGGGTGAACTGGCTGCCGCCGATGATGTTGACGTTGTACTTGATCGCCATGCGGCCGAAGGCCTCCAGGTACTGGGGCGTCATCTCGGCCAACTTGCGGGCCGCTTCACTGGGGCGTTCGGCGTGGATGAAGGACAGCAACTGGGTCGTGATCAGCTCGGGCAGCAGCACGAAGTCGCTCTTGTAGTCCGAGGCCGTATCGACGAAAAACTCGCACTGGCGCACGAAATCGTCGAAAGAATCGATGTAGCGCATCTGGTACTGCACGGCCGTGATGCGCACCAGGCTGACCCGCTGGCGTTTGCGGGTGCCTTCGCCCTTGTAGTCGAGGTTGGTCCACTCCAAGAACGTGGCGTACCCGCGCGACTGGGAGTCCGAGGGCAGGTAGTTCGGGATCAGCCGCTTGAGCACAAAACCGTTGGCGACTTGGGTGGTCAGCACCGGGTCGTAGACACCCCTCTGAGTGACCTGCTCGGCGTACTCCTCGGCGCTCATGCGCTCCGCGTACTTGGCGTACCCGGGAATGCGCCCGCCGATGATGATGCGCGCCAGGTCCATGTCGACCGCCAACTGCTTGCGCGCGTCGTAGAGCCGGCGCGCCAGCTTCAGACCCCGGTACTCGGGGTGCACCATGATCTCGATGCCGTAGAGCGTGTCCCCGTCGTAGTCGTGGTTGCGGATGTAGCCGTGGTCGGCCAACTCGCGCCAGTCGTGCCAGTCGGAATACTCCTCGAAGTCGACCACCAGGCTGCTGGCGGAGGCGACGATCCGGCCGCGGTACTCGACACACAGCTGGCCCTCGGGGAAGTGGCGCAACTGGCTGTCGAAGTGCTCGCGCGTCCAGTTGGGCATGCCCGGAAAGCACGCCTTTTGCAGGTCGAGCAGGGCGTCGAAGTCGTCGGAGGTGAGCGGGCGGACGCGGATCTTCTTCTCGAAGTCCTCGAGGCGCAGTTTTTTCATGGTGTTCGCGGGCCGGACGGCCGCCGTGGAGCATAGCCGCCGGCCGGCCCGCGGCGATCGGCCGTGCCGGATCCCGGGCGGGGCTCCGAGGCGCGCGCCCGCCCCATCCCGGGCCCTGGGGCCGGCCCGCGTCTACGGTTAGGCTTTGCCGCTTCCTCCCCTCTCCCCGGACCGAAACATGCAGCCCCGCGACGACCTGATCGTTTGGATGGACCTCGAGATGAGCGGTCTCGACCCGGAGCGCGAGCGCATCTTGGAGTTGGCGGTGCTGCTGACCGACTCCCAGTTGCGCATCGTGGCCGAGGGCCCCGAGTTGGTGCTGCACCAGCCGGAGGAGCTGCTCGCGGGCATGGACGACTGGAACCGCGAACACCACGGCGCTTCGGGCCTGACGGAACGCGTGCGCGCCAGCGGAATCTCGGAGGCCCAGGCCGAGGAGCAGGTCCTGGACTTCGTGCGCGCCCACTGCACCCCGCGCAGCGCGCCGCTGGCCGGGAACTCGATTTGGCAGGATCGGCGCTTCCTCGGGCGCTACATGCCGCGCCTGGAAGGCTACATGCACTACCGCGTCATCGACGTGTCGACGGTGAAGGAGCTGGCCCGGCGCTGGATGCCGGAAACCCTCGCCGCGGCGCCCCCCAAGGGGGACCGCCACCGGGCCATGGCCGACATCCGCGAATCCATCGCGGAACTCGAGTACTGGCGTTCGGTTCTGTTCCCTTCCGCGCGCTGAACCATGAAACACTTGCAACTAAGGGGCCGCGTCGCCGCCCTCGCAGCCCTCGTTTGCCTCGCGGGGACCTTCGCTCCGGCGACCGCCGCGCCGGCCCAGGGACCGCCCGATCGGGAGCTTTTGCCCCTGGAAGAGCTGCTCGAACCCATCCGCCAGCGCCACGGGGTGCCTGCCCTGGGTGGTGTGCTGTTCGATTCCGAGGGGCTGCTCGGGATCGGCGCCGTGGGTCTGCGGCGCGTGCGCGGGGACGAACGGGTCACCCGCGACGACCTGTGGCACCTGGGCTCGTGCACCAAGGCGATGACGGCCACCCTGGCCGCCGTGTTGGTGGAACGCGGCCGGCTGAGCTTCGACCTGTGTGTCACGGACGTCTTCGGCGAGACCGTCGAAGGCATCGATCCGGGCTGGCGCGGGGCCACGTTGGAGCGTTTGCTCGGCAACCGCGCGGGCGCGCCCGGCGACCTGACCGCCGGAGACCTGTGGGTCAAACTCTGGGCGGCGCGCGGCACACCGGCGGAGCAGCGCCGGCTGCTCGCCCAAGGTGTGCTGACGCGGCCCCCGGCCCACGCGCCGGGCGAAGCGTACCTCTACTCCAACGCCAGCTTCGCCCTGGCCGGGCACCTGATGGAGACACGCCTCGGCCTGCCTTGGGAGCAGCTCCTGGCGGAAGAGGTTTTGACCCCCTTGGGCATCCGGCGCTTCGGCTTCGGCGCACCCGGAACGGAATCCACCGCCGACCAGCCGCGCGGTCACCGCGGACCGCGCAGGGAACTGGTGGCCGTGGAGCCCGGTCCCCGGGCCGACAACCCGGTCGCGATCGCGCCGGCCAATGCGGTGCACCTGTCGCTGCCCGAGTGGGCCCGTTTCCTCGGGGCCCACCTGGCCGGCCCGGGGGGCACCAGCCGGCTCCTGCCCCGGGAGACCTTCGAGCGGCTGCACCGGCCCCTGGCGGGGCAGGACTACGCCCTGGGATGGATCGCGGCGGAGCGGCCCTGGGGAGGCGGTCGTGTGCTGACCCACGCGGGCAGCAACACCATGTGGTACGCGGTGACGTGGCTCGCCCCCGAACGCGACTTCGGCGTGGCGGTGGTGACCAACGCGGGTTTCGATCACGGCGTGCGGCAGGCCACGGACGAAGCG
>JBJHAV010000071.1:0-14925 GCA_050480685.1 Planctomycetaceae bacterium | reverse complement strand
GCCACAAGGCGCGCCGACGACGCGGCTTAGGACGACAACCCTCGGAGGAGGTGCAACGCCGTGGCGGGCGCAGGCGGCCTCGAGGAGATGCCCCGTCTGGCTGAATCACACCACCCACCTGCCAGGCTGGCAGGTGGGTGGCCGGGGCTGGGGGTGGCCTGCCATCCAGGCAGCCGCCCGGGCCCCGGGGGCGGCGGCGGCGCGGGCGGTGGGGGCGGCACGGGCTTTGCATGGACGCGGCCGCCCATGCTGCCCCCGCGCCGCATCCTCCTGGCCGACGACGACGCCGCCCTGCGCTCCGGGATCGCCGAACTGCTCGGCACCCTGGGGCTGGAGGTGCGTCATGCGGAAACCGGGCTGGAGGCGGTGGCCCTGGCGCGCCTGGACCGCTTCGGCGCCGCCCTGCTCGACCTGCACATGCCCGGCTGCACCGGCCTGGAGGCCATCCGGCGCCTGCGCGACGAGCGGCTGGAGCTGCCCTGCATCGTCTATTCCGGGCGCCTGACCGAGGCCCTGGAAGCCGAGGCCCTTCAGGTGGGTGCCTTTTCCGTGCTGCGCAAGCCGGTCGCCCCGGACCTTTTGCGCAACGAGATCCTGCGCGCCCTGGGGCCCCCCGGCCTGCACGGCAACTGAGGCTCGCCCGGCGAGTCTCCCCCGCACACGGGACGCCGCCCCCGCGGCGCCCGCGCTTCGAAAACCCGACCCGACGTCATCGTCACCTCCAGATCCAAGAGTCCGTTAGACCCATGACCACCAAGACGAAAGCCGCTGCCAAGGTCCAAATCCGTCCCCTGGGTGACCGCGTTCTCGTGCAGCGCGTGGAAGCCGAAGAGAAAACCGCCGGCGGCATCCTGCTGCCCGAGAGCGCCAAGGAGAAGCCCAAGGAAGGGCGCGTGATCGCCATCGGCGAGGGCCGCACCCTCGACAGCGGCGAGCGCTCCAAGTTCTCCGTCAAGGCGGGCGACCGCGTGCTCTTCAGCTCCTACGCCGGCACCGAGGTCAAGTACCAGGGCGAGGAGTTCCTGATCATGCGCGAGGACGACATCCTCGGCATCATCGGCTGAAACCGCCGGTGACGCGGCTGCGGCGCGATAGCGCGCCGCGCCCGTCGCCCCATCGATCGCAGGGCCTTTTGCGGCCCCACGGGCGGCGCGCTCCGAGCGGAGCGCGCCCCCGCGCCGCAAGCCGCCCAACCCGCCGCGAGTTCGCGGCAGCCCCGAACAAAACGTCAAGAAAGCAGCCCGTCAAGGAACAGCCATGGCCAAACAGATCAGCTACGACTCCGAAGCCCGCGAGCACATTCGCCAAGGTGTGCGCAAACTCGCGCGCGCCGTCAAAGTCACCCTCGGCCCGCGCGGCCGCAACGTAATCATCGAGAAGTCCTTCGGCAGCCCGACCGTCACCAAGGACGGCGTGACCGTGACCAAGGAGATCGAGCTCGAGGATCCCTACGAGAACATGGGTGCCCAGCTCGTCAAGGAAGTCGCCTCGCGCACCAACGACGGCGCCGGTGACGGCACCACCACCGCGACCGTGTTGGCCGAGGCCATCTTCGAGGAAGGCCTCAAGAACGTCACCGCTGGCGCCAACCCGATCGCCCTCAAGCGCGGCATGGACAAAGCCGTCCAGGCCGTCACCGGTGAGCTCGCCAAGATCTCCACGAAGATCAGCGGCAAGAAGGACCTCGCCCAGGTCGGCACCGTCGCCTCGAACGGCGACTCCGAGGTCGGCGAGATGATCGCCGAAGCCATGGAGAAGGTCGGCAAGGACGGCGTCATCACGGTCGAGGAAGGCAAGAGCCTCGTGACCGAAGTGAAGTGGGTCGAAGGCATGCAGTTCGACAAGGGCTACCTGAGCCCGCACTTCATCACCGACGTGAAGACCATGGAGGCGGTCTACGAGGACGCCTACGTGTTGGTCCACGAGAAGAAACTCTCCAGCGTCAAGGACATGATCCCGATGCTCGAAGAGATCGCCCGCAGCGGCAAGCCGCTCCTGATCATCGCCGAGGACATCGAAGGTGAAGCCCTGGCGACCCTGGTGGTCAACCGCCTGCGCGGCGCCTTCCCGGTCGTGGCCGTCAAGGCTCCGGGCTTCGGCGACCGCCGCAAGGCCATGCTCGAGGACATCGCCGTCCTGACCAACGCCACGCCGGTGATGGAATCCACCGGTCAGAGCCTCGAATCGCTGACCCTGCGCGACCTCGGCCGCGCCAAGAAGATCGTGGTCGGCAAGGACAACACCACGATCATCGAAGGCGCCGGCGAGAAGAAGTCGATCCAGGGCCGCATCGAGCAGATCCGCGCCGAAATCGAAGGCACCAAGTCCGACTACGACCGCGAGAAGCTCCAGGAGCGCTTGGCCAAGCTGGCCGGGGGCGTGGCGCAGATCAACGTCGGCGCCGCGACCGAGGCCGAGATGAAGGAGAAGAAGGCGCGCGTCGAGGACGCCCTGCACGCCACCCGCGCGGCCGTCGAGGAGGGCATCGTGCCCGGCGGCGGTGTTGCGCTCCTGTGGTGCCAGCAGGCCATCGACAAGCTGAAGCTGGAAGGCGACGAACGCATCGGCGCGAACATCATTCGCCGCGCGCTCGAAGCCCCCATGCGCCAGATCGCCTCCAACGCGGGGCAGGACGGCGCCGTGGTGGTCCAAAACGTGCGCGCCGGCAAGTCGGCTGCCCACGGCTACAACGCCGCCACCGACAGCTACGAGGACCTAGTGGCCGCCGGTGTGATCGATCCGGCCAAGGTCACGCGCACGGCGCTGACCAACGCCGCTTCCGTCGCCGGCCTGCTGCTGACCACCGACGCGCTGGTCAGCGACATGCCCAAGAAGGAAGAAGAGAAGGCGGCCCACGCCCACTGATCCGGTCCGGGCCCGGAGCCCGCACCTGACCGACCCCGCGGGAGGTCGCCGGCAAAGGCCGGCGGCCTCCCGCGTTTTTGTCGGAATCCAAGGCGGCCGCGGCGGGGATCGCGCCGCGCGGGTTGCGCGCCGGCCTCCGATCCCTTGGGATAGGCGCTCCGCCGACCCGGCGGCGTCCGGGCGTGCCCCGGGCCGACGTCCCCGATCCCCCCTTGGCGAGATGAAGATGAAAACCGCGCTGCAAGAGATCGAGAGCCGCTGGGCCGAGATCAAGGACCTGGAGGCCGGGCTGTCGATCCTGGGCTGGGACCAGGAAGTGATGATGCCCCCCGGCGGCGCGGAAGCGCGCGCGGGCACCCTGGCGACCTTGACCCAGGTGGTGCACGAGCGCCTCACCGATCGCGGGTTGCTGCGCGCCATCGAAAGGCTGCACAAACAGCGCGAGGTCCTGCCGCGGCGCCAACGCCGCATGCTCGCCCTGGCGCGCCGGCGCGCCCGCCGTGCGGCGCTCCTGCCGGGATCTCTCGCCGCCGAGATCGCGCGCACCGAGAGCCGCTCGGTGGTCGCCTGGCGCAAGGCTCGCCAGGCCTCGGACTTCTCCCTGTTCGCGCCGCTGCTGGAGCACATGCTGGGGCTCAAGCGGCAAGTGGCGAAGCTGGTCCACCGCAAGGGTGAGCCCTACGACGCGCTGCTCGACGAATACGAGCCGGGCGCCACCCTGGAAACCATCGACCCCTTGCTGCGCGAGCTGCAGGCCTTCACGGTGCCGCTCGTGCGCCACATCGCGGGCGCGCGCAACAAACCCGACCAACGCCCGCTGCTCGGCAGCTTCGACATCGAAGCCCAGCGCGCCTTTGCCCAGGAAGTCGTAACCGCCATGGGCATCGACCTGGAACGCGGCCGCCTCGATCTTTCGGCGCACCCCTTCTGCGGCGGTGTCGGGCCCAGCGACGTGCGCATGACCGGGCGCTTCCACCCCAAGGACATGCGCGGCGGTTTTTTCGGGGCGATCCACGAGGCCGGGCACGGGCTCTACGAACAGGGCCTCGATCCCAAGCGCGCGCGCACCCCACTGGGCGGCGCGGTTTCGATGGCGATCCACGAATCCCAGTCGCGCCTGTGGGAGAACATGATCGCGCGCAGTCGGCCCTTCTGGAAGTTCTGGCTGCCGCGCCTCATCAAGAGTTGCCCGCGCCTCAAGGGCACCCGCCTGGATGACTTTTGGCGCGCCGCCAACGTGATGAAGCCGAGCATGACACGCGTCGAGGCGGACGAGCTGACCTACAACCTGCACATCGTGCTGCGCTACGAGATCGAACGGGACCTGGTGGCCGGCACCCTCGCGGTGCGCGATCTGCCCGAACGTTTCGCGGACGGGATGGAAGAGCTGCTCGGCATCCGGCCCAAGGACGCGGCCGAAGGTGTGTTGCAGGACATCCACTGGTCCATGGGCGCCTTCGGCTACTTCCCGACCTACAGCCTGGGCAACCTCTACGCAGCCCAGTTCATGGAAGCCGCGCGGGAAGCCCTGCCGAACCTGGATGCGGAGGTCGCCCGCGGCCGGATGGGCGACCTGGCCGATTGGCTCCATCAGTCGATCCACCGCCACGACCAGCTCTACGACGCGGAAACCCTCTGCAAGCGCGTGACCGGCCAAAAGCTCTCCCTCGATCCCTTCCGGCGCTACATCAGCGCCAAGGTCGAGGCCATCTACGGACCGCTGCCCGCATGAGCACGAAGGCCCAGTTCCCCGACGAAACCGACGAGCAGGGTTCCTTCCGGCGCCAGGCGAGCGCGTTCCGCGAGCGTGTTTCGGCCGATCCGGACGCAAAACATCCGGTCGCTGCGGGACGCTACCACCTGTATGTGTCGCTGGCTTGCCCCTGGGCGCACCGCACCATCGTGGTGCGCAAGCTCTTGGGGCTGGAACACGCCCTTTCGCTCTCCGTGGTCGATCCGATCCGCGACGAGCGCGGCTGGGCCTTTCGGGAAGGTCCCGGCCACGGGCCCGATCCGATCAACGGTTTTGAGTTTTTGGAGCAGGCCTACCGCGCCACGCGGCCCGACTTCCGCGGGCGCGTGACGGTGCCCGTGCTCTGGGACAAGCAGCTCGGCCGGATCGTCAACAACGAGTCCGCGGACATCCTCGAACTCCTAGTCGGTCCGTTCCTGCCGCTCGCCCGAACTCCCGTCGACTTCTATCCCGAGGCCCTGCGGGCCGAGATCGATGCGGTTGCCGAGGAGATCTACGGCTCGGTCAACAACGGGGTCTATCGCGCCGGTTTCGCCAGCACACAAGCAGCCTACGAACGGGCCTATCGCGAACTCTTCGCTGCGCTCGACCGGCTCGAAGGGCGCTTGGCCGAGCGCCGCTACCTATGCGGTGCGCAGCCGACCCTGGCCGACTGGCGCCTGTTCACCACCCTGGTGCGCTTCGATGCGGTCTACGTGACGCACTTCAAGTGCAACGAGCGGCGCATCATCGACTACCCGAACCTTTGGGGCTACGTGCGCGACCTCTACCAGATCCCCGGGGTCGCGGAGACGGTCGATTTCGACCACATCAAGCGCCACTACTTCCAGACCCACGGGCAGCTCAATCCGTCGCGCATCGTGCCCCTCGGGCCCAAGCTCGACTTCAGCGCTCCCCACGGCCGCGAGCGGCTCGGGGCTTAACCGAAGCCGGCGCCCCGCGGCGGCGCGAAGCCTTCGCGGTTTTGGCCCGCGCCACCTTGCCGGCCTTCTTGCGCTGGCCCTTGCCGGCCACGCCCAGGGCTCCTTCGAGGGCCAGGTTCAGCCGCCGCTGCTCCACGGGTCCCGCGCCCGCCAAGCAGAGGGCTTCGGGGTGCAGGTGCTTGGCCGCCGCGCGCAAGACATCCTCGGCGCTGACCTTTGCAAAGGCCTTGGGAAGGGCTTCCAGGTGGTCGTCGGGCAGTCCCTGACGTTCGGCGTAGACCGCGTAGGCCGCGCGCCGTGAAGAACGCTCGAAGCCCAGCGCGAACGACCCCAGGAGGTACTGCCGGGCGAGTTCCAACTCGTGGTCCTCGACCGGCTGCTCGCGGATGCGGCGGATTTCCTCCACCAGGCCGGCGACGGATCGTTCCAGGTGCTCCGGCGAGGTCCCGATGTAGGCGGTGAACATGCCCGGCAGCAGGCCCGCGCTCGAGTGAATCGACGCGTGCACGCTGTAGGCCAGACCCTGTTCATCGCGCAGGCGGCGCGGAATGCGGCTGGTGAAACCAGGACCGGTCCCGAGGACGTGGTCCATGACAACCAGGGCCGGATAGTCAGGATCGGCCCGGCGCACGCCCAGGTGCCCGAGGTAGAGGTGCACCTGCTGACGCTCGGCGCGGAAAGCGCCCACACGGCGTTCGAGCGGCGGGAACTCGGCCCGCACCCCTTCGATGTCGCGGCCCTTGGGCCACTTCGCCAGGAGCCGATCCAAATGCCGGTGCACCGCGTCCGGATCCACGTCGCCACAGACGGCGATCACGGCTCGCCCGGCGACCCAGTGGCTGCGATGGAACGCCGCCAAGTCGCGCCGATCCAGTCGGGCCACGCTCTCGGGGCTGCCGTGTTCCCCGCGGCCCAGGTGGTGCGGCCCGTAAACCAGGCGCCGGAACAGGCGTCCACCCTGGATGCGCGGATCGCGGGCGTCGACCACCAGTCGGTCGAGCAGCCGTTGTCGCTGGCGCTCGAAACGCTCCTTGGGATAGGTCGGCTCGGTCAGCATGCGCGCCGCCAGATCCAAGAGCAGCTTCCAATGTTCGCCGGCGATGGCCCCGGAGATGCCCGCGGAGTCACCGGTCAGGCTGCCGCCAGCAGGCTCGAGCAGATCGGCGATTTCGCTCTCGCTCGCGCCGCGGACACCCTCGGGCGCCAGGGCACCGGTCAAAAAGGCCACACCTTCCCGGCCGGCGGGATCCAATCGATGCCCCCCACGCAGGTGCGCGTGGATCGCCGTGACCGGGGCCCCGGGGCGAGGGGATATCAGAAGCAGCGCGCCGCAGCGCAACGTGCGGCGCACGATCTCCAGGCGCGGGGCGGGTACAGCGCCAAACTTCATTTCGCCCCCCGCTTGCGGGAAACGCGCGCGGGGGCCTCGGACTGGGCGGGCAGGCACCAGCCGAGCACACGCCGCTCGGGAGTCAGCAGCTCCTTCACCACCGCGCGCACGCGCGCCGGGGTCAGCTCCCCGTGGCGGCGACCTCGATCGAAGGCCAGGCGCCAATCCGCGTCGACCGCGAAGCTGCCGAGTTCTTCCGCCAGGTCGCTGATCGATTCGCCGTCGTGGGCCTCGGAGGAGCGGATCAAACGCAGGGCGCGCTGGAACTCGGCTTGCCCCAGGGGTTTCTCGGCCAAGGCCGCCAACTCCGCATCCAGAGCGGCTTCCAGATCGGACGGCTGCGTGCCCTGGGCACACTCGGCCATCAACCAAAAGGCGCCGCCCTCCACACGCGCGTCGTTGCTGGCGCTGACCTGGGTCGCCAAGCCGCCGTCCAGCACGATCTTGCGCTGCAACCGCGAGTTGCGCCCGCCGGTCAGAACGGTGGTCACGATGTCGAGCGCCAGGTCCGCCTCACTCCCGACAGGTGCCGTCGGCCACGCCATGCAAAGGCGCTTGCCCGGATCGTCCCAGCGGATTTCGAGCCTCACCGGACCGAGCGGATCCTCCACCGGCGGCCGAGGCGGATCGGCCACCTCGAAGTCGGGACCGGCGGGAATCGCGCCGAAGGTGCGGCGCGCGGCGGCAAGCGCTGCTTTCGGCAACACGTCCCCCGCGATCACCAGGGTCGCGTTGCCCGGATGGTAGAAGCGCCGATAGAAAGCGGCGAGGTCGTCGACCCCCATGCCCTTGAGGGTGTCGGCGAAGCCGATGATCGGGCGACCGTAGGGGTGACGTCCGAAGAGCACCGCTTCGACCTTGCGACCCAGCACGCGCCAAGGATCGTCTTCACCCATGGAGAGTTCTTCCAGCACGACTTGGCGCTCGGACTCGAACTCGAGTGGATCCAAGCGCAAGTGTGCCATGCGCTCCGCTTCGATGGCCAAAGCCTGCTCCCAACGATCGGAAGCGAACTCGAACCAGTAGGCCGTGTGGTCGTTGCCAGTGAAGGCGTTGTTCTGTCCACCGAGCAACGCGGTCAGGCGGTCGACCTCGCCCTTCGCCAGACGTTCTGTGCCCTTGAACATCATGTGTTCCAGGAAGTGCGCCGCCCCCGCTTCCCGTTCGCGCTCGTTGCGCGCGCCGACGCGGTAAAAAAGCATCACGGCGACGACGGGGTCCAGGTGGCGCTCCGCGATCAGGACACGCATGCCGTTCTTGAGGCGGTGTTCGTGAATGTGCGCGCCGGCGCGGTCCAGGTCCTCGGGGGCGACTTTCGGTGTTGCGGGCATCGCAGGTAGGATAGCGGGTTCGGGGGTGGCGACGCGCGAGCGCCGCCGTTGCTCCGCGCGGTTCACCCGCGCGGCTCCCCCAGAACCGTTCTCAGCCTCCGCGGTCGAGGCGCCGCCGCCGGCCCCCCCTCCGCTTCTCCCCACGCGTGCCGACTCCAAGACCATGCTCGCCCCCTGCCCTGCGGCTTCCCCCACCACCGCCCTGGGTCGTCCTTCCCAGGCTCCCCTTCGCGCCGCAAGGACCCGGGGAGGCGGCCGAAGCCCGCGTCATTCCCGCTCGGCCGGCTTCACCGGTCGGCTGCTTTTGGCCCTGGTGGCCCTGTCCGGCGTGGGTGTCGCCCAGGAGGTCGGAGCGCCCCAGCGCAAGGGCGTGAACCTCAACAGCGTCATCGACTTCAGCAGCGAAATTCCGTTCGTCGACGTGTTCCGCCAGGCGCGGCCCTGGATCCCCCAACTGGCGGACAGCAGCCAGCCCTGGAACACGGGCGCGCCCTTGGCGACCACCCCCGAGGGCTGGCCGCTGCTCGCCCCGGGTCAGGCCGCGGGCACGCTGATCTTCCCCGAGATCGAGGCCAAGTACCCCGCCGGGGTCTACACCTTGCTCTTCGAAGGACAGGGCAACTTCCAGTTCGGCGGCAACGTCCAGGTGCTATCCCAGCAACCCGGACGCTGGGAACTGTCGATGACGCCGACCAATGGCGGCATCTACCTCAAGCTCGTGGCGAGCGATCCGCTCGATCCCGTGCGGGACATCCGGCTGATTTTGCCGGGACATGAGGCGACCTATCAGAGCGCCCCCTTCAATCCCGACTTCCTCGCGAGTCTGGCGCATTACGACGTGGTGCGCTTCATGATGTGGCAGCAGACCAACTTCTCCAACCTGGCGGAGTGGAGCCAGCGCCCCCTGGTCTCCGATGCGTTTCAGACCAGCCCCAAGGGAGTCGCCTTCGAGCACATGGTGGCGCTCGCCAACGAGCTCGGCTTTGACCCGTGGTTCTGCGTGCCCTACCTGGCCAGCGACGATTTCGTCACCCAGTTCGCCACCCTGCTGCGGGACACCCTCGATCCGAGCCTGCGAATCTATCTCGAATACTCCAACGAGGTTTGGAACACCATCTTCCCCGGCGGTGTTCACGCCCGTCAGCAGGGCCTGGCGGAAGGCCTTTCCACGGACCCGTACCAGGCTCAGCTCTTCTGGTACTCCAAGCGCGCGGTCGAGATCTTCGAGATCTTCCGCACGGTTTTTGGCGAAGAGGCCGACACACGGCTGGTGCGGGTGCTTGCGGCGCACTCCGCCAATCCGTGGAGCGCTCAGCAAGTACTCGATTTCCAGGCCGCGTACACCAAAGCCGACGCCTACGGTTTGGCGCCGTACTTCGCTGCCAACCTCGGCTATCCCATCTGGCCGCCGGACGGCTCGATCCTGCCGCCCCCGGCCGTGTCGATGACCGTCGACGAGATCCTCGACGAATGTGAGGACCAAATCCTCAACAAGGTGCTCGGCTGGATCCAAGCCACCGCGGCCATCACTTCCGCCCGGGGCATCGAGATGATCGCCTACGAAGCCGGACAGCGGATGGCCGGTGAGTTCGGCTGGGAAAACAACCAAGAACTGACCGACAAGTTCCTGGCGGTCAACCGCCATCCGCGCATGTACGAGCTCTACTGGCTCTACACCGAGGTTTGGCGACAGCTCGGCGGCACCCTGATGCTGCACTACGTGTCTTGCCGCACCTTCAACAAGTGGGGCGCCTACGGCCTGCTCGAGAACCAAACGATCCCGGCGAGCGAAGCGCCCAAGTACCGCGCGGTGCGCGACCAAGTGCTCGCCAGCCAACTGGTCGAGCGTTTCGGCACGGCCTGCGGTGGGCTCCAGGCCCGCTTCCAAGGCGCGCCTCTGGTGGGCAGCGGTGACCTGCGCCTGCGGCTCGCCGGAGCACCGGCCGGCGCCCCCGCGCTGCTCGCCCTAGGCGCCTCCAGGGATCTCTACGCCGGGGTGGCGCTGCCCGTGCTCTTCGGATTCGACGCCCCGGGCTGCGCCCTTTGGGTGTCGCCGGATCTGCTCTGGGCCGCGGCGGCCGACGGGCAAGGCCGCGCGGAGGTCGCTCTGCCGATCCCGGCCCTGCCGATCCTCGCCGGGCAGTTCCTCTACACCCAGTGGGCAGCGGCCGATCCCGGCGCCAATCCGCTCGGCCTGATCCTCAGCGACGCGCTGGCCTTGCAGGTGGCCGAAGAGCCGTAAAGGCGAACCCGGGCTAGCAGCCTGTCGGGGCAATCGCTACTGCGGCCCCGCAGGGTGCTAGCGGCCCGCGCCGGGGCGGGGCCTGCGGCCCGCCCCGGGCTTTGCGCCGCGGCGGGACGGGCCCCGGCCGGGCGGCGTGGCCTGCTGCTCGCGTTCGGGGTCGCATTCCTCCAGCAGGGTGCGTACCTCGGCGCGGGTCAGCGGGCGCCAATGGCCGGGCTTGAGGCCGCGGTCGGTCAGTGATCCGATGCGCACGCGCTTCAGGTCGAGCAACTTGTAGCCGACCTTCGCGACCATGCGGCGCACTTCGCGGTTCATTCCCTCATAGAGGGTCATGAGCAGCTTGGAGCTGTTCGCCGAACGCGTGCGCACGAGCACCCGCGCGCCGGCGGTGCGTCCGTCCGACAGGTAAACCCCCTCGCGCAGCTTGGCGACCGCCCCATCGTCGATGCGCCCGGCGAGTTTGACCGAGTAGGTCTTGGGCAGCCCGAAACTCGGGTGCATCACGCGGTTCGCGAACTCACCATCGTTGGTCAAGAGCACCAATCCCACCGTGTCCTCGTCCAAACGACCCACGGTGTAGATGCGGCCCTTCCTGCGATCCGTGATCAGGTCGATGGCACGCGGCCGGTTCTCGCGCGGATCGTTGGTGCAAACGACCCCGGAAGGTTTGTTCAGCAGGTAATACCGCAGGCGCACGTCCTCGGGCTTGAGCACCACGCCGTCGACCTCGATGCGCTGGCGCGCCGGGTCGACCTTTTGGCCCAGGTCCGTGGCGATCTCGCCGTCCACGAGCACGCCTCCGGATGCGATCAACTCGTCCGCGGCGCGCCGGGAGGCGACCCCGTGGGTCGCCAGGTACTTGTTGAGCCGGATCCGTTCGCCCTCCGGCTCGTCGCCCGCCGTGTCAGCGGCGCGCACGGCGGGTGTTTTCGCGGACCGGGCCGGCTTCGTGGGTTTCGGGCGAGCGCCGCCGCGAGCCGCACTCGTCTTGCCGGCGCCGCGTTTCGCGGTCCGGCCGCCGGACGCGGATCGCCCCTGATTCTGCTGGGATCGTTTGGGCTTGTTCACGCGTCCATTCCTCGCTCGGGCACATACAACTCGAGCCACCCGGCGTGCCCATCGCGCGGGTGGAGGACCGCGGCGCGGGCGGCGGCGGGCACCAGGGCCACGTCCCCCACCTCCATTTCGAGCAACCCGCCGTGGCCCTCGACTTCGAGGGCGCCGGCGCCTTCGACGGCGGCAAAGAGGCGGAATCGATTCTCGGTCGGGCGCAAGGCCGGGCCGTGGAACTCCAAGCGGTCCATGGCGAAGTGCTGCGTGCGCACCAAACCGGCGCGCCGCAGATCCGCGGTCAGATCCTCGAAGTGCGGCGCACGCGGCCGCTCGGGAGCGGTCTCGATCCGGCTGGCTTCGAGGCCCAGCTCCACATGCATCTCCCGGGGCGCGCCGTCGAGCCCCAGTCGATCCCAATCGTAGAGCCGATAGGTGGTGTTGGAGTTTTGCTGCACTTCGAGCAGCGCCACTCCGGCGCCGATGGCATGGATCGTTCCGCCGCGCACGGTCAGGGCCGTGTGCGCCTCGGCGGGAAATCGCTCCAGCAGGTCCACCAGGGACGCCCGCCCCACCGCCGCCGCCAGCGCGTCGCGGTCGACGCCGGGGCGCAGCCCGCACCAAACCGCCCCGTCCGCTTCACCGTCGAGGAAATACCAGGCTTCGGTCTTCGCCTCCGCGTCTCCCCCGATGCGCCGCGCGCCCTCGTCGTCCGGGTGCACCTGCACGCTCAAGGCTTCGCGGGCGTCCAGGTACTTCACCAGCAGGGGGAAGCGCCCCTGGGGCGTCGGGCGCGCACGGCCGAGCAGATCCGGCCCGAACTCGCGCACCAGCTCACCCAGGGTGCGCCCGGCGTGGATCCCGGACCGCACCCGCGAGTTTTCGTGGGGTCGATCGACCACCTCCCACGTCTCACCCACCGGCACGTCGGGCGGCAGCGCAAGCCCCAGGCAACGCTCCAACGCACGCCCGCCCCAGACCTTCTCCAGGTACAAACGCTCGAAGAGCAGGGGTTCGGTCAAACGGTTCACGGGGACGGCCTCGAAGCGCGCATGCTACCAGCCGGGGCGACGGGCCCGGCGGGAGCGCTCAACGCCCGCGACGGCCTTGCCCCGGCGCCTTCGGGCGCGCGGGCCCGTGATCGGGCCCGTGATCGGGCCCGTGATCGGGCCCGTGATCGGGCCCGTGATCGGGCGCGTGATCAGGCCCGTGATCAGGCACCGCGCCGGGCGGTGCGGCCGCGGCTTTCGCCCGGCGAGTTGCGGATGCCTTGGGGCCCGCACCCTGCGCCGCCGCCGTTTCGGAATCCGCCCCGGCCGCAACCCCGTTCGCCCCCTCCAGGCCCAACAGCCGGCGGGCCTCGGCGCGGGCGGTGGGCTGGTCGGCGCCGCCGGCGATCATGTCGGCGACTTCGCGTTCGCGCGCTTCGCCCTCCAGTTCGCGCACTTCGGTCCGGGTGCGCTCGCCCTCCACGCACTTGGCCACGACCAGGTGGCGGGCGGCCAGGGCGGCGATGGCGGGCAGGTGGGTGACACACAGGACCTGGTGGTGTTCGCCGAGCCGCGCCAGGTGGCGGCCGATGGCGGGGCCGAGCCGGCCGCCGATGCCGGCGTCGACTTCATCGAAGACCAGCACCCGCGCGCTGCCGCAGCCAACCAGGGCCGTGCGCAGGGCGAGCATGACCCGCGCCGCTTCGCCGCCCGAGGCGACCTGCCGCAGGGGGTGGGCGGACTCCCCCGGGTTCGCGGCCAAGAGGAACTCCAGGCGGTCCCAACCGCGTTCGCCGAAGGCGTCCCAAGCGGGATCGCCGGCGTGGCTTTCGAGGGCGGCCTCAAATCGCGCCCGCCCGAGGCCCAAGTCGCCCAGGATGCCGTGCAAACGCTCGGCCAGCTCGGCCAAGCGTGCGCGCCGCCCTTCGGAGAGGGCCGCGGCGGCCCGCGCGAGCCCGACCAGGGCCGCGTCCCGCTGGGCGAGCAAATCCCCAAGGCCCTGCTCCGCGGCCTCCAGGTCGGAGGCCTCGCTCGAGAGGGATTCCTCCAGGGCGAGCAAACCGGCCTCGTCCAGGCCGTACTTGGCGCCCAACCGCTCGATACGCGCCAGGCGCGACTCGACCAGCTCCAGCCGCTGCGGATCGGCTTCGATCTCCTCGGCCAAGGTCGCGAGCCGCTGGGCGACTTCTTCAACGCGCACCCTCGCTTCGGCCAGTTCCTCCACTGAGGCGGCCAGCCGCGGCAACCGCGCGAGCCACGCTCCCGCGCCGCGTTCCACCGCGCGCAGCCGGTCGAGCACGGTCTCCTCGCCGTCCGCCAGGGCGTCGAGCCAGCGGGTCAGGTCCGCGCCCAGGGCTCCCGCGTGCCGCAAGAGATCGCGCTCCCCGCGCAGGCGGGCCTGCTCCCCCGGCTCGATGGCGGCTTCGGCCAACTCCTGGGCCTGAAAACGCACCAGATCGAGGCGATCGCTGCGCTGGCGCCGTTCGCGTTCCAGGCGCTCGATGCGTTCGATGCACGAGCGCAGCTCCGCCCGCTGGGCGCGGTAGCGCTGCACCTCGGGCCCAAGCCCGGCGAAAGCGTCGAGCAGCTCCAGTTGGTGCGCGGGTTCGAGCAGCAACTGGTGGTCGTTTTGCCCGTGGATTTCGAAAAGCAGTTCCGCCAGCTCGCGCAGGGAACGCTGGGTGACAGGGGATTGGTTGACGTGGGCGCGGGTGCGGCCGCCGCGCTCCAAAGTGCGGCCGACGATCAGCTCGCGCTCGCCGCGGTTGCCGGCCTGTTCCTTCCAGTCCTCGCCCAGCTCCGGCAACTCCCGGTCGAGGAACGCCTGCACACGGTCGCAGAGGGGCCCGGGGGCGAGCAGGAAACGCCCCTCGACCCGCGCCCGCGCCGCCCCGTCGCGCACCCATTGGGCAGGTCCGCCCCGGGGGCGCTCCCCGAGGAGCAGTTCGAGGGCCCCCACCAGCAGGCTCTTGCCCGCGCCCGTTTCCCCGGTGATCGCGTTCAAGCCGCGCCCGAAGGTCAGCTCCATGGACTCGATCAGGGCGAGGTCTCGGATGGCGAGTTCGACGAGCATGGCGCTGGCTTAGCCCGGATTATGCATGAAGACGTGCCCCAAACGCCTCGATTCGGTTCCTGCCGGGGCTTTTCGAGCGCCGGCCCCGCAGTCGACCTTGAACAGGTCGTCGAGGACGCCGGTGTTCGAAAAGTGCCGGCAGGGGCCGAAAGGGCGGCGTAGCCGCCCGGTCGTGGCGGTTGGGGTGCGTGTTCATGAATGATCCGGGCTGAAGAATGCGCCTCCGCCGGGGTGCGCCGCAACGGCGCGCGCGCCCGCGGCCCGCGTCTGGGGCGCGGGAGCGCGGGAGGCACCGGGGACAAGGA
>JBJHAV010000070.1:0-15329 GCA_050480685.1 Planctomycetaceae bacterium | reverse complement strand
GGGTTGGACCCCGGCGGGGTGGGCTCTGCGCCTCGTCACAGGGAGAGGCCTCCGTCGATCACCAGGGTTTGCCCGGTGAGGTAGTCGCCGGACGGACCGGCGAGGAACTCCACGGCGGCGGCGATTTCCTCGGCTCGTCCGACCCGGCCCAAGGGAATCGCCTTGGCCAACTCGGCGGCCGCGGCCGGGTCGACGGCGGCGGTCATGTCGGTTTCGATGTAGCCGGGGGCAATTGCGTTCACGGTCACCCCGCGGCCGGCCAATTCCTTGGCCACGGACCGGGTCAATCCGATCACACCGGCCTTGCTGGCGGCGTAGTTGACCTGGCCCGCGTTCCCGGTGACTCCGACCACGCTGGAGATGTTGATGATGCGTCCACGGGACTTCATCAGCGTGCGCGCGGCGGACTTGACGAAGTTGAAGGTGCCCTTGAGGTTGACGTCGACGACCCGGTCGAAGTCCTCCTCGCTCATGCGCAGGAGCAGTTGATCGCGGGTGATCCCGGCGTTGTTGACCAAGAGGTCCAGCCCGCCGAACTCCTCCACCACGCGTTTGACCAGGGTGTCGACCGCGCCGGTGTCGGCCACGTCGACGCCGAAGGCCGCCGCTCGGACGCCAAGGGTTTCGCAGGCGGCCACGGTTTCGGCGCAGCGCTCGGCGGCGGTGGCCACGGCGGCCACGGCGGCTCCGCGGGCGGCCAGGCGCTCGGCGATGGCGCGCCCGATGCCGCGCGAAGCGCCGGTCACCAGGGCGACCTTGCCGGTCAGGAAGCGTTCGTTCGTGGGGGCTGCTTGGGTCATGGAAAAAGCTGGGCGAAGGCTGCGGGCGGAATCAGGCCGACTCGGGGCGTTCCAAGTCCGCCGGTTCGGCCATCGAGAGCACCTCGGCCGAGCCGTCGATCTTGCGCATCAGGCCGCCGAGCACGTTCCCCGGTCCGGGCTCCAGGTAGCGGGTGATTCCCGCCGCCAGGGCGGCGCGCATGCTGCGCTCCCAGAGCACCGGGGCGCAGACCTGGTCCGCCAAGTATCCCTTGATGGCGGCCGGGTCTTCGACGCGTTCGCCGGTGACGTTGGTGTAGAAGGGCACACGTGGGGGCAGCACTTCGACTTCCGTCAGGGCCGCCGCCAGGCGTTCGGCCGCCGGGCGCATGCACTCGGAGTGGAATCCTCCGGCGACGGTCAAACGCACGGCTCGGCGCACGCCGTGGCCCTTGGCAGCGGCTTCGACCGCGTCGAGGGCGGCGAGTTCGCCGGAGAGCACCACCTGGCCGGGCGCGTTGAGGTTCGCCACCGAGCAGATGCCGTGTTCGCGCCCCACCGCGGCCAGGGCTTCGGCCTGTTCCAGGTCGGCCCCGATCAGGCTGGTCATCGAGGACGGGATCGCATCGCTGGCGGCCTGCATGGCTTCCCCGCGCAGGCGCACCAGGCGCACGGCGTCGCGAAAGCTGAGGGATCCGGCCACCCACAGGGCGGTGTACTCACCGAGGCTCAAACCCGCGGCCATGGGGGCCTCTTCGAGCTGGAGGCCGCGTTCGCTCAGCACCGACAGGATCGCAATGCTCGTGGTCAGGATGCCCGGTTGGGCCACATCCGTGCGGTGCACCGCGTCCCCCCCGGAAAAACACAGTTCCGAGAGCGGCAGGTCGAGGTGCCGGTCGGCTTCCTCGAAGACCTTGCGGGCGGTCGGGAAGGCCTCGGCGAAGGCCCGACCCATGCCGGGATGCTGCGCGCCTTGGCCCGGGAGCAAAATGCCGCGTCTGTTCATGATTGCGGTGCGCGGTTTTACCAGCGCAGCAGGTTCCCGCCCCAGGTCATGCCGGCGCCAAAAGCGACGAGCACACAGAGCTGGCCCTTCTTCAGTCGCCCGGAACGCACGCCCTCGTCGAGGGCGATCGGCACGGAAGCGGCCGAGGTGTTGCCGTAGTGCTGGATGTTGACGATCACCCGCTCGTCGTCCATCCCCAGGCGGTGCAGGCTGGCGTCGATGATGCGGCGATTGACCTGGTGCGGAACGATCAGGCCCAACTCGGAGCGATCGTGGCCTGCGAGCATCTGCTCGATCATGGCGCTCATCTTGGCGACGGCGAACTTGAAGACTTCGCGGCCGCGCAGGTGGATGTACTGCTCGTGGCGCTCGAGCGCATCGGGCGAGGTCGGTCGGCGGGAGCCGCCGCCGGGGATCTGGATCATGTCGTAGCCGGATCCATCGGCGCCCAGGGCGTCGCGCAGGATCTCCCCCTGTTCGCACTCCGCGTGGGGGGCGAGCACCACCGCGCCGGCGCCGTCGCCGAAGAGAATGCAACTGGAGCGATCGGTCAGGTCGATGAACCGCGACTGGACCTCGGCGCCGAGCACCAGCACACGGCGCGCGCGACCCGAGGCGACCCAGGCGCTGCCGATCTGCAGCGCGGTCAAAAAGCCGGTGCAGGCCGCGCTGCAATCGAAGGCCGCTGCCCGATGGGCCCCCAGGCGATCTTGCACGATGGCCGCGGTCGCGGGCACGGGGCAGTCCCCGGTGAAGGTGCCGAGCACCACCAGGTCCAGGTCCTCGGGGCGGCAGTTGGCCGCTTCCAGGGCCCGGCGGGCGGCTTCGGTGGCCAGGTCGCTGGTGGCCTGGTCGTCGGCCGCAAACCGCCGCTCGCTGATGCCCGTGCGCTGGACGATCCACTCGTCGGAGGTATCGAGGAACGACTCGAACCATTGGTTCGGGACGACACGCTCGGGCAGGTAGGAACCGGTGCCGGCGATGCCGACGGGGACGATGGCAGCCATGGGGGGGAGTCCTGTCAGGACGGCGCGGATTCTACGCCCGGCGGCGGCTCGGGTGCACGGTTTCGGTTTCCCGTCGAGGAATCGGCCCGTCCCCCCGGGGGGCGCGAGGGGGGGAGCGGGCGGGGAATGAGGGGAGCGAGGGGCCGACGGGCGGGCCTCGGGGTGGGCCGCGGAGTGGGGCAGCGGGGGCGGCCGCCGGATCCGGATCAGGCGCTCGGGGCGGCCTGTCCGACCGCGGCGAGCCCCTCGACGATGTGCCGATTGACGTCGGCATCCAAGCTGCGCGCGGCGACCGAGATGGCATTCGCCACCGCCGCGTCGTCCGAGCGGCCGTGGCCGATGACGACGATGCCGTCGACGCCCAGCAGCAGGGCTCCGCCGTACTCCGCGTAGTCGATGCGCTTGCGCAGCTTCTGCAGGGCTTCGGTCCCCCACTGGGCTTGGTTGGCCCGCAGATCCTTCGAGAAGAGCCCGAACAGGAATCCGGCCAGGCCCTCCATCAGCTTGAGGACCACGTTGCCGGTGAAACCATCGCACACGACCACGTCGCAGGCGTTGTCGAACAGGTCGCCGCCTTCCACGTTGCCCACGAATCGCATCGGGCTCTTTTGGAGCAGTTCGTGGGCGGCTTTCAAAAGCTCCGGACCCTTGGACGGCTCCTCGCCGATGTTCAAAAGTCCGATGCGCGGCTCGTTTTGGCCGAGCACCGTGCGCGCCCAGACCGAGCCCATCCAGCCATACTGGAGGAGGTGCTCCGGCTTGGGGGCGATGTTCGCGCCCATGTCGATCAGGGTCAGCGGGCTGCCGGTCAGGTCGATCGTGACCGCGATGCCCGGCCGGCGGATGCCCTCCAGGGTGCCGAGGCCCAGGGTGGCCGCGCCGACCATCGCGCCGGTGTTGCCCATGCCGACCACCGCGCCGACGGCTCCGCGCTTGAGGGCCCCCATGCACACGGGGATCGATGCGTCCGGTTTGGCGCGCAGGGCCGTGGCGGGAGATTCCCCCATGCCGATCACCTGGGGCGCGTGCTGCACGGCGAAGCCGGGATTGCCCCCGAGCTCTTCCAGGTCCGCGCGGATGCGCGCTTCGTCGCCCACGAGCAGCAGGCGCGCGGGGTCGAGGGGCGTGGGGTGCTCCGGCGAGCAGGCGCGCAGGGCGCCGCGCAGGTTGATGCCGGGGGCGTCGTCGCCGCCCATCACGTCGAGGGCGATGCGGGTTTGGCTCATACGCACTTGGGGGTGGCTTGGGGTCGCCCGGGGCGGACCCGGGGCAGAGCCCGAGGGACGGAGCCGGGAACGGGGCCTTTGCGGGACCGGAGCGGGGAACGGCGCTTTGCGGCCGTCGAGCGCGGGCCGGAGGAGCCGCGCGGATTCGGCGGCACCCCCGCGTTCGGATCAGAAGTCCTGCTTCTCGAGGACGTCCGTGCCGCGCTTCTCGCTGCCCTTGCTGAACCCGTAGTAGCCGCAGTTGTCGCACACGCGGTGGGGACGGGCCGGCGCTCCGCAGTGGGAGCAGCGGTTGAGCTGGGTCTCCTTCAGCGCGAGGTGGGAGCGGCGCATGCCCTGACGGGACTTGGAGGTGCGGCGCTTCGGATGGGGCATGGTCGGGCTGGGTTGGGGCGGGGTCGCCGGGGGCGTGGGAGGGGCGGCTGAGAGGCTCGCTGGGGACAGTGAAGCGCGAAAAGGTAGCGAGCAGCCGGATCCGCCGTCAACCGCGGGGATCGCTTCGCTTGCGTTCGAGACGGCCGGGCGCCGCTCCGGGGGAGAGCGTTCGGGGGTGCCAGTGGGTGCCGCCCGGGCTCTCTCCCGGATCAGCCGAGCCGTTCGGCCACGGCGGAGCGGAAGGCTTCCAGGGCGGCGGGCACCGCCTGGGGGTCGAGACCCTGGCCCTGGGCGGAGTCCGGTCGGCCGCCCCCGCCTCCCCCCAGGTGCGCGCTGACCGCCTTCGCCAGGGTCCCCGCGGCGAGTCCCAGGGTTTGGGCCCGGCCCTGCACGAGGATCAGGAAGGGCACCCGGCCCTCCGCCCGGCCCAAAAGCAGCAGCACCAGATCGGGGGCCAGCCCCTTGGCTCGGCCGCCCAGTTGCCGCAGACCCTCCAGGTCCAGATCCGGCAGATCGAGCGCCCCGTGGCGCAGCCCGTCCGCGTCGCCCAGGGACTCGCGCAGCCGGTCGAAGGCACCGGCCACGTCCCCCTGCGCCGCGGCCTGGGACTTCTTGCGCGCTTCCTTGAGCTGTTCTTGCAGGGCTTCGATGCGCCCCGGCAACTCCTCGGGAGTGGTCTTGAGCTGGCGCGCGGCGGCGCTCAAAGCACGGCGCTGGGCCTGCTGCGCGGCCAGGGCTTCGGGCCCGGTCAGGGCTTCGATGCGCCGCACACCGGCTTGAACCGCCCGTTCGCCGGCGATCGCGAAAGCTCCGATGGAGCCGGTCGCGTTCACGTGGGTGCCGCCGCACAGTTCCAGGCTGTGCTCCCCCATCGCGACCACACGCACGCGCTCGTCGTACTTCTCGCCGAATAGCGCCGCGGCGCCGCGGGCCTTCGCCTCTTCGAGTTCCTCCAGGCTGGTTTCCACCGAAGCGTTGGCCAGGGTCCGTTCGGCCACAAGTCGCTCGACCGCTTCGAGTTCCTCCGCTTGGATCGCACGCGGATGGGACAGGTCGAAGCGCAGCCGATCGGGTCCGACCCAAGAACCGGCCTGGGCCACGTGATCGCCGAGCACTTCCTTGAGGGCGCGATGCATCAGGTGCGTCGCGCTGTGGGCCCGGCGCACCGCCGCCCGGTGGGCGCCGTCCACGCGCGCGCGGACCTCGTCCCCTTCCGCCAGGTGGCCCTCCACCCGGCCCAAATGCACGACCACCGGGCCGACCTTCTGGGTGTCTTCCACGGCGAAGCGTCCGGCGCCCGAGGTCGAGCGCACCTCGCCGCGGTCCCCGATCTGCCCACCGGCCTCCGGGTAGAAGGGGCTTTCGGCCAGCACCAACAGATCGCGCTCCGGCCCGGTCACCAGGCGCAGCACGCGGCTGGTGCCTTCGAGCCCCTCGGCTCCCGGGCGGTGGTAGGTGCTCGCGGTGGCACCCAAACCGGACAGTTGTTCGGCGCTGAGCAGTTGCCGGAAGCCACCCTCCGAGCGACTGGCTTCCTGGTGGCGGGCCTGGGCCGCTTCCCAGGCCTCTCCGTCGACTTCCAGCCCGCGCTCACGGGCCATCAGCTCCACCAGATCCCGCGGGAATCCGTAGGTGGCGTAGAGTTCGTAGGCCTCATCCCCGGGCAGCACACGGGCACCCGCGGCCTCGACGCGTCGGCCCAGCTCCTCGAAGCGCACGAGTCCCCGCCCTAGGGTGGCGCCGAAGGCCTCTTCCTCGGCGCGCACCAGGGCCGCCACGTGCTCGCGGCGCGCAGCGATCTCCGGGAACGCCTCGCCCAGCACCTCCGCCACGGTCGGCACGAGGGCGTGCAAAAAGGGCTGTTCGAGACCCAGTTCCTGGCGTCCGAAGCGCGCCGCCCGGCGGATCAAGCGCCGCAGGACGTAGCCCCGCCCCACGTTGCCGGGCAGGGCACCGTCGGCGAAGGCCGCGCTGACCGCGCGCACGTGGTCGGCGGCCACGCGGAAGGCCACGTCCGCGGGCGAAGCGCCCCGTTCGTAGCGGCGACCGCTGATCTGTTCGAGGCGCGCGAAGAGCGGCGTGAACAGGTCGGTGTCGTAGTTCGACGGCACCCCTTGCAGCACCGAGAGCACACGCTCGAAACCCATGCCGGTGTCCACGGATTGGGCCGGCAGCGGCGCGAGCCGCCCGTCGTCGAGCCGATTGAACTGCATGAACACCAGGTTCCACAACTCGATGAAACGCTCGTTGCCGGCGTTCACCCCGATCGCCCGGTCCGCGCCGTCCTCGGGTCGGCTGCCCGGCCCGCCCCGGTCGATGTGGATTTCCGAGCAGGGTCCGCAGGGCCCAGTCTCACCCATCTCCCAAAAGTTGTCCTTGCGGCCGAAGCGCAGGATGTGGCTCGGGTCGATGTCGGTCACCCGCCGCCAGATGTCCTCGGCCTCCAGGTCGGCTTCCAGCCCGTCGGCTTCGTCGCCGCCGAAAACCGTCACCCAGAGCCGTTCCTTCGGCAGGCCCCACTCGCCGGTCAGCAGTTCCCAGGCCCAGCGGATCGCGTCTTCCTTGAAGTAGTCCCCGAAGGACCAGTTGCCGAGCATCTCGAAGAAGGTGTGGTGGTACGAATCCACCCCCACCTCTTCCAGGTCGTTGTGTTTGCCCGAGACACGGATGCACTTCTGGGTGTCCACCGCGCGCCGGTAGTCCCGTGTGCCCGTGCCCAGGAACACGTCCTTGAACTGGTTCATGCCCGCGTTGGTAAAGAGCAACGTCGGGTCGTCCTGGGGAAACACCGGGCTCGAAGGCACTTCCCGGTGTCCGCGGGCCACGAAGAAGTCCAGGAACTGGCGGCGCACCTGGGCGGCCGAGAGGGAACGGGACATGGAGGCGGAGGGGCGTTCGGCTGGGGACGCGGGCGAAAGCAGGGCGGAGAGCGTAACGGGTCGCGGGGCCGGTCCCCTAACACCCGAAGGAGATAGGGGGCAGGCCCCGCGGCGCCCGTGGGTTGGGCCGATGATCGTGCCGGCGGTCCGGCCGGTGGCTCAGCTCTTGGCGGAGGCCGTCGCGGTCTTGCGCTCGGGGGCTTCGGCCACCGGCTCTTCTTCGATGTCGTCCGGGGCGGCCGCGGCGCCCTTGGCGGGCAGGAGCTGGGCGCGCAGGGTTTGTTCGAGCTCCTGGGCCAGGTCCGGGTTGTCGGTCAGGAATTGGCGCGCCTTTTCCCGGCCTTGGCCCAGGCGGATTTCGCCGTCCTTGGGGTGCTTGAGCGAGAACCAGGTGCCCGACTTGAGCACGTGGCCGGCGGTCATGCCCAGGTCGAGCAGGTCGCCCTCGTAGCTGATGCCGCGGGCGTAGAGGATGTCGAACTCGACCTTGCGGAAGGGCGGCGCGACCTTGTTTTTGACCACCGTCACCTTGGTGCGGTTGCCGACCACTTCTTCGCCCTCCTTGATCTGTCCGATGCGGCGGATGTCCACGCGCACCGAGGAGTAGAACTTGAGGGCACGGCCGCCGCTGGTCGTTTCGGGGCTGCCGAACATCACGCCGACCTTCTCGCGGATCTGGTTGATGAAGATCACGAGGCAATCGGACTTGGAGATGCAGGCGGTCAGCTTGCGCAGGGCCTGGCTCATCAGGCGCGCCTGCAGGCCGACGAAAGAATCGCCCATTTCGCCCTCGATTTCGGCGCGCGGCACCAAGGCGGCTACCGAGTCGACCACCACCACGTCCACGGCGTTGGAGCGCACCAGGGTCTCGACGATTTCGAGGGCCTGTTCCCCGGTGTCCGGCTGGCTCACCAGAAGGTCATCGAGCTTGACGCCCAACTTGCGGGCGTAGGAGGGATCGAGGGCGTGTTCGGCGTCGACGAAGGCGCAGATGCCGCCGGTGCGTTGGGCATTTGCGATCACGTGCAGGGTCAAGGTGGTCTTGCCCGAGCTCTCCGGCCCGAAGATCTCCACCACGCGTCCGCGCGGAAAACCGCCGCCCAATGCCAAGTCGAGGGACAAAGCACCGCTGGCGATCGATCGGATCTCGCGGATCGGCTGGCCGTCCCCCAGGCGCATGATCGCGCCGGGTCCATAGGCCTTGTGGATCTCGCCCAGGGCACCCTGCAGGGCGCGGGCCTTCTCCCCGCTGGCGCGGTCGGCGGCGGGATCCTTGTCGGTGCTCTTGTTGCGTTGGGTGCTCATGTGGGGTTGGCCGCGATCGCTGGTTGGGGGGCCCGCAGGCCCGGTTTCGAAGGTCGAATGCTACCGCCCGGCGCGCCCGGACCGCGCGCCAAAACCCGAACAGATGGCGAACGGCCCATCCGTGGGACTAGCGGCGACCGGGACGGGCCCCAAGGACCCCGCCCGGGCGCGTCGGTTTCCGACCGGGTTGGGCCTCTAGAGGCTGACCAGGCCGTGCAGTTCGTTGAAGCGGCCCTCGACCTGGGTGCGGTCGGCCTGGGCCAGGCGCTCGACGCTAAACCCCTCCACGCAGAAGGAGGCCGTCACGGTGCCGTAGAGCATGGCCCGGCGCAGGGTGCGCGCATCGGTGTTTTGCACCGAGGCCAGATAACCCAGGAAACCGCCCGCGAAGCTGTCGCCGGCGCCGGTCGGATCGACCACCTGCTCGACCGGGTACGCGGGCAGCGCGAAGTGCACGTCCTTGCCGATCAGGAAGGCGCCGTGTTCGCCCTTCTTGAGCACGACAAAACGCGGGCCCAGATCGAGCACCTTGCGCGCTGCCTTGAGCAGTTGGTGTTCGCCGGTCAAGAGACGCGCTTCTTCGTCGTTGAGCACGATGCCGTCCACGCGCCCGATCAGATCGAGCAGCCCGTCGCGGGCGATGTCGATCCAAAGGTTCATGGTGTCGGCCATGACGAAGCGCCGGCCGCTGCACTGTTCGAGGGCGCGGCGCTGCACATCGGGCGCGGCGTTGGCCAAGAACACGAAGGGCGTCGATCGGTAGGCCTGGGGCAGCTTCGGATCGAAGTGCTCGAAGACGTTGAGCTGCGTGTCGAGGGTGTGGCGCGTGTTCCAGTCCGCTTCGTAGCGCCCGGTCCAGCGGAAGGTTCGGCCCTCGGCCACTTCGACGCCTTCGGTGTCGAGTCCCGCCGTGCGCATGCGCCCCAACTCGTCGTCCGGGAAGTCCGTGCCGACCACGCCCACCAGGCGCACCGGGCCGAAAAAACGGGCCGCGTAGGCGAAGAAGGTGGCGGAGCCGCCCAGGGCTTCCTCGCGGCGGTCGTAGGGGGTTTCGACGGTGTCGTAGGCGATGGTGCCGACGGCGACGACGCTCATGGGATTCTTGGGTTTCGGACCTGAGAGGAAGCCGCCGCGGGGAGGCGGCGGCGCGGGAGAGGGACGCAGTGTGAGAAGCGGGGTCGATCGCGGGCGTCAGGAGGATCCGCGCGCGGCGCCGGAGAGGCCGTCGGGCGAACTCGCCGCGGCTGAATCGGCGCGCTCGCGCTCCGCCGCGCGCAGGTCGCGGCGGTGGGCCGGACGCAGCAGGTAGAGCCCGCCGGCCAGGCCCAGGAGCACCTGGCACAAACGGTACGCGACGCTGACCGCGACGCCCAGGGCGCCGCTCGCACCGACCAGTTCGAAGAGGTAGTGGTAGGCCGCCTCCCCCACCCCCCAGCCGCCGGGGGCCACGGGCAGGGCGCTGACCATGCTGGCCACGGGCACGATCGCCACGTAATCGAGCACACCCACCTGGGCCAGGGAAACGCCGAAGGCGAGCCCCAGGGACAAAACCCCGGCGATCACGGCGAAGTGGTTGCCGAGGGAGAGCGCCAGGGCGGCGGCGAGTTCCGCGGGTTTCGCGGTGTAGACCAGCACGGCCCGGTCCAACTCGCGCAGTTTGGCCGAGAACGGCAGGCGCTCCAGCAGCGCGTCGAAGCGCACCGCGCGCCGCAGGGGCCCGTTGACGTACACCAGCCCCCCGAGCACGAGCCCCGTCAGGGCCACGGCCATCGGCCAGCGCAGCACCGCGAAGGGCCCGCCCAAGAGCAGGATCACGACCATGGCCAGGGCGGCCAGGGCCAAGAGTCCCAAGAGTCGGTCCACGACCACCGAAACCAGCGCGTCCGCGCGCCGCTCGGGGTTTTCGCGCACGGCCAGCACGGCCTTGACCACGTCGCCGCCGGTCAACCCCGGCACGACCAGGTTGAAGAACAGCCCGAGGAACGTCAGGCGAAAGACCCCCGACCAGCGCACGCGGCATCCGGCGAGTGCCAAGAGCCGCCACCAGCGTGTCACGGCCAAGCTGAGGCCCAGGAGGAAACAGCCCATGGCCAGGGCCAAGGGGCCGCGCTCGACGCTCAGGAAAACACGCTGCATGCTCGGGCTTAGGGCCGCGGGCCGGCCCTCCACCCGGTGCACTCCGTCCTCGCCGAGGGCCGCCACCCAGACCTCCGGCGCGGCGCCGCGCTCGACAGCCCCGCGGTCTTCCACCCGCGGCGCGAAGCGCACCGCGTCGCCCTTCCAATCCCCTTCGATGCGCCCGCGCACGCTGCCGCCGGCGTCGTCCTTCCAATCGAGCCGATCGCTCCAGGGCAGATTCGAGGCCACCCAGGCCAAGAGGCCCACGACGACCAGGGGCTGGATCCAGCGCAGCCAGGGCCGGCGCGCGGGCGCGGGGGAACTCAAGGCAGCGGATCCTCGCGCGGTGCGGCGGCGGCTTCGAGGGCGGCCTCTCGGGCGGATGCTTCGGCGGCTTCGGCGCGCTCCGCCGCCCAGACGGCCCAATCCTCCGCCCGCAGGGTCCCGGGCCCTTCGGGGGCCAAAGCGCTTAAGGTTCGGCAGGCGGCCATGGACACGAGCCCGTCGCGGCTCGACGCCAGGGCCAAGAGCGCGCCAAGCCAGTCCTCGAAGGTTTGGCCGCCGGGCAGACCCCGCCCCAGGTCCGCCGCCACCACGCGCCGCACGTGGTTGTCCCGGTCGGCCAGGGCCGCGCGCAGAAGCTCCCCGCGCGGCGCATCCTCGAGCCCGAGGATCCCCTCCAGGGCGGCGGCGCGCACCAACCCCTCCGGATCCTCCAGGGCCGATCCCAGGGTCGCGGCGACCGTCAGGCGCTGCAACTCCAGGTGGGTTTCCTCGACCGCCCGCCGCACCGGATCCGGCAGGGACTTGGCCAGCACCGGGTGCAGCCCCGCCAGGGCGCGCCGGGCCCCCTGCCCGTCCAGGTCGAGTTCCTCCAGGTCCTTGAGCCCCGCGCTCAGGGCGGTGAAATCGCGCGCCTCGGCGGCGTTCCAAACGACCTCCAGGGCCGCGCGCACCTCCTCGGGCCCGACCCCCGGGCGTCCGTCCGCGCGCTGCAAGGGTTCGGACAGGCCGAGCCGCAGGGCCTGCTTGCCAAGGCCGATCACGGCCCGCTCGCGCACCAGCAGGTAATCCGCCTCCAGGGCCAACCAGGCCTGCAGTTCGACCTGAATGCCCGCCGTCAGGGGCTCCCGGGCCGAATAGCGCTCCAGGCGCAGCAGTTCCTTGAGGGCGCGGTCCAGGGGCCGGCGCGTGGCCCGCGGGCGTTTGGCCGCCGGCCCCGCGCGCTCCCCGTCGGACAGGCCGGGGATCGAACCGGCCAGTGTGCGCATCTGGTATTCGGGCGCGGACATCACCCGCCCCACCCGCTGCACGCTGCCGTCGTGCCCGTGCAGTTCGCGCAGGTTCCAGGAGGTCGAGCCGACCGTGTGGCAACCCGCCAGCAGCACCGCCCCGAGGGCGGCGAACAGACCGGCGGAGCGCCTCGAGCGGGGCGGCCGGGGCACGATCGAACTCGCGGGGGACGACATGGGCCCGAGAAGTCTATCGGCGCCCCCCGCCCGCGCGACCCGGCGGCCCGCCCTTTGCGCCCTGGGGTGGGCAGACCGGGAGGATCCGGCCCGGTGGTTTGCCCCTAATCGAGCTCGAAGACCAACAGGGCACGCTCCTTGGGCCGCAGCTCCAGGGTCACGGGGGCGAAGCTGCCCATGCCCGGCAGGTCGGGAGCGTGCGCGATCGCCTGGGTATGCACCGCATCCACGCCCAAAATCGCCCGCATCCCCATGGGCCTGGGTGTCGATTTGCCGACTTCCTGCATGTAGGGACCAGCGCTGGCACCCGGCGTGCTTTGCCGGTAGTTCGTACGCACGGGAATCGGCTGCCCGCTCGAATCGAGCAGCACGATGGCATCTGTCCATTCGCTCGGGATGTCGAGCACCACGTCACCCCGGCGCAAATGCACTTCGATCAGGCAAAGCGGTTCCAAGGTCACGGAATAGTCCGTCTGCCCTTCAACGAGTTCGAGGGAACCGGTGTGTACGCCGTAGCCTTCGGCGAGAATGTGGTAGGCCAGACGGCCGACGGGCGCTTCGAACTCGACCGCACCTGCCTCTCCCCGCAAGACTCGGCCTACGCCGCCCGAATTCTCGTTGGGTGGGTCGATCAACAGACTGACCCCCATCTGCGCCGGGTCGATGGGCGACCCGTTCGATGCATCCAACATCCAGACGCGCCTGGGCGCTCCCCGTGGAACGTGGAGCGTCGCCGTGTTCTCCCCGACCTGAAACTCGCGGTGGAAGCTCACCCCGGGCGGGTTCACGGAGAGTCGGTAGTGCCCCGGCGCGGGCAGGCTGCACTCGAAGGTCCAAAGACCGTCCGAATCCGTGGGCTCGGGCACGGCTTGCACCCGGTGGAAGTGCGGCGGGCCGGAGCTGATGGTGAGATTGGGGCGAGCGCGGATCGGCCCATCGATGCGCAGTTCGCCGCGCAGGTGGGCGGGCGCGGGGGCTTCCTCGTCCCAATCGAGCACGAGCACCGCATCGCGGTCGCGCTGGAGTTCGATGGTCTCGTTTCGCCAGTGGGAGGCCCCTTCCAGCCGCCACGCGATCCCGTGGGTGCCCTCGTCCAGGTCGAAGCCCACCGGGCCGAGCCCCGGCTCGATGGTTTTCCCAAGGAGCAACGACGCGTCCGACTCTTCCGTCCGCACGGCTCCGAAGGCGGGATAGTGAATCCGCACCTGGGCGGATGCGTCGAGGCCCGAGCCGTCGAGCCACAGGCGTGCGGCCGGCTCCAGGCGAACTTCCACCTGCGTCGCCTCCGGTGCCGGTGGCGCCACGAGTTTGGAGGCATACCCCGGTGCTGTGACCACCCACCTCGCCTGCTCCGGCAAGCGAACCACGGAGATTGGCGAATCGGCCCGCTCCGCCACGGGCAGGTCCCCTTGGGCGCCGCCCGGCCTGCGGACGAATCGGGTCCACGCGGTGGAGTCGGCGAAGAGTTGCGCCAGGGAACCGCGGTACTCCCTGGTCCACACGGAGGCGCGGGGCACTGGATGGCCGGTGGCTGCATCGAGCACCGTCATCCACAGCCCGTCGCCGATGTCGACGGCGATGTCCACCGGCACATCGCGCGAGAAAAAGATCGGCGGCTCAAGCCCGAGCACGGCCAGGCCGTCGAGCTGGACCCGCACGACCCTCGCCGTGTACTCCACGGGAATCTCGGGCCCCCGCCAAAGGCCTTCGTCAATGTCCACGGTCGCTTCCGAAGGCATGCCCTCGCCCCCGCTTTCGTAGAAAAACCGCAGCTCCAGGGTGCCCCCATGTTCGAGGGGCACGTCCCGACGGTCCTTCGCCACGATGCGTCCGTGGGGCCGAACCTCCACCGCGGACCGAACCGCGACCGGCGGTGTCATCGCCGGCTCAACGGGCGATTCTGCTTCTCCCGCCGACCGCGCCTCGCTGACCCCGGGCGATACGGGTTCCGCCGCTTCGCCACCGCTCCGCGCCGCCCAGAACCACCACAGACCAAAGAGAGCAAGCGAGACGACGGCGATCCCAAGAACTCGTTTCATGCTGGGTGTCCCGGGGGCTGCCGGGGTCTGGCCGGGGTCTGATTCGGCCGGGGTTCGACCCCGACCACACAGCCCAGCAGGGTGGGGTCGCCAAGGGGGATGGCGGAGGCGGCGGGAATCGAACCCGCGTCCTGGAACCGGCGAGCCGCAGCGTCTACGTGCGTAGTTCGCGTTTTGGATCTCGACCCTCCGGCGCTCGTGAACAGGCTCCTTCGGGTCCAGCCCCTAGTGTCTCGTCGCCTCCCCCGGGGCGAGGTTCGGCGACCAGCCTGCTGTTGGCGTCCGACGGGGGCCGCAGGCACTCCCCCGAGGGACGGCTACCTGGAATCAGGCAGCGAGAGCGTAATTGTCGGCAGGTTATGCCTGTTCCCGAGTGGATTAACGGGGTGACTCGAGAAGACCCCGGCACGCAACTGTCGGATCGGACGAAACCAGTCGAAACCAGTGCGCCCCCGATGGCTCTAGTTTAGCAGTATTCCGGGGTTGCTTCTACTCCGTGCTCCGCAGGCGGCGTTCACCGGCGCCGGCCGAGGGCCCGGCGCATCTCGCGTTCGGCGTCGCGGGCCTTGGTGGTCTCGCGCTTGTCGTGCAGCTTTTTGCCCCGGCCCAGGGCCATCGCGACCTTGACCAGGTGGCCCTTGAAGTAGAGCTCCAGGGGCACCAGCGTGATGCCCTTTTCGCGCACGGCCTTGGCCAGGCGCTCGGCTTCGCGGCCCTTGAGCAGCAGCTTGCGCTCCCGGTCGGTGCGGTGGTTCATGGGGCCGGCCTGGGGGTATTCGGGGATGTGCATGCCCATCAGGTAGAGCTCCCCCCCACGGAACAGCCCGTAGGCCTCGGCGATCGAGGCCCGGCCGGCCCGCAGGCTCTTGACCTCCGAACCGACCAGGGCGATGCCGCACTCCAGCTCCTCCAGGATCTGGAATTCGTGCCTGGCCCGGCGGTTCTGGGCGATGCTGCGGATGCGATCGGGGTCGCGCGCCATGGGCGGGAGCTTAGCCGCCCGGGGCGGGGCGCGCTGCGGGGCTCTCCCGGCGGGCCCTGGGGGCCGGCTTCCCGGATCGGGGCCAAGGGGACTTGGCCTTTGGGGCCGCGGGGTCGATAGTGGTCCTGCGTTGGCTTTTCTCCTGCGACCCCTACTGGCCGGGGT
>JBJHAV010000069.1:0-15359 GCA_050480685.1 Planctomycetaceae bacterium | reverse complement strand
GGTAACGACCCGGCTTTCGCCGGGTCGGTACCCGCGGAGGGGGGGAGGAGTTGGCGCCTGGCACCGTCCCCACCCCCGCTTCCACCTCTCGGGGGGATTAGCGGGGTTGGGGGGTGCCGGGGGTGCGTTCGCCGGAGGCGGTGGCGTGGAGGTAACCGAGCACGTTGGTCCAGGCCCGTTGGAAGTACGCCTCCACCATGGGCCACTCGCCGTCCGCGCCGAAGCCGGCGTGGGTCAGGCGCACGCGGGAGCGGGTTTCTTCGACCGCTTCGAAGTCGATCACCACGAAGGTGCGCTGCTCGCGCTCGGCGGCCAGGTGCGGGGGCGCGTTCCAACTGAAGACCAACAACCGCTCGGGCAACCAGGCCAGCACCTGGCAACCCTCGCTGCCGCGCAGGCCGGGCGGAGCGCTGGGGTCGAACTGGACCTCGAAGGCCCCCCCCACGGCCAGCTCGATGCGCGCGGTGACGCCGAGGAAACGCATCCAGCCCTCCGGTGTCGCCAGCAGGGTCCAGGCTTCGGACACGGGCACCGGCAGGGTCACCTCGCGCTCGAACTGCACGAGCTCGGGGCCGGCGGCGGGGAAGAGCCCGCCGTCGATCCAGCGCTCACCCAGGGGAGCCTGGGGGCGGGGATCGGGCGGATCGCCGGGCAGCCCCCACCCGACCCAGGCCGCGGCGAGAGCGCACAGGGAAAGGGGCGCCAAGAAGGCTCGTCGGTGACGGTTCATGGCGCCAAGGTACCCTTCTGAACCCGCCCCCTCCCCCCATGCGCCCCCGCCACCTGCTCTTCGCCCTACTGCCCGCCCTGGTCCTGTTCGCCCTGGTGGAGCTGGTGCTGGCTCTCCTGGGCGTGGAAGGGCGCGGCCTCTCCCGGGGGTTCGACCCGACCGCCTCCTACCTGGCCCCGGACCCCGACCGCGAGGGCGCCTGGGTCACCCAGATGCACGACGGGGAGCGCCCGGAGACCCGCATCCCCCCCCGCGACGGGCGCCGGCGGGTGCTGCTCTTCGGCGGGTCGAACACCGCCGCGTTCCCGCCCGGCTTTTTGCAGGCCGAACTCGACCGGCGCCGCGCTCCCGGCTCGCCGGCCCATGAGGTGATCAACCTGGGCCGCGCGGGCTACGGCAGCGAGCGGGTGGCGATCCTGTTCCAGCAGGCCCTCGACCTGCTCGAACCCGATGTGGTGGTGATCTATTCGGGCCACAACGAGTTCGTGGAAGCGGGCTTTCGCGCGGAACTCGGCGAGCGGCTGGAAGGTCCCAAGGGCGCCCTGATCGAAGCGGCCGGCCACCTGCTGTTGTTCCACGCCCTGTGCGACCTGCTGCGCCCGGAGGAAGGAGCGCGCGGCGAGCGGCCGCGGCCCGAGCAGTGGCAGTGGGAGTTCGATCGCTTCGCCGAGTACACCTTCGAGCAGACCCGTGCGCACCTGGAGCGCTATCGCATCAACCTGGAGCGCATGCTGAACGCGGGGCGTCGCCGCGGAGTTGAGGTGGTGATCGGCACCGTGGTTTCCAATCCGCTCGTGCCGCCCTTCGCGAACAACGTGCCCGCCGGCCAGGCCGCGGCCCTGGAGCGCTGTGTGGCGGAAAATGCGCTGGCCCTGGCCCAGGTACCCGCGGATCTCGCCGTGCTTTTCAGCGACAAGCCGGAAGACCGCCTGCACGTCAATGACTGGCGTCGCGCCGCGCGGCCGCAGCTCGCCGATCGCACACCTGCGGTGCTGCGACCCTATGGCGGAGGCTGGGAGGGAAATCTGGCTTTGGCGCCGGATCCCACCCGCTGGTCGGATCGTGTGTGGCGCATCTTGCCCGCTTGGGAGCGCTTCCACGCCCGCGATCTGTCGGCCGAGGAGCGCGCGGCGATCGAGCGCGCCCACGGGCACCTGGAGGCGGCCCTGCGCCACGTGCCCGACCATCCCCTGACCCACTTCCGACTGGGCTTGACCAGCTACCTGCTCGGGGACGCCTCGGCCGCCCTGGAGTTTTTCGACGAAGCCGCGCGCCTCGACCGCGCCCCGCGCAAGGGCAACCGCATCACGAACGGCACCGTGCGCGCCCTGGCGGCCGAGCGCCCCTGGGTGCGCCTGTTCGATGCGGAGCGCCTGGTGCGCGAGCGCGCCCCCGGCGGCCTGATCGGTTTCGAGTTGATGGAAGACGAGTGCCACCTGCACGACCGCGCCGTGGAGCGCCTGATGGTGGACCTGGCCGCGTTCCTGTCCGAACCCGCGGAGGCGCGATGAGCACCCAAGTTCCCAAACGGCCCTCCTGGTGGGCGGAGTTCGCGCTGTTCCTGCGGCAGCGGCCCCTGCTTTGGCTGCTGCCCATCGCACTCTGGCTGGGGCTCTTGGCCTTCCTGGCCTGGAGCGCCGTGCAGACACCGAGCTCGCCCTACACGTACCGGCTGGACTTCTGAGCCCCGGGGGGGGCGGCGGAGATCCCCCGGAAGCCCCCTGGAACGCTTGCACGCCCCCCCGGGGCGCGGACACAATCAAACGGACGTATGAATGATTCGTCCGCCCTCGCCGGGCCCCCGGGTGGTTCCCCGGGAGAGTCCCGCGGCCTCACCCAGGCAGAGGAAACCGAGGCCTCCTCGGAGACGAAACGGCGCCTGTTGGACGCCGCGGAACGACTCTTCGCCCAGGGCTCCTACGAGAGCACCTCCCTGCGCCAGATCACCGCCGAAGCCGGCGCCAACCTGGCCGCGGTGCACTACCACTTCGGCTCGAAGGAGGGCCTCTTCCAGGCGGTTTTCGCCCGGCGCGTGGGCCCGATCAACGACGAGCGCCTGCGCCGTTTGGCGGAGCTGGAAGCTCGCCCGGGCAATCCGCCTCCGACCCTGGACGAACTCTTCGCGGCGCTGCTCGACCCCGCCCTGGTCCTGCGCCATGAACCCGGCGGCGCTTGGTTCCTGCGCCTGATGGGTCGCTCCTTCTGCGAACCCGGCGAACACTGGAACCGCGTCGATCGCGAGTTCGACAGCCTGCGCGACGCCTACCTGCCGGCCTTCCGCCGCTGCCTGCCCCAGCTCGGCGACGAAGCCCTGCGCTGGCGCCTGTTTTTCGCGGTCGGCTCCATGTGCGTGCTGCTGACCGGCGCCGACCAGGCGGCGCGCACCACCGGCGGGCCCCTCGACCCGGGCGACGAAGCGCGCATGCGCTCCGAGATCCTCACATTCCTCAGCCACGGCGTCGGTGCGCCCGCACAGACCGAAGGGGGCGCCGGGTGAAGGCGCGCGCGGACTTGGGCCTCTTGGCCCTCGCGCTCGGCGCACTGCTGATCGGCTGCCGCGCGACCCCGGCGGAGCGCTCCCCCGGCGCCGAAGCCCTCGGCGCCGCCCTGCCCGAAACCTTCGCCTTCGCGCCGCCGGGCGCCGTGATCGCCGAGGGCCCGCTGTGGCAGGCCTTCGACGACGGGGCCCTCGCACCTCTGATCGCCGAGGCCCTGGAAGCGAACCACTCCCTGGCCGCCGCCGCGGCGCGCCTGGAGGGCGCCCTGGCGGTCGCGCGCCAGAGCTCCGGAGCCCGCGCCCCTTCCCTCTCGGCCGGCCTGGACGGGGCCCGCCAGCGCCAGGTGTTCGTGGGCCTGCCCCTGCCCGGCGGACCGATCTCGACGACCTCGAACAGCTTCGGGCTGAGCCTGAACGTGTCCTGGGAGCTGGACCTTTGGGGCCGGCTCGCCTCGGCGGCGGCTGCGGCCGGGGCGGAAGCCGAAGCGAGCCACCAGGATCTGCTCGCGGCGCGGGAATCCCTCGCGGCGCAGGTCGCCAAAACCTGGTTCGCCGCCTCGGCCGGACGGCGCCTGGAGGACCTGGCGGAGAGCACCGCCCAAAGCCGCGGGGAAACCCTGGAGAGCGCCCGGGAGCGCCTGCGCCTCGGCCTCGGACGGGCCCTCGAAGTGCACCAGGCCGAGGCCGAGCTGTCCGCCGCGCGCGCCCTGGTGGCCGAGCGGCGCCTGGAGCGCGAGGCGGCCGAACGCCAACTGGAGGTGCTGCTCGGCCGCTATCCGGCGGGTGAACTGCGCGCGGCCCGCGAACTGCCCGACCTGTCGGATGGCCTGCCGCCGGCCGTGCCCGCGGGATTGCTCGCGCGCCGTCCGGACCTGGCCGCTTTGGAGCGGCGCTTGGCGGCCGCCGACGCGCGTTTCGCCGCCGCCCGCGCCGACCGCTACCCGCGCCTTTCGCTCTCCGCGGCGGCCGGCACGCGCAGCGACCGGCCCGGGGACCTGTTCGATCCGGACCTGCGCTTTTGGAGCCTGGCCGGCAACCTGGTGCAGCCGATCTTCGAGGGCGGGCGTCTGCGCGCGCGTGTGGCTGAGGCCGATGCCGGCCGCCGCGAACTCTTCGAAAGTTTTGCCCAGGCCGTGCTCGACGCCTGCTTGGAGGTGGAGCTCGCCCTGGCCTCCGATACGCTGCTCGCGCGGCGCGAACGCCACTTGACCCAAGCCCTCGCAGGCGCGCGCGAAGCGGAGCGCGCCCTCGTCGAACGCTACCGGCGGGGTTTGGTGGAACTCTTCGAGTTGCAGGCCGCCCAGCGCCAGACCCTGGAACTCGAAACCCGCACGATCGAGGCGCGCCGTCGCCGCCTCGACGCCCGCATCGATCTGCACCTGGCCGTCGGCGGCGCCCTGCCGCGGCCCTCCCCGAACCCGGACGCAAGCGCCCCGCCCGCGCCATGACCGAGATGTTGCGCCGTCTGCTGCAAGTGCTCCTGCCCCTGGTGGTCCTCGCCCTGGGCGTTTGGCAGTACCAACGCCTGGCCGCCTCACGCGAGGAGGCCGAACCGGTGGTGATCGAGGTGCAGCCGCCAGCGGTCGAAATCGCCGTGGCGGCCCCGGCCCCGCGGGTGCTGCTCGTGCCCAGTCAGGGCACCGTGCAGCCCCCCGCCAGTCTGCGCCCGGCGGCCGAGGTTTCGGGCACCCTCGCGCGGCTGCACCCCAACTTCGCGGCCGGCGGGCGGGTGCGCGCCGGCGAAGCGCTGATCGAACTCGATCGGCGCGAGTTCGAGTTGGCGGTGATCGAACGCCGCGCCCTACTTCTCGAAGCGCAAGCGACGCTGCTGCGCGAGGAAGCCGAGGCCGAGGCGGCGCGCGGCGAGTTGCTGCGCGCCGGCATCGCCGAACCGGGCCCGCTCGCCCTGCGCGAGCCGCAGCTCGCCCAGGCCAGCGCACGGGTGGCCTCCGCGCAAGCGGGATTGGAACGCGCCAAACTCGACCTGGAGCGCACCACCTGGCGCGCGCCCTTCGACGCACTCGTGGAGCGCCGCGACGTGGAACTCGGGCAGTTCCTGCGCGCCGGCGAACCCTTGGGTGAACTCTTCGCCGCCGCCGAAGTCGAGGTGCGCCTGCCGCTCTCGGACCGCGACCTGGCGCTGCTCGATCTGGACGAGCGCGGCGAGTTGGACGTGGCCGTGACCCTGGAAGGCCGCCACGCCGGGCGCCCGCGCACCTGGCAGGCGCGTGTCACCCGTTTCGAAGCGCGGCTCGACACACGCAGCCGCACACGCCACGCGATCGCCCGCCTGGAGGCTCGCCCCGGCGAGCCCTTGCCCGAGGTGGGAGCCTTCCTCTTCGCGCGGCTCGAAGGCCGGCGTGTACCCGCGGTCAGCGAACTGCCCCTGACCGCCCTGCGCGGCGAAAACGAGGTGCTCGTGCTCGACCACGAGGACCGCATCCACATCCGGCACGTGGAGGTGCTGCAGCGCGCCGAACGGACAGCCCTGATCGGCGCCGGACTCGCGGCCGGCGAACGGGTCGTGACCACCACCCTGGCGATCGCGGTGCCCGGCATGCGCGTGCGCGTGTTGGAAGTCGCCCCCGGCGCGGGAGCGGCCACGGACGGCGACGGCGGCGACACAAACGGTCGTGGGCGGACCGAAGGACCCGGGCGATGAACTCCGGACTCGAGTGGTTGGCGCGCAACTCCGTCGCCGCCAACCTGCTCATGCTCGGCATCGTGCTGGCCGGGTTGATGACCATTCCCCGCGCCATGGTCGAGGTTTTCCCCGAGACCAGCGCGGACCGCATCTCGATCACGGTGCCTTATCCCGGCGCCAGTCCCGAGGAGGTCGAGCAGTCGATCTGCGTGCGCATCGAAGAGGCGATTTGGGACGTGGACGGGATCCAAGAGATCCTCTCGACGGCCTCCGAAGGCGCCGGCAGCGTGATGGTCGAGGTGCGCACCGACGCATCGCCGCGCGAGGTGCTCGACGACATCAAGGTGCGCATCGACGCCATCGACACCTTCCCCCAGGAAGCCGAACAGCCGATCGTCAAGGAGGTCGTGCTGCGCAGTCCGGTGATCGACGTGGCGATCCACGGACCGGCGGACGAACGCTCGCTGAAAGCGCTCGCCGAGCAGGTGCGCGACGAGCTGCTCTCGCGGCCCGGCATCACCCAAGCCGAGGTGGTCAACACGCGGCCCTACGAGATCGCCATCGAACTTTCCGAGGAAGCCCTGCGCCGCTACGGGCTGACCTTCGAGGAGGTCGCCACCGCGGTGCGCCGGGGTTCCTTGGATCTGCCGGCCGGCGCCCTGCGCACGCGCGCCGGGGAAATCCTGCTGCGCACCGCCGGACAGGCCTACCGCGGCGAGGAGTTCGCGAGTCTGGTGCTGCGCTCCGAACCCGACGGGACCGTGCTGCGCGTGGGCGACGTGGCCCAGGTCATCGACGGTTTTGCCGAGACCGACCAGACCTCGCGCTTCGACGGCCAGCCCTCGGCCCAGGTGCGTGTGTACCGGGTCGGCCGCCAGAACGCCCTGGACGTGGCCGCCGCCGTGCGCGACTACGTGGAGGAAGCTCGCCCGCGCATGCCGGAGGGCATCGAGCTGACCACCTGGCGCGACGAGTCGATCATCCTCGCCGGGCGCCTGGAGCTGATGATTCGCAACGGCCTGGGCGGCCTCGCGCTGGTGACCCTGGTGCTGGCCCTGTTCCTGCGCTTCCACCTGGCATTTTGGGTCGCGATCGGCATCAGCATCGCCTTCTTGGGCGGCTTCGCGGTCACGCACCAACTGGGCGGCTCGATCAACATGATCTCGCTCTTCGCCCTGATCCTGGTGCTGGGCATCGTCGTGGACGATGCGATCGTCGTGGCGGAGAGCGTGCACGATGCCCAAGAGCGGGGCCAACCGGGCGTCGAAGGAGCCGTGGCCGGCACCCGGGACGTGGCGCGACCGGTGGTTTTCGCGGTGCTGACCACGATCGCCGCCTTTCTGCCGATGGCCTTCCTGGAGGGTTTCACCGGGCGCATCTGGGCGATCATTCCGATGGTCGTGGTGCCGACGCTGGTGTTCTCCCTGGTGGAGTCCCTGGGGATCTTGCCCGCGCACCTGGCCCATCGCTCCAGCCTCTCGGCGCGCCTGGCCGGTTGGCCGCCCTTTTGTTGGTGGGTGCGTTTCCAGGGCTTTTTCGGCAACGGCCTGGTGCGTTTCGGGCGTTCGGTCTACGCGCCGTTCCTGCGCACCTGCCTCGCCTGGCGCTACACCACCCTGGCGACCTCCCTCGCCGTGCTGTTGATCACGGCCGGCATCGTCGCGGGCGGACACCTGCGCTTCGTCTACTTCCCCGTGGTCGAAGCGGACAACGTGGTGGCGCATCTGGAACTGCCCCTGGGCACCCCCGTGGAGCGCACGGCCGAGATCGTGCAAGACATCGAACGCGGCATCGAGGAACTGCGCGCACACATCGACCGCCTCGATCCGCCCGACGAACGCGGCAGCAAACTGCGCCACTACTTCGTGGCCCTGGGCTCCCAGCCCTTCCGCTCCGACATGCAGCGCAACGCGGTCGGCATCGCCGATTCGTTCGTCGGCGGACATCTGGCCGAAATCAACCTGGCCCTGGCGCCCTCGGAGGAGCGCACCATCTCCTCGCCCTGGGTCGCCCAGCGTTGGCGCGAGTTGATCGGCGAGGTGCCCGGCGCGGTGCTGTTCGAAATCGGCTCCGATCTGATCTCCGCGGGCAAACCCGTGCACGTGCGGCTCTACGCCCAGCGCATCGATGTGTTGCTCGACGCGGCCGAACGCTTGGAAGCCCACTTGGGCACCCTGCCGGGGGTCTACGAAATCGCCTCCAGTTGGCGTGAGGGCAAACAAGAGCTGCACCTGGAGCTTTTGCCCGAAGGCGTGGCCGCGGGCCTCACCCTGGCGGACCTGGCCACACAAACGCGCCACGCTTTCTACGGCGCGGAGGCCCAGCGCATCCAGCGCGGCCGGGGCGAACTCAAGGTGATGGTGCGCTATCCCGAGGCCGACCGCCGCAGCCTCGACGCGCTCGACGGATTGTTCGTGCGCACGCCGGCGGGTGAAGAACTGCCCTTCCGGCACGTGGCGACCGCGCGGCTGGAGCGGGGCTACGCATCGCTCTCGCGCGGCAACCGCATGCGCACGATCGACCTGACCGCCGAGTTCGATCCGGTGCGCGGCGCCGCCGCGGGCCTGACCGCGACCCAGGTGCGCGAATCCCTCGACGGCGAATGGCTGCCCGCCCTGGCCGCCGAGCACCCGGGCCTGAACTGGTCCTTCGAAGGCGCCCAGCAGGAGCAAATGCGCACCTTGGGCGACCTGGCCTACCTCTACGCCTTCGCGCTCTTCGCGATCTTCGCGCTGATTGCGATCCCCTTCCGCAGCTACGTGCAACCGCTGATCGTCATGTTGGCGATCCCCTTCGGTTGTGTCGGCGCGGTGATCGGACACCTGATCATGGGCTACGAACTCAGCATCATTTCGGTGCTCGGCCTGGTCGCCCTGGGCGGGGTCGTGGTCAACGGCAGCCTGGTGCTCGTCGATTACGTCAACCGCCACCGGGATGACGGGTTGCCGGTTCTGGAGGCCACGGTCGAGGCCGGCCTGGCGCGCTTCCGACCGATCCTCTTGACCTCGATGACCACCTTCGCCGGCCTGACGCCGCTGATGATGGAGCGCTCGGTCCAGGCCAAGTTTCTGATCCCGATGGCGGTCAGCCTGGCCTACGGCGTGCTCTTCGCCACGGTCATCACCCTGGTGTTGGTGCCGGTGGTCTACGTGATCCTGGAGGACCTGCGCCGGGGCTGGCTGTGGCTCTACGGGACCCGCGACCGCGCGCCGGAGCCCGTGGCCCGCGCTTAGCCCAGGCCGGCGGCGAAGGGCGGCGCCCTTGGGGTTAGACTCAAAAGCGCCCTTGGAGCGCCCCGCACTGGGGCCCATGGAGAGGGCTTGGGAAATTCGCGCCCGCCCGCCGTATCGACCTCGTCCGCCGCCCGCCCGCCGCCCGCCCGCCGCCCGCCCCCCCCCAACGCGATGCCGACCCACGATCCCGGCCAGGCTTTGGGCCTCGAAGCCGCCCTGGAGCGCGTGCGCGCCCAGGCCTTCCCCCTGCGACCGGATCCCGAAGCCACGGGTGTCGGGCTCGAACAGGAACGCTTCGTTGTCGAGTGTTTGCCCGACGGGAGTCCCGGGCGCCGCCTGCCCCTGGTCGGCCCCGGCGGGGTGGTCGAAGCCATCCGCACGGCCGCCGAGGACGACCCGCTGCTGCTGCCCATCGACCCGCGCCGACAGCCGCCGGTGGTGGCCCTGGCAGGCGGCGGCACGCTGACCTTCGAGCCGGGCGCGCAGATCGAACACTCCACCGGCGTGCACACGGGCGCTTCCCAGGCCCTCGACGACGTGCACCGGGTCGTGGTGGCCCTGGAGCGCGTCTTCGCCGGCAAGCAGGTGCGCCTGGTGGCGCTGGGCATCGATCCTTGGCACGGCCCCCAACAGGTGCCGCAGCAACTCGACGCGCCGCGCTACCGCGCCATGGCGGCCTACTTCGACCGGCGCGGTCCGGCCGGTCCGTGGATGATGCGCCTGTCGTGCAGTTTGCAGGTGAACCTGGACTACGGCCAGGGACTCACTTTGGAGGAGCGCTGGGCGCTTGCGAATCTGCTCAGTCCCGCGCTCACGGCGCTCTTCAGCACAAGTCCGGGTGAGATGGACGGACGCCGCTGGCGCTCGCGGCGCGGGCGGGTGTGGCAGACCATCGATCCGACGCGCAGCGGGATACCGAAACACTTTTTGGAATCACCCGAGTTGCCGCCCGCCGAGCAATACGCGCGCGCGGCCCTCGATGCGGACGTGCTGCTCGTGCGCACCGCGGACGGCGGCGCCGAGCCCGGGCAACCGGGTTGGCGCATGCGCGACTGGATCGAGGGCGGACACCCGCAGCACGGTTGGCCCACAGCCGAGGACCTGGATTACCACCTGACGACACTGTTCTTCGAGGCCCGCGCGCGCGGTTTCCTGGAACTGCGCGCGGTGGATGCGCTGCCCTACTGTTGGCGGCCGGCGCCGGTGGCGCTCTTGACCGGACTGCTCTACGACCCGCGCGCGCGTGGAGAGGCCCTGGAGCGACTCTGGCCCAAGCGCGAGCGGGTCGAGGATCTGTGGCAGCGCGCGGCCGCCCTGGGTCTGGAGGATCCGGAGGTGCGCGCGGATGCGACGGCGCTGATGGAGCTGGGCCTGGAGGGCGCGGGGCGACTGGGCGAGACCTTTTGGCGCCCCGCCCACCTGGCGGCGGCCACGGCCTTCGCCGAGCGCTTCAGCGCGCGCGGCGCGGCGCCCGCGGACGAGTTGGAAGTCGCCCTGGCGGCGGGCCCGGCCCAGGCCCTCGAATGGGCCATGAGCTCCGGCTGCGGAGCGGACGAGGTCGCACTGGTCGAAGGTGCGCGTCCCTGCGGAGGGAGTGCGTGAGTTCGCCGCTCGCGCCCGCCGTACGGCGCGAGGAGCCCGGTGACCAGGCGAACGAGCACGGAAAGCTCGCCGCTGATTGGGCTCGGGTGCGCGCGCGCACCCTGGCCCTGGTGACGGCCCTCGCGGCGGGCGGCGCCGAACGTTTGGCCCGCGCCGCGCCGCCCCTCGGGCCGCCCCTTTGGGATCTGGCCCACGTGGCGCATTTCGAGCAGGAGTGGCTTTTGTTGCGCCTGGGCGCCGAGCCGGTGCTCGCTCCGAAGCTGACGGCCGAATACGACCCCGAGCGTTTTCCGCGCGCGCGGCGTGAGGGGTTGGCGCCCCAGCTCGACGCGGTGCTCGCGGACCTGGAGGCGATTCGCCGGGCGGCTTTCGAGGTGCGCGCCCGATACGTTGCCGGTGCCCGGCCGATGGACCCCGAAACCGCGCGGCTGGTCGCCGAGGATTGGGTTTGGGGCATGGTGCTGCGCCACGAGGTGCAGCACGTGGAGACCTTGCTCCAGTGGGCGCAGCTCGCCGGCATCGATCCGGGCGCGGCGCTCCCCCAGCGAACGCCGGCGGCCATCGCCGGGAACGACGAAGAGCGTGTGGAGTTGCCCGCCGGCGAAGCCAACTTCGGCGCCGGGGAGGGGTTTGCCTACGACAACGAGCGTCCCGCGCGCCGCCTGTCCCACGGTCCGCTGAGCATCGATCGCTGGCCGGTGTCGAATCGCCGTTACCTGGCTTTTGTGGAAGCGGACGGTTACCGGCGCGCGGAGTTTTGGTCGCCGGCCGGGCGCAGTTTCCTCGACGCATCGGGGGCCCGGCACCCGGCCCATTGGGAGCGCGGACCGGGCGGGGTTTGGCGCGAGCGGCGCTTCGGCGAGCTGTGCGCCGTCGATCCCAAGGGGCCCGTGAATCAGATCTCCTGGTACGAAGCCGAGGCCTTTGCGCGTTTCGCCGGGGCGCGCCTTTGTTCGGAGGCCGAATGGGAACGGGCCGCACGCGCCGGGGTGCTTGGGCTCGACCACGGTGCGCTCTACCAGTGGTGCGCGGATGAATTCGCGCCCTATCCGGGTTTCGCGCCCTGGCCTTATCGCGAATACAGTCAAGTGCACTTCGGCCGCGGCCTGCGGGTGCTGCGCGGCAGTTCCTTCGCGGCTTCACCGTGGCTCTCGTCGCCGAGCTACCGCAACTGGGACCGGCCCGAACGCCGCCAAGTCTTCGCGGGTCTACGCCTTGCCCACGGCCCTGCATCCCCGGAGGCGCGCTTCTGATGTGCCGACTGGCCGGCTGGATCGGCGCGCCTCGGCCGCTGTCGAGTTTGGTGCAGGATCCGCCCCACGGGCTGGAGCACCAGGCCTACGCGCCGCGCCAGTTGCTGTCGGGAACGGTCAACGTGGACGGCACCGGCATCGCCTGGTGGCCCAAGCGCACGCGCGGCGACGCCGAAGGAGCGGAGCGCGAACCGCTGCTCTACCGCGGCGCCCTGCCGCCCTGGGCCGATGGCAACCTGGTGCGGCTGGCTCCGCGCCTGCAGGCGGAACTGATCCTGGCCAACGTGCGTTCGGCGACACCGGGCCAAGCCCTGGGCGCCGAGGCGGTGGCGCCCTTCGCCCACGGGGAGCTCGCCCTGGCCCACAACGGTTTTGTGGAGCACTTCGCCGCACGCGCGCGCCGGTCGCTCTTGGCGGACCTGGACGACGATCTCTTCTCCCGCGCGGAGCCGGCCACCGATTCGCACCTTTTGCTGCTGCACCTGGCCCAGGAAAAGCGCCGTGTGCAGGGTCCCTCGGGCTCTTTGGGTGATTGGGTCGCGGCCCTGCTCGCGGGTTGGGACACGAAGCTCCGCGCCCTTGCGCTCGGCGCACGCCTGGACCTCGTGGCGGCGGACGGCGAACACCTGGTGGCGGCCCGTTTTGCCGTCGGCCTCGAACCGAACAGCCTCTACCTGCACCCCGGGCCCGAGGGTCTGCGGGTGGCCTCGGAACCCCTCGACGACCATCCCGACTGGCGACCGCTGGAGCCGGGAACCCTCCTGGAATCGGACGGCGCACAGCTGCGCGTTCGAACCCTCACCGCCTGAGCCGATGCCTGAATCCAACCTTCCGCCCGCCGCCGGGGAAAGCCGGCTGGCCGTGCAGCGTCTGCCCTCCGCCAGCCTCTCGGACCCGGATGGTCTCGACGAGTTGACCCTGGCCCTCGCCCGGCGCCCGATCGAACTCTCGCCGCGATACCTCTACGACGCGGTCGGCTCCGAGTTGTTCGAGCAAATCACGCACCTGGAGGCCTATTACCCGACCCGCGCCGAAGCCGCGATCTTGCAGCGCCACGCGGCCGAGATCCTCAGCGCCGTCGAGCCCGATGAACTGTTTGAGATCGGATCGGGCTCCAGCCGCAAAACGCGCCTCTTGATCGAAGCGCTCGGCGAAGTCGGCGGCCGGCGCTACCGGCCCTTCGACGTGAGCGAAGCGGCGGTGCGCGAGGCCGGCGTCAAACTCGTGCGCCTCTACCCCTGGCTGCGGGTGGAAGGCGTCGTGGGCGACTTCCACCAGGACCTGTCCGCGGTGCCGCGCAAGGGCCGCCGCCTGGTCGCTTTTTTGGGCTCAACCCTCGGCAACCTGCACCCGCCGGAACGGGCGCGGTTTTTGGCCAACGTGCGCGAGTTGCTCGCCGAGGGCGATGCGCTGCTTTTGGGCTACGACCTGGCCAAGGACCCGGCGGTGCTGGAGCGCGCCTACGACGATCCGGAGGGTTTGACCGAGCGTTTTGTGCGCAACGGCCTGGCGGTGCTGGGCCGGGCCGTGGGCGCGCACTTCCCGGGCGAAGCCTTCGACTATCAGGCCCGCTGGGTCGATCCGCCCGGGCGTATGGAGATGCGCCTGGTGGCCCGCCGGGCGGTCGAGCTCGACTTCGCGGCCTTAGGCAAACGCGTGGGCCTTGAGGCCGGGGAGTACCTCTTGAGCGAGGTGTCCTACAAGTTCCGGCGCGAGAGCCTGACCGCGGAGCTGACCGCGGTCGGCCTGGCCGTCGGGCGGGTGTTTTCCGACCCCGAGGGGCGCTTTGAACTGCTGCTCGCGCGGCCGGCCTGAGGTCAGCCCCCGCGCAGCCCCCCCCCTCCCCGGCCCTGCGCCCCAACGCCGCTCCGGGCCGGAGCTACACTCTGGAGTGTGCGAGGCCCCGCGCCTCGGCTGCCCATGTCCCCGCGGTCCCGCGATTCCAGGCCGGACGACCTGTGCGTCCTGGTGCTGCTCTCGGCTCCGGCCGACGACCTGGCCGCGCGCCTGCCCGAGGGGCGCCGGCCCCAGTCCCGCGCCGGCTCCGGGCTGGTCCTGCTCGAAGTGCGCCTGGATCCGGCGCCCCTGGCGGGCCTCGGCTGGGCCGGCCTGTCCGATCGCCTGGCCCGCACCGGTCGCAGCGGCCGCCTGGCCTGGCGCCTGCCGGTCCTGGTGCGCGAAGCCGACGGCCGGGAACGGGCCCGCTGGCACACCCTGGAGGTGCACACGGCCGGGGCCCTGGGCACCGATTGGCCCCGCCGCCTGGTCGGCCTGCACGGGGCCAGGCCGCGCTTGGCGGTCAGCGGGCACGGGGCGGCCTTCGAGTGTGCCGCCGACCTGGGATCCCGGCGGCTGGTGCGCCTGTCCGCGGAGCGGGCGCCGGCGCCGCTGGGGTCGGTGTTCCCGAGCGCGCGGGCGGCCGCCCTGGAGCTGGCCGCCTACGGGCCCTTGGAGGCTCCCCGCGGGGCCCCGCCGCCCCAAGGACTCGTGCCCGGCGGCCTGACCCTGGAGCCCTTGCTCGTGCACCGCTTCGACGCCGAGGCACCCTCGCCCCTTTGCGGCGTACCCCTGCGCCTCGACAGCGCCTTTCGGCTGGCGCGGCGCGTGGCGGCGCCGCTCGGTTTCCCGCGCCGGAAATCCCCATGGGCTGCCCGCGACCAAGCACGGGCGCCCGGCAGCGACACACGCGCCGCGCCGGCCGGCTGAAACTCAGAGTGTGGGAAAAATGGGTCGCGCAGCGACCTTCCCGCACTCTGTGGCCGCCGGATGGCGGCCCAAACGGCACCTTGCCGCGCCTTCGCGCCGGTCGAGCCGAATTTTTCCGCGCTGTCAGCGCGCGAAGAGACGGGCCGGGTCGCGGAAGCTCTTGAACTCCAGGGCGTTGCCGCTCGGATCCTGAAGGAAGAAGGTGCCCTGCTCGCCCACCTGACCGGCGAAGCGCACGCGCGGCGCGATCAGAAAGACCACTCCGGCGGCGGCCAAGCGGGCCGCGAGGGCTTCCCAGCGCTGCCAGGGAAGCACCAGCCCGAAGTGCCGCACCGGCACCCCGTCCCCGTCCACTTCATTCACCGGCGCGGCGGAAACCGGTGCGTCCACCAGGTGCGCGCTCAGTTGGTGGCCCTCCAGATCGAAGTCGATCCAACGGGTGTCCTCGCGGCCGACGGGGCAGCCCAAAAGTCCCCCGTAGAAGGCCCGCGCCGCATCCAAGTCGTGCACGGCGAAGGCCAGGTGGAAGGCCGGGCTCTCCATAGCCGAATCAGCCGCGGGCGGAGAGTTGTTTCAGGGCTTCGAGCACCTGCTCCGCGTGCCCGTCGACCTTGACCCGCTTCCAGACCTTGGCCACGCGGCCTTCGCCGTCGATCAGGAAGGTGAAGCGCTGCACGCCCCAGCTCTTCTTGCC
>JBJHAV010000068.1:0-15394 GCA_050480685.1 Planctomycetaceae bacterium | reverse complement strand
GCTTTGGATGCGCATGGCGTTGGAAGCTGGAGTTCGGGCGGGGGCTTCGAGGGCACCCGCTCACCGGTAGGAAAGCCCAAAAGAATACCCCCCGGATCCGGCCCCGGCGCTCGCGCCACAACCCAACAGAGGAAGGCCGCCCTCCCCGAGGGGGAAGGCGGCCTTCCGGACGCCGCCCCGGACGGCCCCGGGTACGGCCATGTCTCCGCCCGTTCCGTCGACGGTGCGGAAGCTCGAAGGCTCGGACCGGCCCGCGGCGCGGCAGTGCGCCGGGGGGACGCGGGCCGGATTCCGGAAAGGGGCGCCAGTGGGGAACCCCGGCGCGCCCGAGCCACCAAAAGCAATATCCCACCGCCCCTCCCAGGGCCAGTCCCGATCCCCTCCCGTCCGCGTTTCCACAGGGCACACCGACAACCCCGAAACCCACCCGCCCGACCGACGGTCCTGGGGGCGGCTGGGCGGGGGTTGGTGGGTCCAGGCTTCCGAGACCACTGCAGCCCCCCTGCAGCCCCCCCAGGCCCCCCAGGCCCCGCAGCAGGCCCCCAGCCCCTTCAGCCCCTTCAGCCCCTTCAGCCCCTCAAAGGCCCTCCGACCCACCCGCCCCGCTAGCCTCCTCCACCCGCCAAATCCCGGCGCAAGAGCTCGGCACCGGCCCGGCCCGATCCAAACGCATCCGGCGCGCCCCCATCGGCGAAGCTATGGGCCGTGGCGGCGTTCGACCTGACGAGTTGGCTCCTGGGCCTTGGCGCCCTGCTCGCCCTGATGACGGTGGTCTGGGCCATCCACCGCCCGCTCAAGGACGCCAGCATCATCGACCCGGTTTGGCCCGCGGCCTTTCTTTTGGCCCAAGGGGTCTACCTGGCTTCGGCCCCCGGGCCGATCACCGACCGGGGCTGGCTCTCCCTAATCCTCGTCGCCCTGTGGACCCTGCGCCTGGGCGGCTACCTGGTCTGGCGCAAACTCGAAGAGCCCGGCGAGGACCGCCGCTACCAGGCCATGCGCGCCAAACGGGGCGACCGCTTCCCCCTGGTCAGCCTGTGGATCGTCTTCTGGCTCCAGGCCGGGCTGGCTTGGTTCGTCTCCTTGCCGCTGCTCGCCAACGCTCGCGGAGCCGCCGACCTGGGCGTGCTCGACGCGCTGGGCGCCGCGCTCTTCGTGCTCGGTTTCCTGTTCGAAGCCTTCGGCGACCGCCAATTGGCCCGCTTCAAGGCCGACCCGGCCAATCGCGGCCAAGTGCTCGACCGGGGCCTTTGGCGCTATACCCGCCACCCCAACTACTTCGGCAACGCCTGCATCTGGTGGGGGCTCGGCCTGTTGGCCCTCTCCACCGGGGCCTGGTGGAGCCTGGCCGGTCCGCTCTTCATGACCTTTTTGCTGCTCAAGGTCTCCGGGGTCGCGCTGCTCGAGTCGGACATGGCCGATCGGCGCCCTGCCTACCGCGAGTATGTGCGCCGCACGAGCGCTTTTGTGCCCTGGCCGCCGCGCCCGCGGTGACGAGCTTGGACCGCTCGCGTGCGAAAGTCGGGACAGCGCGCGAAATCCCCCGCCGAAAGCTCCCCTAGGACGTAGCTAGACTCCCGCCACTCGCAGCGCGCGTGCGCTCGAACAGGAGACTACCTATGGCCAAGAAGGCTACGAAGCGGACCGCGAAGAAGGCCGCTGCCCCCAAGAAGACCGCCAAGAAGGCGGTGGCGAAGCGCGCGACCAAAAAGGCCGCCGCCAAGCCTGCCAAGAAGACCGCTCGCAAGGCCGCCAAGAAGGCGACCAAAAAAGCGGCCGCCAAGCCCAAGGCCGCTCGCGCGACCAAGAAGGCCGCGAAGAAGGCAGCCGGCGCCAAGCGCACCACGCGCCGCGCCCCGAAGGCGGCTCCGGCCCCGGCCCCGGCCCCGGGCGCGATCGTCCCGGCGCCGATGCCCGGCGCCTGATACGGCCCCCTCCCCCTCAAGGGGAGCCCGGCAGCCGGCGCGGCCCACACTCCGCCGGCGACCCACCAAGCGGACGTCTCGCCGAAAGGTGAGGCGCCCGCAATGCGTTCCGCGCGCGCGCCGGGCGTCAATCCTGGCCGAGCCAGTCCTCGTGCCGCGCCTCGCCGCCCGGGTCGTCGTCGCGCACGAAGGTGTGGGCCCCAAAGGCGTCGCGCTGGGCCTGGACCAGGTTTTGGGGCAAACGCGCGCGGGTCAGCGCGTCGCGGTAGGCGAGTCCCGCCGCCAGGGCCGGCACCGGCAAACGCGCGCCGAGGGCGGCCGAAACCACCCGTCGCCAAGCCCCATCCAGGCGTTCGAGTTCCGCCGCGAAGAGCGGATCGAAGAACAAATGCGCGGGTTCCGGCACACGCGCGAAGGCCGCCCCCAAGGGGTCGAGGAAACGCGCGCGGATGATGCAACCGCCCTTCCAAATGCGCGCCAGCTCGGCCAGGTCGAGCCCGTAGCCGTACTCGCGCGAAGCCTCCGCCAGCAACTGGAAACCCTGGGCGTAGGCCGAGATTTTGCCGGCCAGGAGCGCGTCCGCCACGTCCTCCACGCTGACCCCGAGTTTTCCCCGATCCGCGTCCGCCGCGGGGAATCGCTCGGCCAGTTGCAGCCGCAGGCTCTTTTGGCTCGACAGCACGCGCCCGTCCAGCGCCGCACCGATCGAAGGCACGGCGACCCCCAGGGCCAGGGCCGATTCGAGCGTCCAGCGCCCGGTGCCCTTTTGCGCCGCGCGGTCGAGCACACGCTCCACCAGCCAACCGTCACCCAAGGGATCGCGCTTCTTGAAGATGCGCCCGCTGATCTCCACCAGGAACGAAGCCAAGGGCCCTTCGTTCCAAGCCTCAAAGGTCTCCGCCAGCCGCGGCGGGTCGAACCCCAACCCTTCGCCGAGCAGTTGGTACCCCTCGGCCAAAAGCTGCATATCGGCGTATTCGAGGCCGTTGTGGACCATCTTCACGAAGTGGCCCGCGCCCCCCGGCCCCACGTGCGTCACGCACAAACCCGCCTCCGTGCGCGCCGCGATCGCCTCGAGCACGGGCCGCAGCAGCGCATACCCTTCGGCGGACCCGCCCGGCATCAGGGACGGCCCGTGGCGCGCCCCTTCTTCTCCGCCGGAAACCCCCAGGCCCAGGTAGTGGAGCCCGCGTTCGGCCAAACGCCGCTCCCGGCGCTGGGTGTCCAGGTGCCAGGAATTGCCGCCGTCGATGACCGCATCCCCCGGCGCGAGCAGGTCGAGCAGGCTGTCGAGCAGTTGGTCGACCGCCGGCCCCGCGGTGACCATCAGGAGCAAGCGGCGCGGCCGAGCCACCAGCCCGACCAGCTCTTCCAAACTCGCGGCGGGAAGCAGCCTGCCGCCGCTGGCTTCGAGGGCCGCGGCGGTCGGCTCCGGCGCGCGATTCCACACGGCCACCGAAAAGCCGCGATCGGCCGCGTTGAGGGCCAAACTGCGGCCCATCACACCCAGGCCCAGCACGGCCAAGTCGGCGACGGCGGAGCGCTCGCCGTGTCCGGCGGGAGCAGAAGGGGATTCGAGGGGGTCGGCGTTCATGGCTGGACTCCGAAGGCGGCTCGATCGACGAACCAAAGGGCCGGCCGCAGGCGCGCGGCGGGCAGGTGATCGGCGGAGGGCGGCTCGGCCAGTTGGCGGCGCACGCGGGCGAGGGCTTCGGCCTTGTCCTCCCCCAGCACCAACAGCACCCGCTCCCCGGCGGCGGCAAGGGCGGTGAAGGTCAGGCTGACGCGCTCCTTCGGCTCCACGGGCGCGCGCGCGGCCGTGGCGATGGTGGTCGCCGCGAGCCCGTCGTCGCCGGGAAAAAGCGACGCCACGTGCCCGTCCGAGCCCATGCCGAGCAGCACCCAATCGAAGGGCAGATCCCCGAGCCGCCGGCCGAAGGCGGCGGCCGCCAACTCAGGGCTCGCGGCTTCGGGCACCTCGAAAAGCGCGGCCGGAGCGACCGGCAAACGATCGATCAGGGCTTCGCGCAGCAACACGTCGTTGCGCGCCGGATGGCCCGCGGGCACAAAACGTTCGTCCCCGGGCGCGAGTTCCAGGGCGGACCAGGGCACGCTGCCCACCAGGTCCGGCGCCACCATCCGCGCGAACAGCCGGCGCGGCGTCGAACCACCCGGAAGGGCCACGCGCACCCGGCCGCCGGGCGCCGCGAGCGCGAGCCCCGCAAGCCTCCCGGCCATGTACCGCGCCAGGGCCTCCACGGCCCCATCGGGTCCGTCGTAGACGAGGAAACGAACCGCTTCCGCCGCCATCAGGTCCCCCGCATCAGCCCGCGGTCGGGCAGGGCAAAACGCTCGGCCGAGGCGGGCCCGAAGCTGCCGGCGGCGTAGGGTTCGGGCGCGATCGATCCGTCGAGCAACGGCTCGAACACACGCCAGGATTCGAGCACCTCATCGGCGTGCACGAACAGGGTCTGATCCCCGCGCAGCACATCGAGCAAGAGCGTCTGGTAGGCGTCGGGCAGTTCGCGGAAGTGTTTGCCGTAATCGAAGGAGAGCGGGATGCGCTCCAGATCCACCGCCGAGCCCGGCCGTTTGACGTCCATGTAGAGGGAAAAACCCTCGTCCGGCTGCAAGGTCAGCACCAACACGTTCGCGCTGATCTTGCACATGCCGTCGAGCTCGAACATGCACACCGGCGACGGCTTAAAACGCACGCCGATGCGCGTCAATCGCCGGCCGAGGCGTTTGCCCGTGCGCAGGTAGAAGGGCACACCCTGCCAGCGCCAATTGAGCACTTCGAGTTTGATCGCAGCGAACGTTTCCGTGCGCGATCCCGGGGCCACGCCGGACTCTTCCAGATACCCGGGCACCGCTTTGCCATCGACCTCACCCGCCGCGTATTGCCCGAAGACCACGTCCTTCGGCCCGATCGGCGCGATCGACTGCAGCACCTTGGTTTTTTCATAGCGCACGCTGGTGGCGCCCAGGACCGGCGGCACCTCCATGGCGACCAGCGCGAGCACCTGGGCCAAGTGGCTTTGGACCATGTCGCGCAGGGCGCCCGAACGGTCGTAATAACCCGCGCGGCTGCCGACCCCGAGGGTTTCCGTCATGCTGATCTCGACCGCGGCGATGCGGTCACGATTCCACAGGGCCTCGAAGATCGCGTTGCCGAAGCGGAAGGCCAAGAGGTTCTGGACGGTGTCCTTCCCCAGGTAGTGATCGATGCGGAAGATCTGGTGTTCCTGGAAGTGCAGGTGTAGCCGTTCGACCAGCTCGCGGGCCGAAGCCAAGTCGCGGCCGAAGGGTTTTTCCACCACGATGCGCGCGTACCCGCCGGGCGCCTCGGCCGCGAGCCCGGCCCCGCCCAAGCCCTCCACCGCAGCGGGCAGGGCCTCGGTGGGCAGCGCCAGGTAGAACACGCGCCGCGGCCCGAGCCCGTGCTCCGCTTCGATTCCAGCGATGCGCGCCGCCAAAGCGCGCCAATCCTCCGGCGTGCCCGCGCCCAGGGGTTGGTAGTGCAGCTTCTCCGCGCACAATCCGCCCACCGCCGCGCAGTCGATGCCCGCCGCGGCCATGGAAGCCCGCGCGGTCTCCCGGTAGGACGCCTCGTCGTTGGCCGGATTCGTGGCCACGCCGACCACCCGCGTCCCCGGATGCAGCTTGCCGGCCGCCGCCAGCCGCCCCAGGGCCGGCAGCAGCTTGCGCCGCGCCAGATCCCCGGTCCCCCCGAAGAGCACCACCACACCCGGCTCCGGCACGTTTCCCATCGTTGTTGCCCCCGCGAGCCCCAAGGACCCGTCTCCGGGGAGCTTACGCGCCCATCCTCGGCCGGCCCCCGCTTCACGCCGCCCGCGGCCCTACCGCGCTGCCCGCTCCCGGGACAGCCCCGCCCCCCCTTCGACACCCACCCCTCCCGCGCACCGCGACTCGCCCAAACGAGCCTCGCACCCCGCCCCCCAAGGGCTACGATCCCGCCCTTCGGCCCCCGCGCCGCTCGCCGCCACCCCACCGCCCCCCTCCCCAGCCATGCCCGTACCCGTCTATCAGGTCCTGCACATCGTGAGCCTGATGCTGCTCACCGGCCTCGTCTTCTACGCCTGCGCCCACCCCGTCGCGGACCGCAAGCGCCCCGTCGCGATCCTCGCCGGCGTCGCCGCCTTCCTCGCCCTGTTCGCCGGTATCGGCCTCCACCACAAACTCGGCGCCGACTGGCAACTCTGGCTCTTCATCAAGATGGGCGCCTGGCTGTTCCTCACCGTGCTCGCCTCCCTCGCCTTCCGCATGCCGAGCCTGCGCTTGCCCTTCGCCACCCTGGCCCTGGCCGCCATCACCCTCGCCGCCTGGGCCGTTTACTACAAGCCCGTCTGAGCCGCCGGCGCGGAGCGGATGGTCGGCAACCAGGGCGGGGCGCCCTGGGGCAGCAGTATCGATGAATTTGGGCCCACCCCGCTCCCACCGGGGCCGTGGGCTCCTACGCGGATTCCTCTAGGCGGAGCGGATCGCCGTGTGCTGTGTCCCTGTGCTCGCCGACCGGGCTGCGACATTGCGGGGAGGGCGCCGCGCGTACTCCCGAGTGCGCGGCGCCGGAGGCTATACCGCTGGCAGCCGCCGCGGCTCCCCGCGGTGCGCGCTCGGAAAAGGGCAAACCGCTGTCGTCTCGGATACGTCCGCTGACACCAATCGGGCACCCGCACTCGCCCGTGGAGGCGAGGCACCCCGACTTCCCGTCCGTGGAAGGTGTCTTCGAACAACGAGCCCAGCCATGAAGCGATTTGCGACCCGCCGCGCATCCACAGCGCTGCTTTCCCTGCCTCTCCTCTTCACCGCCGCTTTCCTGGCTCCCTTGAGCCGCGCGGAGGACCCCCGGAACACCGAGGACCCCGGCTTTCCCCCGCTGATGGAGGGCTCCGTTCCATTCTTCGGATACTGCTACCTCGTCCCGGGAATGCTCGACGTTCAGATCTTCCACCCGGAGCTGGGAGACATTGCGTTCAGCGCCGAAGCCGAAGCCGTGCCCTCCATGCCCGGCAGCCTGGTCATGCCGACCACGCCCTTCGGTGCGACGCTGCTCTTCAACACCGGAGACGGGCCCCCTTCCCCCCAATACAACCTCGCGTTCCTCGATCTCGGCCTGACCGTTCCCCTCTCTCCCGACGACTTCCCCCTCACCTTCGTCGGCCAGTACGGCGGAGTCGACTACTCCGTCACCGCCGCCGCCGTCGCCGGCGGCCCCGAAGACGACATCACCATCCGTTTCGGCAAGAAACACGAGGGTCACGACGGCTGGAACATCATCATTTTCTCCACGCCAAGAGCAGGAGCCAAATTCCGCCAATTCGTCACCTTCACCGTCATCTGGGAGGGCGTGGACAATGGCTTTCCAATGAGCGGTATCGGCACGAAAGGCGACAACACCTCCGGACCCTTCTCAGCCAATGACGGCCAGCCAATGAAGGATGACGGATCCAGGACCTACGTGGATTCCAACCGTAACGTCTCCGGCCCGAACACCCCGGAAAGGCTGGCCCACATCGACATCGGCGACTATCCCGCCTACAAGGGCAATCAACCCGGAATGGGCACCTTCACCGCCGACGCCCCGAACATCTTCGACCCGGGCCCCATGGTGGATTCGATCGAAGGCGCAGCACCGGGCTTGACGGTCACCAAGCTCACGATCGAATTCAAATTCACGCTCTACGTGATCTGCGAAGGACAGATCAAAACTAAAGTCGAGTGGCACTACGTCGAAGAAATCGACATTCCCTGCACCCAAATCCCCCACATGCCCTCCGGCAAATTCGGCGGCCCCGATCCCGGTGTCCTCCCCGCTCCCGGCGACGCCGGCGGCAAACCCCGCATCACCCCCACCAACGTAATGGCCCCCCACCACGCCCAAGCCCACCAAAACTACCTACAAAACAACTTCACCGGCGCCCCAAGCCACAGCAGCGGCTACTAAGCCCCCACCCTCCTCCAGCGGCTGGTATCCCCCCCCGGGCGATGCCAGCCGCATCCATTCCTACAGCACCCCCACAGCACTCGCGGCACCGCTTTCCTAAAAGGCCCCCACCCAATCGCCTACGCCCCCTCGCCCCACGCCAACCGGCCCCAAGCCGCTGGTGCGCCCGAGAGGACTCGAACCTCTGACCCCCAGTTTAGGAAACTAGTGCTCTATCCTGCTGAGCTACGGGCGCTTCGGGGGGGAGCATAGCGGACTGGGGGCGGTGGGGGCTGGGCGGGGGGAGATCCAGGCGCCGAGGCGGCCGGTGCGGGGATGGGGGCCGTGGGTGACGTCGCGGCGGTGGGAGTAGCAGAGGTCTTCGTCGCGCCAGGTGCAGATTTGGGGGAGGTCGATGGCGCGGATGCCGGCGCGTTCGAGTTGGAGGCGGGCGGCGTGGGCGACGTCCACGTGGGGGCGGGCGCCGCGGGCTAGGGCTTGGGGGGAGGGCCAGTGCACGGCGGGGGCGAGGCCGCTCGATTCGAAGGCTTCGGCGACGTCGGGGCCCATTTCGCAGCGGCCGAGGCTGAGGCAGGGGCCGATGGCGGCGGAGGGGGGCTCCGCCGGAGGTCGCGCGGTGGGTGGTTGCGCGGTGGGTGGTTGCGCGGTGGGTGGTTGCGCAGTGCGTGGTGGCGCAGTGCGTGGTGGCGCAGTGCGTGGTGGCGCAGTGCGTGGTTGCGCGGTGGGTGGTGGCGCGACGGGAGGGCGATCGGAGGCGGGGGGGCTGGCCGCTTCGCTCGTTTGCAGGAGCAGTTCGACGGCGGCGGGGATCGTGCCGGCCAGGAGTCCGCGCCAGCCGGCGTGGATGGCGGCGACCCGGCGGCCGTCGGCGGTGGCGATCAGGATCGGCACGCAGTCGGCGGTGTAGACGCCGAGCAGGAGTTTTGGGTCCGTGCCGACCAGGGCGTCCCCTTCGGGGGCGGCGGCGGGGTCGGGCGGTAGGGCGTCGGCCAGGTGCGCGGCGGCTCCGTGGACTTGGCGAAGTTGGCGCAAGGCGGTGCCGGGGTCGGCGCCGGCGACGGCGGTGAATGCGGCCAGGGCGGCGGGGTCCGGGGAGGCCAGGTCGAAGGGCCGGCCGCCGGGGCCGATGCGGGTGGTGAAGACGTGGGGCACGCCCAGGGCGGCCAGGCGCGGGGAACGCAGGGCCACCAGGCCGTTTGGGTGCACGATGCGCAGGAGCACCGGGTCAGGGTAGCGGGCGGGTGGAACGGTGCGTTTCGCCGCGGCCACTGGCCCGCCACCCCCGCCCTCCGCCCCCAGGATCGGGGTGCGGGTGGGGAGGTTTCAGGTGGGGTTGGCGAAGTGAGGCCGGTGGAGGCGGGGGTTGGCTCAAGACGCGGTGGGAGGGGGGTCGAAAGCTCGACGGCGGGCTGCCGGCCCCCCCTCGAACCATGAATGACCCGCAGATCGATCGCGAGGAGTTGGCTTCCTCGTGCGGCTCCCTGGTCCGGCGGCTGCGCGCTTTGGCGCGGGCTTCCGAACGGCGCGGCGCGAACGAGGGCTTCCGCGAAGCCCTCGGACGGGCCGCGGAAGAACTCGACCGGGCTGCGTGCAGTCTGGTGGAAGACTTGGAGTCCGAACTCTCCTCGGAGTTGCCGGAAGTTTCGGCGCGCATCGCCGAGCGCATCCTTGCCGCCTGGGAGAAGGCGGATCTCGGGGAGGCGGACGCGGAGGAACAAGACTCCCCCACCGACGCCGAAGAGCGGGTGGAGGGCAGTCCGCTGGCGGGCAGTTCGGAGGTTTTTGCGATTCCCGACCTGATCGAGTGGCTGGGGATGCTCGGCAAGACGGGCATCTTGCAGGTGCGCGGCGACTCGGAGCGTTTCACCATCGAGTTCCGCCGCGGCCGGGTGGTGCACGCCGTCAGTGACGGCACTCCGGCCGGCTCGCGCCTGGGCGATCTGCTCGTGGAGCGTGGCATCCTGTCGCGCGACGAGCTCGATCGTTTTCTGGAAAGCGCCAAGGGCAGCGGCGAGCCGCTCGGGGCGGTGCTCGAACAGAGCGAGAAGCTCTCGCGCGAGCAGCTCCAGGGCGCTCTCGCCGAGCAAGTGCAACGGCTCTTCCTGCGCCTGTTCGCGACCCGCCGCGCGACCTTCGCTTTCCGCCAAGGGGCCATGGGAGCGCGGGAAGCGCAGCTCTCCTTGAGCCCCCGGTGTCTGCTCTTCGAGAGCGCGCGCCTGACGGACGAAGGGGTTGCGGGCGCGTGCGCGGAGTGGAACGAAAGCGCCGCCTGAGATCACCGCAGGTCCAAAGGAAACGGCGCGGGGCGAGTCACCTTGTCGGCGACTCGCCCCGCGCGCTTTCTTCAGTTGCCTCAGGCGTCCCGTTTCAGGTCGCCAAGGGTTCGACTTCGCCCAGGTGCAGCTCGTAGCCGCTCTCCAGGCTGCCATCGGGTCCCGGCACCAGGACCAGACGGGGTTCTTCGGGGTCCACCGAGCAGCCGAGAGCTTCGATCTCTTCGATCGCGTGGCGGCGTGCGCGCTTGTGGATCGCCAGTCGGGCGGTGCGTTCGACGGGATCGAGGTTGCGACCAAAACCGCTGCGGGAGCCGCGATCCAGGCCGCGAATCGCGCGGTTGCGCTCCTCGATCTCCCGCGCAATCCCTTCGAGGAGGGGCCTCAGCCGCTCCGCGCTGTCGGGGTCGTAGGCTCGTTTCACGGGGATCTCCTTGGATGGCGGCCGTCGGCGACCGCGTTTCTCTGTTAGGTAGTTAGGACGTCCGCCGCCGGGGGTCGAGTCCCCCGCTCCATTCGTCGGATGATGCGCACAGCCGGAGCAACGCAGCGAAGGGCACGCCTCTTTCCGTGCGATTTTCGTATCGAGGGCTGTCGGAACATCGCCAGGAAGGAACCCCTTGGGAAATCACCCAAGATTCACCGCAACCGCGTCGAGGGACCGCGGTCCTGGGGGCGGCTGGGCGGGGGTGGTGGGTCCCGCTCGTCGAGCCGATTTCGGAAAAAAGTTCTCGGCTGCTTCCGTTGAGGGCGGGATCAGCGCTCCTCGGGCGATGGCTCGCCCGGCTCCCCGCCGGCGACTTCGCCAATCCGCTCCGCAGGGCGCACGGGCAGTTGCACCTCGAAAAAGCGCCGCGCGCCGCGCACCGAAGGGCTGTTGTAGCCGAGCACACGCAAAGGCCCGGCGACCTCCCATTCGTCTTGCTCCGCGAGCCACCCGAGCAGCACCCCGCGGGCCTCCTCCACGCGCACTCGGTTCGTGTTGCCGCGCAGGCCGATGCGAACAACCGTCATCGCCGGCACATCCTCGACCGAAACCGAACCGTCGGAGCCGCTGCGGCCCTGATCGGGCCGCTCGTACAGGAACGCCATGCGCGCCTCGCGCCCGCCCTCCCAGGTGGTTTCCACCGGCGCCGTCATCGCGATGCGCTCGCGCTGGATGTGCGCGAAGAGGCGCCAAAACGCGAGACCGCCCATGGGCGCTGAAGCCAGGCGGTAGGCGGGGTAGTGGGCGATCTCGATTTCGTGCAGCAGCGCTTCGGCGGGAAATCCCAGGGGCAGCGGCGCTTCGCGCACCGGCTGAAACGCCAGATCGTCCGCGAGTTCCCTCAGGCGCCGCCCGAACGTGTCGAGGGAAGCGGATCCGAAGGCGAGCTGTTCGAGCCAGTTCGCCACGCGTGAATCCTCGATGGCCCCGTGGAGGGTGTCGGCCGCGGCCAGGGAGGCGTCGACGAGCAGCGCGCGCTGCTCACCCGCGCTCAGCTCCGGTGCGCCGGACTGGGAGGCGCGGGCGAGGGCCGCCCCCAGGAGGCGCGAGGCCTGGCGGGCGGCCTCGGCGGGGGTCGGGCGCTCGGTTTCGGCTTGCTGAGGGTCCTGGGAGGGCTCCTCGGCGACGTTCGAGAGAGGCAGGAGCAGGAAGTAAGCGAGGGCGGCGGGTGACATGGTGGATCTCCATGGGGCACTTCGCCCGCCAAGTCCATGTGGACGCAGGGATCGGGCCCAGGGTGCGAGCCAGGGGCAGGCGCGGGGGGCAAGGGCGTACGGGCGGGTCGCCGGGCACGGGGTCGTGGGGCGCGGGGCCGCCGGGCGCGGGCCCACCACCCCCGCCCTCCGCCCCCAGGACCGGGGTCGGCGGTGGGGGTTTCCGGGTTGCTGGTGGGTGGGTGCGGCGGCGATGCTCACCGGGGTGGGGAGGTGGAAACCGGGGCGGGCGGAGTTGGCGGCGCTGGGGCGGCGGGATCCGGCTTTGGGGGAGGTGCTGGGGCGGCTGGAGGCGTTCCCGGGCTTTCCGGGGCCGGAGCAGGCGAGGCTTTCGAGTTACGCGTATCTGGCGCGCTCGATCGTGTTCCAGCAGCTCTCCGGGCGGGCGGCGGCGACGATTTGGCGCAGGCTGGAGGCGGTCGGAGGCGGGCGATTGCCGGCGCCGCGGGAGCTGCTCGAACTGCCGGACGAACGGGTGAGGGCCGCGGGGGTGTCGCGGCCGAAGCTGGCTGCCCTGCGCAGCCTGGCGGGGGCGATCGAAGCGGGCGAACTGAAACCGACCGGCCTGGCACGCCTGCCCGACGAAAAGGTGATCGAAGCTTTGGTGCGCGTGCGCGGGATCGGCACGTGGACCGCGCAGATGTTCCTGATCTTCAAGCTCGGCCGGCCCGACGTGTTGCCGTGCACGGACCTCGGGGTGCAAGAAGGCCTGCGGCGCCTCGACGGGTTGCATGAGCGCCCCTCCCCCGCCGAAGTCGAAGCGCGCGGAGCCTGCTGGAGGCCCCTCGCGAGCGTCGCGGCCTGGACCCTGTGGCGGCTGGCGGAAGCGCCGCAGGATTGAACGGGGCTTGCCCTCGGGAGAGCGACGTGTTTCCCTCGGGCCCATGCGCTCCTTCGCTCTCGTTTGTGCCGCGGCCCTCGCGCTGACCGCGGTTCTGCTGGCACCTGTCTTTGCCCGCGTCGACGATTCCAAAGTCGAGGCCGCGGCCGAAGTGGCCGTCGAAACCTGGCCCGCCGCCCTCTACCTCACCTGGCGCAGGGACCCGAGCACCACCTTCGTCGTGCACTGGCACGAGCGCGAGCACGAACCCGAAGCCAGACTCGAACTGTTCCTGCCCGGCGGCGAAGGCGGCGAGTGGATCCAGCACCGTTCGCCCCTGTACGCCCCCTTCGCCGACCGCCGCGTGCGCACGGTCGAACTCGAAGGTTTGGTCCCCGACCAAACCTACCTGGCGCGTTTGGTGCACGGGGAAGACTCGCGCCACCACGAATTCCGCCTGCGCACCCTACCCGCGTCGTTGGAGCGCCCCCTGCGCATCGCCTCCGGCGGCGACGTGCTGCACCGGGCGGAATGGATGGAAGAAACCCTGCGCGCCTCCGTGGCCGCGGAGCCCGACTTCCTGCTGTGGGGCGGCGATCTCGCTTATGCGGACGGTCGCATGGACCGCGTGCACCGCTGGCACACCTTCTTCGGGATCCTGCTAGAGCACGGCACGGCGCCCGACGGGCGCCTCGTTCCCCTGGTGGTCGCCATCGGCAACCACGAGGTGCGCGGCGGCTTCTACTGGGGACAGGAGCGGGGCCGCGGCGAACGCGAGTACGACGACGACTTCCGCTCCGACATCGCGCCCTTCTTCTATGCCGCCTTCGCCTTTCCCGGTCATCCGGGTTATGCGGCGCTCGACCTGAATCCGGAAGTCAGCTTGATCGTGCTCGACAGTGACCACACCGGTCCCGTCGAAGGTGCGCAGACCGAGTGGTTGGAGCGCACCCTGGCCGAACGCGCGCGCGCGCGCCACCTTTTGCCCGTCTACCACGTGCCCGCGTACCCTTCCGTGCGCGACTTCGAGGGATCCACCAGTCGGCGCATTCGCGAGCACTGGGTTCCGCTGTTTGAACGCCATGGTGTGCGCTTGGCCCTCGAACACCACGACCACGCCCTCAAGCGCACACCCGCGATCCTCGCCGGGGAAGCGCACCCGGAAGGAATCACCTACCTGGGCGATGGGGCCTTCGGCGTTTCGGTGCGCGAGGTCCACGCCGCCGAGGAAACCTGGTACTTGGAACGATCCGAATCCGTGCGCCACTTCTGGCTGCTGGAGGTGCGGCGCGACGCCATCGAGGCCAAGGCATTCGATGCCGCGGGCGAACTCTTGGATCAACTCAGCGTTCCCGCTCGTTCGCACTAACGGGCACGCTGTCGAAGAGCGCAAACACCTCGTCGAGGGCGGCTTGCACCACGAGCAGGTGTTCGCTGTCGGGCACGACCCAAAGGCGCGCGCGGGAATGACCCGCCTCGACCAGGTTGTTGTGCAGCGCGCGGGCGCCTCCCAGGGCGAAGTCGCGCTCGCCGGGTGCGATCAACACCGGCAGGTCGATCAGGGCGGCGCGATCGCGGGGTGAGCCGCCGGCTCCCACCGCCGCCAGGGCCGCGTAGCGACCCGGACGGCGCACCACCTCGGCCAGGGCCGCGCCGCCGCCCATGGAGTGACCGACCAGGAAGAGCCGACCGTCGTCGATGGGGAAACGCTCCGCGAGCGCGTCCGCCCACTCGCCGATGGCTCCCGATCCGAAAAAACCGAGTCGCGGAGCGATCAGCATCCAACCGCGCTGCTCGGCCAGGCGCACGGCCTTGCCGTCCCCGTGTCCGTCGAAGAAGAGGTTTTCGCTGCCGCCCGCGCCGTGCAGCGCGATCACCAGCGGCACCCTGGGGGCGGGCTCCCCTTGGACCCGGGCTTGGCCGAGACCCTCGGGCACAAATAGGCGTGCCGCGGCTGGGCGACCGTCGGGCCGGGCGAGCCACAGGTGATGTTCACCGGGGTGGTCCGGGCCGATGCGCGTTTCGCCGGCCAGGGCGGCGGCCGCGAGGGCCTCGGCTTCGGCCAGGAGGCGCGCCGCGGGCAGCTCGGTCTCGGGCGTGCCGCCCTGCCGGAGCTCACGCAGCAACGCGGCCAGGCCCCTGGCGCTGGAGGCCTCCAGGGAGCTCTTGTCCGCGGGCAACCGCGAGAGAGTTTGATCCAAAGCCTCCAGGCGCTCCGCGACCGAGGGCGCCCGGGAGATGCGCAGGGTGCGGATCCAGACCGGCCCTTCGCCCTGGCCGAGCCCCAGTTCCAGCCACAGGTCCCCCTCCCCGGCCCCTTCCAGGGGCAGCTCGAAACCCGGACCGGGCAGCTCCAACTCCAGGGTGCGCGCGGCGGGGTGGGGCTCGGGGCGCACCAGGAAACCCTGGACCTCGCCCTCCTCGGGGCCGAGCCAGCGCCAGGAGAGCGTCCAGGCGGCCGATCCGAGGGGTTCCGCGGGCGGATAGAGCGGCAAGAACGAAAGGGCGATTCGTTCCTCGGAAGTTTCTAGGAAACGCTTCCCGGGGATCGCCGTCCACGGCTCGGCCCGATGCCCCGGTCCAACCTCCCCCGCCACGGCCCGGCGGGCGGCGTCGGGCCGCTGGCCGGCCCGGCCCCAAACACCCGCGAAGAAGGCCTGCCCGGCCGCCACCCTATAGGGCCGGGCCGCGCGCCCGGGGCGGCGCGCCG
>JBJHAV010000067.1:0-15491 GCA_050480685.1 Planctomycetaceae bacterium | reverse complement strand
GCCCTGGGGCCCGAGCCCACCACGGGCGTCGCCGGGCCGGGATCGGGCGCCGGGGCCCCGCCCGGCAACGGCCGGTTCACGCCCCGCCCCCCGGGCCGCCGCCGAGCCCATCGAGGGTCTCGGCCACTTCGGTGCGCCCCACCACCAGCCCGGCGCGGTTGACCAGGCGGCGCACACGCCAGTCCTCGAGGGTTTCGAGCTGCGCCGGTCCGAGCCAACCCAAGCGCTCCACCAGGGCGATCACCAGGGGGTGCAACCCGCGGCCCTGGCCGTCGTCCATCTTGATCGCGAGCCCCAGGCCGCGGCCCACCAGCCCGATCCCGTAGACCCCCTCCGCGCCGATCTTGGGGAACAACCTCCCGCCCGAAACCCGCGCCAAATCCGTGCACAGGCGCCCGCGACTGCCGGCGATGTGGTCCGGGTGGTGGGCGGCCGCGGCGGTGATGCGCCGGCAGGCGGCGGCCCGTTCAGGCGTCAGGCCGGAGGGGTCCGCCAGGCGCGCGTAGGCGGTGGCCAGGGCGGCGAGCGGCAAGCGGAAGGTCGGCGCGCTGCAGCCGTCGACGGCGACCTCCAAGCCCCCGGGAGCCACTCCCCCCATGTCGGCCAGGGCCGCCGCCACCAGCCGCTGGCCGGCGCTCTGGGGCGCCAGGTACTCCTCGGGCGGCACACCCAGGTGGGCGGCCAGGGCCAGGAATCCGGCGTGTTTGCCCGAGCAGTTGTTGTGCAGCGCGGTCGGCGATTTCCCGCTCGCCTCCAGGGCGCGCCGGGCGTCCCGGTTGCCGGGCACCTGGGGACCGCAGCGCAGGTGCTCGACCCCCAAGCCCAGTCGGCCGAGCACATCGAGCACCGGCTCCGTGTGGCAAGGTTCGGCGTCGTGGGAAGCGAGGGCCAGGGCCAGTTCGGCTTCGCTGTAGCCGAAACGCGCCGCGGCCCCGCTTTCGAGCAGGGGCAGGGCCTGGAAGGCCTTGACCGCCGATCGGGCGAAGATTGTTTGGCCCGCATCCCCGGAGGCGGCCAGCACCCGGCCGGCGGCGTCCGCCAAGACCCAGGCCCCGCGGTGCACCGACTCCACCGCGTGGCCCCGCACCAGACGCACCTGGACCGGATTGTCGGGGTAAGCGCCGGGGGACGAGCCGGGGGAGGATTCCGCCGACCCATCCGCGGGGGACCCGGGAGGGTGGCTGGGCGAAGGGTGGGTCATGGGAGCGGGAACGGGCACGGGCGCCCGGGACGCGGATTCTACGCGCGCCGAAGGCACAAGGCCCGTGCGTCGCCCCCCCCGCTCTGGTCAAGATAGGGAGCCGGCGGCCCCACCCGATGACGAACTGGATCGACGCTTTGCTCGCCCGCGTGGTGTTCCACGAGGAAAGTGACCAGCAGTACCTCTTCCTGCGCGAACGCGGGGGACTGCGCGGATTTCCGATCGTGATCGGCAACCCGGAGGCCGTCGAGATTCAGCGCCTACTGAACCGCGAGGTCACGGAACGCCCCATGACCCACCAGCTCCTGCAGGGCGCGTTGAGCGCTTTGGGCGCCAAGCTCGAACACGTGGAGATCACCGCCCTGCGCGGGCACACCTTCCACGCCAATCTGGCGCTGCGACCCGCGGGCACGGACGAACTCCTGCGCGTGGACGCGCGCCCCAGCGATGCCATCGCTTTGGCCCTGCGCGCGAACGCCCCGATCCGCATCGCCGAAGAGGTGCTGGCCGTGGCCAGCCGGCCGGAGGAACCCGACGACGAGGCCGGGGACGGCGAAAGCGCCTGAACGGTCTTCCCCGGCCCGGTTCGGGGGAGCGCGCGAGGCATTTTCCGCGCCGGGAGACTAGCCTGGCGGCCGCACGGCGCCTTTCGGCGCCCAGGAGGGGTGGCAGAGCGGCTGAATGCACTGGTCTTGAAAACCAGCGACGGGCAACCGTCCGTGGGTTCGAATCCCACCCCCTCCGCCAGCTCCCACCCCTCTTCCAGCCCCCGGACTGGTCCCCCCGGCTGAGCGTGCGTGCAGAGCAGTCCGGCACGTAAAATTTGTGCGCACAGCGGGTGCCGAAAACGCGCGCGAAGGGCCCGCCGGGCCGGCGAAACGGGGTCCCCGTGGGCCGGACTCAGAAGAAATTTCCGGGAAGGAACTCCCCCGCCCTTGGGAACGTCGTTTTAACCCTGTGAAGGGACTCTTTTCCTGAGTTCCCAAACCACGTCCCCCCCGACCCGAGCCCGGGACCCGTCGTAGGCTTCCTTGTCCGCCTGCCGCGACCAGTGGCCCGCTCCCGAGAACCGCATCCTCCATGCGAGACACTTCCCTTCCCGCTGTTCGGACGCGCACGTCCATGGCCCGCGCCCTAATCCAAACGCCGTCCTCGGCCCTCGCGCCGCTCCTGGCGGTGTGCCTGGCGGCCGGTGGGTTCGGGTCCCTCGCCGCCGAGGCCGGCGCCTCCGGGGTCGCCGAGCCGAGCAACCCGCCGGCCCAGCCCACGGGTTTGGAGGCCTTCCACCGCAGCGGCCAGACCTTCCTGACGTGGCTGGACGTGCCCGACCCCCTGGTGCTCGGGTATCGGGTCTACCGCCACGATGCGCCCATCGACGCCGGCAACCTGCACGAGGCCGCGCTGCTCTGGGAGTTGGGCCCGGACTCGGGTGCGTTCCACGCGGACCGCTACCTCAACCTCACGATCAACGAGTGGGGACCGCGCTACGTGGCGCGCTACGTAACCGACGATCTGGGGCCGGAGCTGCCCGAAGGCCAGGGGTTCTTGGTTTGGACCCTGGCCGCCGAGGACTTTGGCGGCGGGGAGTCCGGCAGCGGCTACTACGCGGTGACGGCGGTCGATGACCTGGGCATCGAGAACACCGTCGACTTCGGTACGGAAAACACCTTCGGTCCGGTGACGGAGTCCATCGCGCCGCCCGAGCCCGTGCGCGCCAAGACGATCCTCGACGGCAAGGCAGAGATCTACATCCAGTACCTGGACCTGCGCACGATCAACACCACCAAGTCCGCTCCGAATCTCTCGAACCTTTGGTTCGGGCTCGACCCGGATGCACCGGAGGTGGCGCGCTCCGTCCAATACGCCTTCACGTACGTGCTCTTCCTGCCGGCGGCTTCGGGCTGCGCGCCGTGGTTGGGCCCCCGCCCCGTGATCACGGTGCTGCACGGGTACGGCGGCGAGAAGCTGCGCCCGTACACCTGGGACCCCCATCCGACCTGGTGCAACGCCTACCGGCTCTATCCGCTGGATGTGAGCAACACTTGGTGGTTTGGCAACGCCAAAGACCACGACTACCGGCTCGGCATGGAGATCGGGGACGAGGACACGATCGTCAACTACACCGAGCAGCGTGTGCTGCGCATGCTGCTGGACCTGGAGCGCCATCCGGTGCACGGTCCGAACGTCGACATGAATCGGCTTTTCGTGGCCGGTCACTCCATGGGCGGCAGCGGCGCGCTGGCTTTCGCCCTGCGCTATCCGAACGTCTTCGCGGCGGCCCACGCGAGCCAGCCGATGACCGACTTCCAGTTGGCAGGTTCGGCCGGTGGCTTCGATTGGCAGCCGATTTATGCGGCGCTCTTCGGGACCCAGGCCCAGGCCCTGCCGATCTCCCTCGGGGGTCCCGAAGGCCTGGCGGACCACCTGGCGATCTATGAGGGCATGAACATCTGGGAGTGGCAGAACCATCGCCAGACCCTAGAGACGCGCCGATACGAAGAGCGCGCCCCCTTCGGCATCGACCACGGGGTCGCGGACGTGCTGATGGAGTTCGCCACCCAGGCGGAGCCGGCCTACCCGGTCCTGGATGCCGCTTCGATCTGCTGGGCCGGCGAGATCCAAAGCGGCGGGCACATTCCTTCGAACCTTTCCACCCTGCCCGGTTCTTTGGCGAAGATCTCGGGTGGCTTGCCCTTCTGGGGTTTCACCGGGCGGCGCAACGAAACCGTCCCGGGTTTCCGCCAGGCGAGCGGCAATCCTCCCCTGCCGCCCGCAGGCACGGGCTTTTTCAACTCAGGGCTGCAGTGGTCCTCGAGCTGGAATCCCTGGGACGGCTCGCCGCTGGACGATGCCGGCCAGTGGCGCATCTCCCTGCGCAGCATGGACGGGTCCCCGCGGCTGGTGGATGTGACCCCGCGGCGTCTGCAGGAGTTCACGCCGGTGCCCGGCTGGGCCTACTGGGCGAGCACCTTCGACGTGCAGACCGGAGCCCAGCTTTCCAGCGCGGCGGTGTCCCTGGACATCGATGGGCTCTTGACGGTGCCGAACGTCGAGGCGCGGCCGAATGGGACGCGGGTTTGGATCCGGCCGTCCTTGACCGGCACTCCGCCCCAGGTGTCCGTGGCCAGCGGCGGTACCCACACCCTGCGCATGCGTCTCGGCGACGACCTGGGCGGGAGCCTGTTCTTGATGCTCGGCTCGCTCTCGGGGACCACACCGGGCCTTCCCCTCGGGGCCTGGCACCTGAGCCTAAACCCGGACCTTTACTTCCAGCTTTTGCTGACGGCTCCCCAGGGGGCCCCCCTGTCCCAAAACGTCGGGTTCTTGAACGCGAGCGGGGTCGCCCTCGTGACCTTCACCGTGCCCCCGGGGCTGGACCCCAGCTACGCGGGGTTCGTCTTCCAACACGCGGTCGCGGTCCTGGACCCGCTGACCCTGGACGTGCAGGCGGTCACGAACCCCACCCCCTTGGCCTTGGTGCCCTAGGCGGCGCACGGGCCACCGGTGCCTTTCCGATCGGGGGCGGCCCCGCGCACCACGGTCTTGCGGGCCCGGCGGCGATCGCGTAGACCTCAGGCCCCTCCACCCGACCGTCCCCTCCGGGTGGATTCGGGCCTGCCTGGGAGCGCTCCCCACCCGAGGGCTCTCGGCCGGGTAGGTTTCCGTATCCCAGGTCCCTCCCGAGGTCCCGTGGCCCGCCCGTCGGCGGCCCCGGCCGCCTGACGTCCCCCTCGACCCTCCCGCCGCGCCCCCGACCCGCCGTCCGCGACCCGCGCCCAGCTAGGCGTGCGGCCCCCCAGCCTGCCCCGGCCGGGGATCCGTTCCGGCCGGGACCGCGTGCAGGCCACGATCCGCCGTGCTGTTCAACAGCTTCGCCTTCGCGCTTTTCTTCCCGCTCGTCTGGATCGCCTATTGGCTGCTCCGGCGCACGGACCATGCGCGTGTCTGGCTGCTACTGGGGGCGAGCTACGTCTTCTACGGCTACTGGGACTGGCGCTTCCTCGGGCTGATCCTCGGCTCGACCGTACTGGACTTCACGGTCGGCGCGGCCATGGCGAAGAGCGAAGCTCCGCGCCGCCGACGTTGGCTCTTGGCCGCCAGCCTGATGGGCAATTTGGGGGCCCTGGCGTTCTTCAAGTACTGGGGGTTCTTCACCGAGGAGGCGGCGCGCCTGATGCGCTCGGTGGGCATCGAGCCGAACCTGCCGATGTTGGAGATCCTGCTGCCGGTGGGGATTTCCTTCTACACCTTCCAAACCCTCTCCTACACGATCGACATCTACCGCGGCGTGCTGCGTCCGGAACGCAGCTTCGCGCGCTTCGCGCTCTTCGTGGCGTTTTTCCCGCAGCTCGTGGCGGGACCGATTGTGCGCGCCCGCGACTTCTTGCCCCAGATCACGCGGCGACCGACCCTGACGCGCGCGGCCTTCCGCTCGGGCCTGGCGCTGATCGCCTGGGGCTTAGTCAAGAAGGTGGCCATCGCCGACTACCTGGGCGGCGAGCTGGTCGACGCCATGTGGGAGTCCCCGGAGCGTTATGGGGGCTACGCCACCCTGGTGGGCATCTGGGGGTACGCGCTGCAAATCTACGGGGACTTCTCGGGGTACTCCGACTGCGCCATCGGCATCGCGCGGCTGCTCGGGTTCGAGCTCTGCCGCAACTTCGACGCCCCCTACCGGGCCCTCTCGCCGCGGGACTTCTGGCGCCGTTGGCACATCAGCCTCTCCACCTGGCTGCGCGACTACCTCTACATCAGCCTGGGAGGCAACCGCGGCGGGGCCTGGATCAACTACCGCAACCTGCTGCTGACCATGCTGCTCGGCGGGCTGTGGCACGGCGCCTCGTGGATGTTCGTCCTGTGGGGCGCGTACCACGGACTGCTGCTGGTCTTCGATCGCCTGTTGGGACTGGTGGATCCACGCACCTGGTACGGCACCTGGATCCGACGGGTGGTGGTCTTCCACCTGATCTGCCTGGGCTGGGTTTTCTTCCGCTCCACGACACCGGAGGACGCCTGGGCGGTGCTGGGCTCCCTGTTCGCCCCCCGAGGGGACGCGGCGATCGGGGTCTACGTGTGGTGCGCCGTGGCCTTCGGCTTCGCCACGCACCTGTTGCCCTCGGGCATCAAGGAGGGTCTGCGCACGCGTTTCGCCGAGTTGCCCGGGTTCCTGCTCGGGATCGCTTACGCTTTGATCCTGGGGCTGCTGATCACGGCCTTCTCCCTCGAACGGCCCTTCATCTACTTCCAGTTCTGATGGACACGCGCACAGAGAACGGGCCGACCGGGCTTGAGGGCGAAAGCGGCCTGAGGATCGGCTGGGGCCAGCTCTGGATTGCGGCCGGGTTCCTGTTCGCGGTGGTGGCCTGCGACGCTTGGGTTCACCGCACCGCCTTTTCGGCCCTGGTTCCGCGCGAGCACCACGCCAATCAGCTCCAGCTCTACGCGCACCGCGTCCGCCCCGAGCCCGTGGACGTGCTGGTGCTGGGTTCGAGCCGCGTGCTGGCGGCCATGGATCCGCGCACCCTGGAGCGTTTCGTCTGGAAGGACGACGCGCCCAAGGAAGTCGCGCGCTTGACCCAGCAGGGCATGGGCGGCTGGATGCTGTGGCAGCTCGTGCGCGACCACATCCGCGTCGCCCCGCCCGCCGAGTTGCTGGTGATCGGCCTGGAGGAACGCCTTTTTTATGTGCTTTCCTTCGAGACCGACGAACCCCTCGGACTGCGCATGCTCGGGCACTCCCGGGACGTGTTCGAGATCCGCCACCGGGACCTGACCGACAAGGAGTGGCGCGCCCTGGCCCTGGCCCCCCTGCGCGGCCTCCAGGCCCCCTGGCTGCTGCCGTTCCTAATGGAGCGCGACGTGCCCGAGTTCGTCGCGCACCTGCACGAAACCGGCGGCGCGGCGCAGCGGCCATTCCGTCCCCTCTCGCGCCGCGAGTTCCAGTTCGCCCAGCGCCTAGGGCAAGAAATCCGCGCCCGGGAGGGCCGCCGCGAGGACGCGCCCTTCCGGCAGCTCGAAGTCGAAGCCTTCCAGCGCACCCTCGACCTGCTCGAGACCCTGCCCTGCCGGGTGGTTTTCGTGCGCATGCCCGTGGACCGGGGCTACGAGCGCGAAGAGGCGCCGCACATCCGGCGCTTCGAGCGGGAAATCGTCTCCCAGGTGCTGGCCCGCGGATTCCCGTACCACGACCTGAACCGCCACCCGGAACTGCGCGAGGACCGCGTCTTTCAAAACCCGACGCACGTGAACCGCGAAGGCATGGCGATCGCCAGCCGCAGGTTGGCGGTCGAGGTGCTCTACCCGCTGCTGCACGGGGCCCCCTCGCCCTACCTCCACCTCCTCGAAGTCCCCGTGCGCCGCGAGGATTTGCCCGTCGCGCCCGAGGCCGAGGTGTTCGGCTGGGACGGCATGGGCGAGGGCGACGCGGAGGCCCTGCGCCTGCGCCGCGCCCGACGCGCGGAGGCCGAACGGGCCGAAGCGGAGCGGCGAAACGCCGGGGCGACGACCCCGGGGGACTGAGCAGCGCCGGACGGAGCAGCGCCATACGGGGAGGCGCGGAATGGGGCGCCGCGAGAAGGAACCGCTGCCCGCAACCGTCGCCGCGGCCCTCGCGGAGCCGCGGCGAATCAAGCGGCGTCAGCCGGCGGCCACCGAGGCTTTTTTGCCCTCGCGATCCCCGGCGCTGTCGACCATGGTCACGCGCTCGTTCTCCGAGGCCATGATCCAGGTCTGCTTCTCGTCCTCCTTGTGGGAGCCCCAGCCGAAGACCTTGTCGAGCAGGTAGAAGGCCTTGAGTTCGATCGGCAGGCGGTAGTCACCGCTGCGGATGCGCCACTCGGCGATCTTCTCGATCAGGCCGCGCTTCGGGCGCACGAGGCCGTGCACGAAGGAGGCGTACTGGTAGTAGAGGCGCCAGCGACGGTGCACCGAGGCGGGGATGTTGTCCTGCCAGGTCTCCATCACGTGGTACTCGAGCTGGTGGCCCCACTCTTCGAGCGTCTTCGGCGGCACGTAGCCGTACTCGCGCACGGCGAGGTTGTACTCCTCGCTGCCGGGGATCGGCCGGAAGGGGTACACGTGGGCCGACACCGACGGGCAGGCCGCTAGGATCTCGCGCGCCTGGTCCAGGGTCGCCATCATCGACTCCTCGGTCTCGCCCGGGTAGCCGATGATGTAGGTCAGCGAGGTGACGATGTCGCGTTCGTGCAGCAAACGCGCCGCCGCCAAGGTGTCACCTTGGTCGATCGGCTTGCCGACACGCTCCATCATGTCGGGCAGCGCGGTCTCGGCGCCGACGCAGGCCACGTAGAGCCCCGTGTCGCGCAGGAGATCCAGGGTGCTCGTCTGATAGCGCAGCAGGTTGTTGACCTCGAAGGTCGTGCTCCACTCGAACTTCAAGTCGCGCGCCTGCATGCCCTCGCAGAACTCGCGGATGCGCTTCTCCGCGACACCCCAATTGGCGTCCTGGAAGCGCACCACGTCGAAGCCCCAGCGGGCCTTCAGATCTTCCAGCTCGTCGAGCACCATCGAAGCCGGCATCGCTTTCCAGCGCCGGTTGGTCACGAGCGGCGAGCAGCAGAAGCTGCACGGCTCGGGGCAGCCGAAGCTGGAGAAGTAGCTGATCCCGAAGTAGCTCCCGTTGCGCCCGGCCGAGGGCGGCGAGGGCATGCGGTTGCGGGCCTCGCGCGCGCCGGGTCGGAGCTGACGCTCCCGATAGGGGTCGATGTCGATGAGCTGCCAGGGCGTCGCGGGCAGCTTGTCCCACCCGACCACCGCGCGATTGTTCGTGAGCACGACCTTGCCGTCGCGCCACAGGGCCAGCCCCGGCACCGAGCTCAGATCCTCGCCGGCGGCCACCGCTTGAACGACTTCGCGGAACGTGACTTCGCCCTGCCCGAGGGCCACCGCGTCGTACATGCCCGTGGACAAGTACGCCTCCGGCAAACAGCTCGGAAACCAACCACCCGCCACGATGCACATGGAAGGGAAACGCGCGCGCACCTTTTCCACGATGCGATGCCCATCGGCGACCATGAAGCCGAGAATCGCGGTGGTCGCAAAGATGTGCGCCCCTTCGCACAGCTCCAGCGCCCTGCGGTGGGCCTCCTCGTGGGAGTACAGCGATGCGTCGAGCACGATGACCTCGTGCCCATCCACCACCGGGAAGCCCGCGATGCGCAGCATCTCGAGGGGCAGCATGTCGTAGCTGGTGAACTGTCCCAGGTCCTGGTTCACCTGCTGGGGCTGATAGAGAACGATGCGCAAGCGTGAAGTCATCGCGAGTCGGGAGAGGTGTAGGCGCGGGGTCCGCAGAGTGTGCGGCGACCCTTCCAGTATGTCTCGGGTTCCGGAAACGCGCTGCCCTAGCCAAAAGGTTGCGAATTTCCTCCCCCGCTGCCTCAGCCGCCCGCTTGCCCGCCCCCCGGTGCCGCGTTACTGTCTCGCCCCCTGGCGCGGAGAGGTGGCAGAGTGGCCGAATGCGCTAGATTGCTAATCTGGTGACTCGGGAAACCGGGTCCGAGGGTTCGAATCCCTCCCTCTCCGCCATTTTCGCCGAACACCGGCCATTTTCGCCCCACCGACTGGCCTCCTTTGCCGGTCGGGCAGGTCCCCCCATGCAGGCTCGAGTCACCAGACTGCAATCTGGTTACATGCGAAAGCGCCGCGGGTGCGGAAGGATCGCGGCCGGGTGGGTGCTCGGCCTCTTGATCTGCGCGTTGCTGCCCGGTTGCCGGGTCCAGCGGCATCTGATTTTGACCAGCGAGCCGGCCGGGGCGGGGGTGAGGGTCGACGGGGAGCGGGTGGGTGAAACGCCCCTGAGGCTGCCGTTTGAGCACTATGGCGTGCGGCGGGTGACCTTCTACCTGGACGATCACGAGACTCGCAGCGTGCTGGTGGACGTGCGTCCGCCCTGGTTTGGGGTCTTCCCCCTCGACATCGTCTCCGAGATCCTGATTCCGGTCGGTTGGCGGGACCGCCATCGGGTGCATGCGGTGCTCGAACCGGGTGTGGGGGTGCCCGAGGGGCCGACCCTTCGCTCGGTGCAGGAGCGGGCGGAAGCCCTGCGGCGGGCGGGCCCCGAGGGCCCCAGGCGCCTGCCGCCGCCCACACGCGCGGAGGAGCTCGGCCCGCCTCCCCTGGAGGAGGAACCGCCGGAGGCCGTGCGCGAGCCCGAGGAATCGAGCGGCGCCTTGCCCCCCATTCCCAGGCCTTGAGCACAGCCCACGGGTCGGGCCGCAGCCCGTCCGGCTCCGCTACCCCCCAACCCTCCCCCTGGCCGCCCCCGGGCGCCCTCGCGGGGGCCCGGGCCGTGGTTTTGGGGCTGGGGCGTTTCGGCGGCGGCGTCGGCGCGGCGCATCACCTCCTGCGTCTGGGCGCGCGCGTGACCGCCATGGACCAGGGCCGACCCGGCGAGTGGCCGGCCGAGTGGCAATCCCTCGGTCGAGCCGGCGCGGAGATGGTGATCGGCCCCCATCCCCCAGGGCCCCTGGAGGCGGCTGACTGGATCGTGGTGAACCCGGCGGTGCGCCCCGACTTCGCCCCCCTGGAGGCCGCCCGGGCCCGCGGGGCGATCGTGACCAGCGAAATCGAACTGGTCCTGGGCGCCCTCTCGGGCAGGGTGGCCGCGATTACCGGCACCCAGGGCAAGAGCTCCACCACCGCCTTCGCCGTGCAGCTCCTCGAAGCCGCGGGCCTGCCCGCCCTCGCCGGGGGCAACCTGGGCGGCTCCCTGCTCGACCGCCTGGACGAGTTGGGCCCCGAGACCCGGGTGGTGCTGGAGCTTTCCTCCTACCAACTGGAGGCCCTCTCGCGCCCCCTGCGCAGCCCGGCCCGCCTGGAGGCGGCGGCCCTGCTCAACCTGCTGCCGGACCACCTGGAGCGCCACGGGGACCTGGCCGCCTACGCCCGCGCCAAGGGCAGGCTGTGGGAGCTGCTGCGCCCCGGGGGGCTGGCGGTTCTTGGCGCGGACCTGCCCCCGGAGGCCCTGGAGGCCCTCTCGCCGGGCCACATCCCGTGTCCGCTGCCCCCGGCGGCGGCCCGGGACGACCCCCTGGTCGCGGGCGGCGAGGTCCTCGGCTCACCCCGGGACCTGGCGCTGCCCGGCTTCCAGCGCGGCAACGTGCGGGCTGCCCTGGCCCTGGCCCACGCCCTGGGAGCCTCCCCCGCGGCCCTGGCGGCCGCCCTGGGAGACCTCCGCCCCCCCGCCCACCGGCTCGAATCCCTCGGGACCGCCGCCGGGCGCCCCGTGTGGGACAACGGGGTCTCGACCACCCCGGATTCGACCCTGGCGGCCCTGGCGGAGCTGCCGCCGCCCTTGACCGTGCTGCTCGGCGGGCAGCCGAAGGTGGGCGTGGACTACGGGGCCCTGGCCCGGGCCATCGCCGCCCGCGGGGACCTGGCCGTGGTTTTCGGGGCCGCGCGCGACCTTCTGGGGAGCGAACTCGCCGCGGCCGGCGCCCGCTGGGCGAGCGCACAGGACCTGGGGGCGGCGGTGGCCCTGGCCCTGGCCGAGGGCCCGGGCGCGCTGCTTTTTTCCCCGGCCTGCGCCTCCTTCGACGCCTTCGCCAACTTCCGCGAACGGGCCTTGGCCTTCCGGAGCGCCCTGCCTCCAGGCCCGCCGCCCCCCCGCCCGGGCTGATCCGCGCGGTCGCCCGGCCAGGGCTCTGTCGACTGGCCAGGGCTCTGTCGACTGGCGCGGACCGCGGCGCTATAGAATCACGGCGCCAAGGCGCTCCCCCATGACCTGCCAGATCTGCAAGCAGAACCCCGCGACCATCCAGGTGTACGAGCTGCACGAGGAACCCGGCGAAGCGCCCGGTCCCATGGGTACGCGCATGGAAAAGCAGTCCCTGTGCGACGAGTGCGCCAAGCGGCTCGACCTGCCCTACGTGCCGGTCAAGACCATGGCGCTCGACCTGTGGAGTCTGTTGCAGGCGGCCAAACCGCGGCGCGAGGCGGACACCGAGGCTTGCCCCGACTGCGGCATGACCCTGGCCGACTTCCGCAGCCGCGGTCGTTTGGGTTGTCCGAACGACTACGAACTCTTCGCGCCCCACGTGGCGCCGCTCCTGGAGCGCATCCACAACGCCGTCGAGCACCGCGGACGGCGGCCCGGCGGGGCTGAACCCGGACCGGATCCCGAGGCCGAGGTCCAGGCCCTGCGTGTGGAACTGGAGGACGCGATTCAGGCGGAACAGTACGAGCGCGCCGCGGAACTGCGCGATCGGCTCGCGTCGCTCGAACGGGGCGATTAGGCCCACTTCCCGGGCCCGCCCGGGGAGGACCGGCCCCCTCGCCTTGCCTCGGCCTGCTTCCCGCCCTACTAATGGTCCTGGCGGGCGCCGCGGCTCCCCCAGGCGGGGCCCAGGGGGATGCCCCCCTCCTCGACCCGGCAGGTCGGCTTGAGGCCCTGCCCGGATGCCGCTCCCAGCCCCCGCGGCCGTTCGGGTATCAACCCGGCGGTGCCCGCGGGCCGACAACCAACCACGGGCCGGTCCCCGGCCCGGATCCAGACCGGCGCCCCCACGGGCGTCACCCCTCCGACACCTCTCCCGAGACCAAACCACTCCGGCGCCCACCCGAGGCGCTCCCCCGTCGCCATCGGCCGCGGGGGCAGCCCGGGCGCCGGCACGTGGGCGGCCTCCGCACCCCGCGACGACACACCATGTTCGACCGCTTCACCGACCGCGCCAAGAAGGTGATGAACCTTGCCCGCCAGGAGGCGCAGCGGTTCAACCACGAGTACCTCGGCACCGAGCACATCCTGCTCGGACTCGTCCAGGAGGGCAGTGGCGTCGCGGCCAACGTGCTGCGGCAGATGAGCATCGACCTGAGCAAGATTCGCTCCGAGGTCGAAAAACTCGTCAAGACCGGTCCCTCCATGGTGACCATGGGGCAACTGCCGTTCACGCCCCGCGCCAAGAAGGTGCTGGAGCTCTCCATGGAGGAGGCCAGCAACCTGGGGCACAACTACATCGGCACGGAGCACCTGCTGCTCGGTCTGATCAAGGAGAACGAGGGCATCGCCGCCAAGGTGCTGACGAACCTCGGCGTGAAGCTCGAGGACGTGCGCGAGGAGGTGCTCGAATTCCTCGGCGCGGAGAGCAGCGAAGAGGAAGACGAGGAGGCGCCGACCGAGAGCCCGGTCAGCGGCGGCAACGGCAAGAGCAAGACGCCGGCCCTGGACGCCTTCGGCCGCGACCTGACCGAATTGGCGCGCGAGGGCAAACTCGACGCGGTCATCGGGCGCGCGAACGAGATCGAACGCGTGATCCAAATCCTCTCGCGCCGCACCAAGAACAACCCGGTGCTGCTGGGCGAGCCGGGCGTCGGCAAGACGGCCATCGTCGAGGGTTTGGCGACGCAGATCGTCCAGAACGAAGTGCCTGACCTGCTGCGCGGCAAGCGCATCGTGGTGCTCGACCTGGCGCTGATGGTGGCCGGCACCAAGTACCGCGGTCAGTTCGAGGAACGCATCAAGGCCGTCATGACCGAAGTGCGCCGCGTGAAGGATGTGGTGCTATTCATCGACGAGCTGCACACCCTGGTGGGCGCGGGTGGCGCCGAGGGGGCGATCGACGCATCCAACGTGCTCAAGCCGGCCCTCAGCCGCGGCGAGATCCAGTGCATCGGAGCGACGACGCTGGACGAGTACCGCAAGCACATCGAGAAGGACGGCGCCCTGGAGCGCCGCTTCCAGGCCGTCAACGTCGACCCGCCGAGCCCGGACGAAGCCTTCGAGATCCTGAAGGGCCTGCGCGACCGCTACGAGGCGCACCACCGCGTGCACTACAGCGACGAAGCCCTGCGCGCCTCCGTCGATCTGGCCACGCGTTACATCAACAATCGTTTCCTGCCGGACAAGGCCATCGACGTGATGGACGAGGCCGGCGCGCGCGTGCGCCTCAAGAACATGGTGGCGCCGCCGGATCTGCACGAGCTCAGCTCCCAGATCGACGAACTCGACCGCGCCAAGGAACGTTCGGTGGCCAACCAGGAGTTCGAGAAGGCCGCCAAGCTGCGCGACCAGGCCTACCAGTTGCGCAAGAAGCGCGAGGAGATCCAAGCCGCCTGGCGCGCCGAGCAATCCCAGAAGGAGAGCATGGGCGTCGTCGACGAGGACGTGATCTCCGAAACCGTCTCCAAGATGACCGGCATTCCGCTGACGCGCCTGGAGAAGGGCGAAGCGGAGCGCCTCTTGCAGATGGAGGCCGAGCTGGGCCTGACCGTGATCCACCAGGACGAAGCCATCAAGGCCATCGCCCGTTCGGTGCGCCGCTCGCGTTCCGGCCTGAAGGATCCGCGCCGCCCGATGGGCTCGTTCATCTTCCTGGGCCCCAGCGGTGTCGGCAAAACCTTCCTCTGCAAGCAGCTCGCCAAGTTCATGTTCGGCGATGAAGACGCCGTCATCACCATGGACATGAGCGAGTACATGGAGAAGCACAACGCCTCCCGCCTGGTCGGCGCGCCTCCGGGCTACGTCGGCTACGAGGAAGGCGGCCAGCTCACCGAAAAGGTGCGCCGGCGCCCGTACTCCGTGGTGCTGCTCGACGAGATCGAGAAGGCCCACCCGGACGTCTTCAACATGCTGCTGCAGATCATGGAAGAAGGGCGCCTGACCGACTCGTTCGGGCGGCACATCGACTTCCGCAACGTGATCCTGATCATGACCAGCAACCTCGGCTCGCACCTGATGAAGTCCGGCGCGACCTTGGGTTTCGCCACGACCTCCGCCGAGCTGAGCGAAGGCGAACGCAACAAGAAGCTGCGCTCCGACATCATGTTCGAGGTCGAGCGCCACTTCCGGCCGGAGTTCCTCAACCGTCTCGACGAGGTGATCACCTTCAACCCGCTGACGCGCGAGGACATCGAACGCATCGTCCACCTGCAACTGACCGAGGTGCAAAAGCGCATCGCCGAAGCCGGCCTGGAACTGGTGGTCGAACCCTCCGCCATGGCGTTCCTGATCGCCAAGGGTTTCCACGAGGACTACGGCGCGCGTCCGATGCGCCGCGCGCTGGAGCGTTTCATCGAGGACCCCCTCGCCGAACACCTCCTGCGCTCGACCTTCGAACCCGGCCGCCCCGTGTTCGCGCGGGTCGAAGACCCCGAAACCGCCGAAGCGCTCACCTTCGTGCAACCCGAAGGCCAAAAACCCGAGCCGGTCGAAGCGGGCGCCGAGAAAGGCGGCTCCTGATCTCGACCTAGGCCGGACAAAGCTCCGAGCCGTGGGGGGGGGGCGGGGCGGCGGCGCCGCCCGGGGCCCCCGCCCAACACGCGCCCGCCGCAG
>JBJHAV010000066.1:3833-15577 GCA_050480685.1 Planctomycetaceae bacterium | reverse complement strand
CACCCAAGGCTTGCCTTGGGTGACCGGCGGCCGGGGAAGTGGGTAGAAAGTGCGCGACTCCGTACCGCTATTCCGTAACCCCGCGGGGCGTCAGCGCACCGCGCGAGCCAGTTCCTGAACGGAAACCAAAAGCTCCCGCACCCCCTCCGGCGAAAGGCGCACGACCCAGGCTTGCTCCAGCAGGCTGGTGGTCGCGACGAAGTCCCCCTCCTCGCGCTCTGCGCCGTCCACACCCGGCTCCAGGGACGCCAGGGTCAGGTGGGACGGCTCGGATCCATCCGCCCAGCGCAGCACGAGCCGCAGTTCGCCCGGTTCGAGACCGTGTTTCGCCTCGGGTTCCGCGGCCAGGACCGCTTCGGGCACCAGGCGACCGGCGGCCGCCAGCAATCGTTCGACGGGCACCCGGGGCACGTTCGCGGCCACGGGCTCCCGGGCGCGCCAACCGGCCTGGGCGTCCCCGGTGCGCTCGAAGACCAGGGACCGCTCCCCGTCCAAATGGACCTCGAAACCCGCCACGCGGACCGGGTCGAAGCTCACCAGCCGCACGGGCAACCAGCGCTCGGGGCGATCCGCCAGGCGCGGCACGAGGGGCGCGCGGTACACCGCCGAGCCGCCCGCGGGGCGCAGGAAGGTGCCCGTGCCGGCGCCCCGCCGGGCCCCTTCCGGAGCCTGGTCGAAACGCGCCAAGAGGCGCCCATCCTCCCCCAGCAGGGTCACATTCACGGCCTGGGGACCCTCCAGGCCGAAGGCTTCGCCGCCGCCGTCCGAAAGCCGCTCGGCGCCGGTCACGCGCACCAGGCGCGCGAGCAATTCGTCGGCCGCCCAGCCTTCGGCGGGGAACCCGTGCTGGTCCGCCAGGCGCCAGCCTCCCGCTTCACCGGTTTCGCCGTCCCGGCGCTCCAGGCGCACGCGGCCCCCGGGGCCCCGCACCTCCAGGACGCGCGCGTTTTCCGCGGTCGCCTCGGGGAACAGGGGACGGCCGAGACCCCGCTCGCCCTCGGGCTCGGGGCGCATGGCGAAATAGAGCGCACCCAGCAGCACGACCAGGCCCGCCAGCATCAGATTGCCCCGCGTGAAGCGACTCACGGGGCGCCTCCCCCGACGGGCGCGGCCCGCCGGCGGCGAAGGGCCACGCCGCTGAGCGCCGCCACGGCCAAGAGCGAGAGAGCAAAACTGCCCGCGGTCCACATCCAGCGGCGCCGTTCGGCGCGCGCCAAAGCGCGCTCCTGGGCCAGGGTGCGCGCCGCGCTTCCGGCCGGATCGAGGGCGCCCGCCAGGCGCGTCACACCCTCGCGCTCCAGTTCTTGCGCGAAGAAGTCCTCGATGCGCCGGTCCTTGGGCCGACGCGCGCGCAGGGCGGCCATCTCGGGTTCCGCCAGGAGCCAATCCACCAGGTTTTCGAGCAACGCGCGGTTCTCGAAGGGCCGCGCCGACAGGCCGCCCTCATCCGCGGGAGCCAAGCCCATCTGTGCGGCCCAGTCCGCGTCCCCCACCAGCACCACACGCGCCGCGCCGGCGGCTTCGGCCAAACCCCGCTGATCGGCCCGCGGCGCCCGATCGGGGCCGCCAAAGGGGTCCCGCGCCGGGGGCGGCGGCAGGTTCGCGTGGGGCGAGGGCAAACGCCCCACCAGGGCCACGGCCAGGGGCCGGGCGGCCGCGCCGCCGCGCACCAGCAACTCGGTCTCCAGGCTGCGCACGGCTTCGGCGCTGAAGTCGAGGCTGCCGCTGGGCTCCACCGGCCAAGTTTGATCGGAACTGGAGAGCAACACCGCGCGCTCCACCCCCGCGGGCGACGCCTCCAACATCAAAGGATGGGCCCAGAACAGCTCGGCCGAATCGAGTCCCAGGGTGCCCGGATGGGTTTCGTCCATCCCGCCGCGCTCCACGCGCACGAAGAAAGGATAGGGCTGGCGCTGAACGCCGCCCTGACCGCGGCGCAGGCCGATCACGGCGTGGTGTTTTGCGTCGAAGACCACACGCGGATCGACGGCGAGGCCCCAAACTTCGAAGAGCGCCTCGAGGCCCGTGCGCACCGGCCGCAGGGAACGGGCCGCCACGTTGGCCTGCGAGCGATCGACGAGGGCCAAGAGCGCACCGCCCCGGCGCACGTGTTGGTCGATTTCAAAGGCCGCCCGCGGGTGCAGTTCGCGCGGGGCGAGCACCACCAACAGGTCGAGATCCGACGGCACGGCGAAGCCTTCCGCCAACCCGTCCATGGGCACGATTTCGGCGCGCCGGTGCAAGAGTTCGCGCGCCAGGCGGAAACGCTCGGGATCCTCCTCGGGGGCGAACCAGCCGATGCGCGGCGGGCGCTCGCGAAGCAGCTGCTGGACCGCGCCCAGGAAGAGCACTTCGAGGCTCTGGGGCAACACCAGGGGCAGCACCTCCTGGCGGCCCCGGTAGCGCAAAACCGCGCCCAGGTGGACCCGCTGAGCGACCGCCGAGGTGCCCCGCTGGGCGGTGATGTCCAGGGGCTGGATGCCGAGCCGTTCGGCCTCCAGGCGAGCTTCGCCGGAACGGGCCGGATCGGCGCGCACCAGTTCGATGCGCCCGCCGCCCAGACGCCGCAGTTCGCCGAGCAGATCGAGCATCTGCCGCTGGGCCAGTTGCAAGGGTCCGTGTTCGATCGCCGACGTGAAGTAGAGCTCCACCTGCAACCGATCGTCGAGTCGCGCCAAGAGATCCCCCGCCACCGGGCTGGGTGTCGCCAGGCGTTCTTCGGAGAGATCGCGCACGAAGCCCATGTGGTCGCGCGCCAAGAGGTTGGCGAAGGCCAACACCCCGAGCCAAAGCAGCGCGCCCAAAAGCACCTGCCGCCGCACGCGCGCAAGGCCGCCGCGGCTCGAACCCGATGCGCTCAGCGCCATCGCCGCGCCTCCACCACCCAGATCGACAGATGCAACGCGGCCGCCGCGAGCAGGCCGTGGAAGAGCAAATCGCGCGCATCGAACAGCCCGCGCGCCGCGCTGTCCAGGTAGTGGGCCGCCGGCGAGGCCAACCACACTAGGTCGGCCCATTGGCCCGGCACCAGGCGCACGAGCAACGTCGGCGACCAGGAGACGAGCAGCACCACGCCGGCCAAGAGGAAGGCCACCAGGGGATCGCGCGTCAGGGCCGAGAGCAACTGTCCGATCGCCAAGTAACCCGCCCCCAAAAGCAGCGCGCCCACAAGGCCCGTGGTCGCGACCCACGGGTCGAGGGGACCGAGCCAAGCCGCGGTCGCGACCAGGGGCAAAGCCGCCACGCCGAGCACCAGGGCCAACAGCCCCAGGTGCGCCGCGAACTTGCCGAGCACCAAGTCCCGGGCGTCGATCGGCCAGGAGAGCAGCAATTCCTCGGTGCCGCTGCGGCGTTCGTCGGCCCAAGCGCCCATGGTCAAAGCCGCGGCAAGGGGCACGAAGAGCAGCGGCAACCAATCGTGCACCACCTGCAAGGAGGCTTGTCCGGCCTCCCAAAAGCCCGGCAGGCGGCGCTCGCCGACGGGGAAGCCGGCAAAAAAGAACAGGGCCTGCAGGGTGAACGCGAAGGCCAGGGCGGCCACGCGTGCGGTCGGCCCGTCGAGGGCGGCGCCGAACTCGCGGCGCGTCACGGCGACCAGGCGACTCACGGGTGGTCTCCTTCGGCGGAAGGGGCGGGCGCGGTCGGCGCTTGTCCGGAAATCGCGCGCAGGAACACGGCTTCCAGGGAGGCCGTGCGCGGGCGCAGTTCGCTCAGCGCCAGCCCTTCGGCCGCGGCCCGCGCGGAGATCGCTTCGGCGGCCCCGAACGCATCGCCCACGGCCACCTCCAGGCGCCAACGGCCGTTCCCGGCGGGCGCGCTGGAGAGCAGTTTCCACGGTCCGTGCGGTCCGGCGCCGAGCGCCGCGGCGACCAGGGCCTCGGCGCGCGGGCCATTGGCCTGGAGCCGCACCACCAGGGCCTGCTCACCGCCCGCGGAGGGATCGTCCGCCGGGCCGTCGGCCACCTTGCGCCCGCCCGCCAGGATGATCACCCGCGGACAGAGCTGTTCCACCTCGCCCAGCACGTGGGTCGAGAGCAACACCGTGCGCTCTTCCCCGAGGGAGCGGATCAAAGCGCGCATGCGCTGCACTTCGGTCGGATCGAGGCCGCTGGTGGGTTCGTCGAGCACGAGCACGGGCGGCTCGCCGAGCAGGGCCTGGGCCAATCCGACCCGCTGGCGGTAACCCTTGCTGAGTTCGTCGATGCGCCGGCCCAAGTGGCTCGCCGCGCCCGCTGCGCCGGTCAGTCCCACCCGCTCGGCCACACGGCCGATGGCCGCGCGCCGCTCACGCCGACCCAAACCGCGCACGCGCGCGGCAAAGTCCAAATAGCGGTCCACGCGCATGCCGCGGTAGAGCGGCGTGCTTTCGGGCAGGTAGCCCACGCAGCCACGCGCCTGGGGGTCGGAGGCCGGCGACGTTCTGCCCGCCACTTCGACGCGGCCCGCGTGGGGCACCAGACATCCGGCCAGGGCGCGCATGGTGCTCGACTTGCCCGCGCCGTTGGGGCCCAGGAAACCGACGATTTCGCCCCGTTCCACCCGGAACGAGACGTCGTCGACAGCGTGCACCGCGCCGTAGCGCACACACAGCCCTTCGACCAAAATCATCGGGCGGCGGCGGAATCAGGCTTCTGGATCGACGTCGAAACGCTTGAGGAAATCGTCGTTGCGCTCCACGTCCTCGAGCTTGGTGATGAGCAGTTCCATCGCCTCGGCGAAGTGCATGCGCATCAAAACGCGCCGCAGGGTGTGGATGCGCTTGAGGCGCGTCGTGGAGATCAGCTTCTCTTCCTTGCGCGTGCCCGAACGCTCCAGGTCGATGGCCGGGAAGATGCGCCGGTCGGCCAGCTTGCGCGAGAGCACGAGCTCCATGTTGCCGGTGCCCTTGAACTCCTCGAAGATCACCTGGTCCATGCGGCTGCCGGTCTCCACCAGGGTCGTGCCCAGGATCGTCAGGCTGCCCGCCGTTTCGGTGTTGCGCGCCGAGCCGAAAAACTGCTTGGGGCGCTCCATGGTCTTGGCGTCCACACCGCCCGACATGGTCTTGCCGCTGTTGCCGTGCACGTGGTTGTAGGCCCGCGCAAGGCGCGTGATCGAATCGAGCAGCAAGATCACGTCCTCGCCCAGCTCCACCAGGCGCCGGCAGCGCGCCCAGACAGATTCGGCCAGTTCCACGTGGTTCTTGGGCGCTTCGTCGTTGGTGCTGACGAAAACCTCGCCCTTGGTGGCCCGGCGCCACTCGGTGGCTTCCTCGGGGCGTTCGTCCACCAGCAGCACCATCAGTTTGACGTCCGGATAAAACTCCTCCACCGCGCAGGCGATCTTGCGCATCAGGATCGTCTTGCCGGAGCGCGGCGGCGCCACGATCAGGCCCCGTTGGCCGCGGCCGATCGGGCAGATCAGGTCCACCACCCGCAGGCTGACGTCCTTGGAGAAGTCGCCCAGCTCGTAGTGGAAGTCCGGGTCGATGCTCGTCAGCGCCTTGAAGGGCGTCAGATTGCGCGCCTCCTGGGGGCTGCGGCCGTCGACCGCGGTCACGTCGAGCAGGTCGTACTTGTGCTTGCCGAATCCCGGGCAGTAGGGCCCGGTGATGACCATGCCGTCGCGCAGTTGATACTTCTGGATCAGGCGCGGGGCCACGTGCACGTCGTTTTTGTTGTCGGGCAACCACTGTCGCTCGCGCGCGCGCAACTTGCCGTGGCCGCCCTTGTCGGTCACCAGCAGGCCGCTCGCTTCCCCCAGGGCGCGGCCGGGCTTGGGCTTGCCGCCCCCCTGTTCCGCCCCTTCCCGGGGTGAGCCGTCCTTGGGGGCGCTCTGGAAGGACTTGACGCGCGGGCGCGCCTCGGCCGGGGCGGCGCCGCCCTCGGCGGTTTCCCCGTCGCCGCTCGGGCGGTCGGCTCCGCGTCCGCGCCCGCGGCCGCGCTTGGGGCGCCCGGGTTTGGCCTCGGGGGTTTTCGGCGCGGCTTGGGGCACGTGGCCGTCGATGCCCTCGCCGAAGCCGGGTTCGCCGCCCGTGGCGGAGGCCCGAGCGCCCTCGGAACCACTCGGCGGGGGCGTTTCGGAGGACTCGTCCTCACCGCCCTCGCGCTGGGCTCGCCGACGGCGACCGCCGCGACGGCCGCCACCGCGGCGTTTGTTGGGCTTGCGCCAGTCCTTGGAACCGGCGGCCGTGGAGCCCGGGGGAGGGTCGATGGCGCCGAAGGGCGCCGATCCGGAATCGTCGAGGGAATCGTGGAGAGCCACGCGCATTCCAAAGGGTGGAGGGCCAAGCCCCGGCATCTGTGCGTCCGGGTGGACCCGAAGAGGGAGCGAGCGCCGGTGGCGCCCGGAGTGCGCCGCAAGCCTGGCGCGGGGCCGACCCGGTGGTCGGCCCGAGGCCCGCGCGCGGACCCCACTTTCGGTGGGACGCTGCGCGGAGGGGGTCCCGCCCGGCGGGAGGCCGAACGGGTGATCGTGGGTGGAAACGGTTCGCGGGGGGCTCCCGGAGCCGTTTCGGGGCGAGAAAAACCGCCGCCCGAAACGCTCGGGGCCGAGCCGAAAAGGAACTCGGGGCTCCGGGGCAGGCCGAAGAATGGCGCCCTGGGCCTCGGGCCGGCCGGGGAAGCTGGGCTCAGTCCAGGACCCGTACGGCCTGGGCCAGCGCCTGGCGAGGATGCGAAAGGTGGGGCTTGGCCGAGGTCCGCGGAGAGAGATCCGCGGGGCTCGGCGGCATTCCGTCCGGCCGTGCACCGGCCGAGCGCGGGCTGTGCCTCCCCACCCGACCCCTAAAGCATGGCACGGGGACGGGGGCGATGCCAGTCCCCATCCAGCCCGAGGGGGGGCCGAGGAAGGACCGGGAGCCGATCCTAGGAATCCCGCGGGTCCGGCCCGGGGGCCGATCCGCCCGGGAAAGGGCCAAAAGGAAGGGGGTGGTCGGGGTGAGAGGATTCGAACCTCCGACCTCTGCGTCCCGAACGCAGCGCTCTACCAAGCTGAGCCACACCCCGAGGGCCGGAAAAGGTACCAACCGCCGACCAGAGATCAAGTGCGGGGGGCCTGGGGAGGGTTCGCGGGCCCGGTTCGCGGGCCTCCGGCCCGCTCCGCCTGGGGGGGGCGCAGGCCCGCGCACCACCCCCGCGCGCCGAGCCCGCTAACGGCCGAGGTCGAGGAAGCGCCCCCCACTGTCCCGGGCCAAACGCTGCAGGAAATCCCGGCGGAACTCGCCGATCGCGATGGTGTGGATGACCACCCGGCGCAGGGCATTGACCGCCGCCACCTCGCGCAGGATGTCCTCGGTGTCCACGTACTCCCCCACCGTCGGCAGGCCGTCGGACAGGAAAAAGATCGTGTCCACCGGCGCTTCGGCGGAGGTCAACCGGCCGCGGGCGTCGGTGCTGTGCCCGAGGGCGGCCATCAGCGCGCCGTAGGTGTTGGTGCGCCCCAGGGCGAGGTCCGCCGGCGGGAGCGCGCCGAGTTCCGCCTGCCACAGGTCCTCGTTGCCGCCGATCGGCGCGAGCCGTCCGACCCAGGCCTTGGCGCTTTCCTTGTAGAGCTGGTTGGCCGGCACCGGATCGCGGCGCCAAGCATGCACCTCGGTGGCGAAGGAAAATACGTTGAAGCGCACACGCGGATCCAGCCCGTCGATGGTGCGCATCAGCTCCGTCTGCACGATGTCCCAGCGCTTGAAGGAGGGATATCCACCGGCCGCGAAACGCGCGCGGTCGAGCACGAGCGCTTCCATCGAACCCGACACGTCGATCACAAACGCGATGCGGTGGCTGGGAGTCTCCAGGCCGTGGTACTGGACCGCATCGCTGGCGATGTAGCGCGCCGCGTCTTCTTCCGCCGCGCGCCGCATGGCTTCCAGTTGTTCCTCCGTGGGCAACTCGTAGCGTTCGCCGAACGTGGCCCAAAAACGCTTCCAAGCGTCCACGTCGAGCCCAAAACGGCGCGCGGTCAAACGCTCCAGGGCTGTGGTGATGTCGGCGATCAGGCGACCTTCCTCCAGGTCGAGCCGAGCGATCAACGCGGGCACGGACTCGCGGTCGCGCACCACGGCCAGGGCGGCCACGGCGGCCGCGCGCACCTGCCAAGAGTCGTCGTTCAAGAGCCGCCGGGACGGTTCGAGCACCTCGCGCGCGCGGCGGGCGGCGAGCGCGTCGAGGGCCGCCGCGCGCACCGCCGCTTCCGCATCCTCGGTGCGTTTCACCAGCCTCGGCACGACACCTTCGCCGGTGAGTCCGGCCAGGGCCTGCACCGCGCGCCAACGCAGTTCCCAGGCGCGCTCGCCCAAAGCGGCATCCACCGCGCGCGCCAAGTCCCGGTCCAGGGCATGGCCGCCCAAACCAATCGCCTGCAAGAGGCCCCCGCGCACCTCCGCCTGGCGCGCGCGCACGAGCTCCCCCACCAGGGCCGCGCGCGGCTCGGGCGTCGCCAGGGCCCCGAGCACCCGCACCGCCGCGCGCACCACCTCCGGGTCGGAGTCGCGCAGCACGGGCACGAGCAGCCCCGGAACATCCGCGGATTCGATGCCCTCCAGGGTCAGCACCGCCTCGACCCGATCGTGGCGCTCCCGCATGCGCCGGAAGTGCCTGCGGAAATCGTCCAGGGTCTGCTCATCCACACCCGGCGCCGACCAGGGCCCGAGGGAAGCGGCGCTCACTTGGACCGGGATCGAAGCCGACGGCGCACCGGTCCCCGTCCGCAGCATTGCGGCGAGCCCGGCCCAGGCCGTGAGCAGCAAGGCGACCGCGAAAACGAGGCCGCGGGTATTTCCTGTGGAGGGCATGCCCCCGAGGTTACCCCCGGGGGACGCCGTGGCAACGGCACCCGGCCTTAGGATCAGTCGCGGCGCAGGTTTTCCGTGTTCAGCCGGGCCCCGCCGACCCGGCGCTCGGCCGGCTCGACCTCCGCGCCCCGCAGGGTGACCCGTCCACCGCTCTCCGTCAGGATCGTGACGGTGTCGCCGTCGCGCGCCACCAGGCGCCCGGTGAGGACACCGCCGGCGGTGCGCACGCGCACCCGATCCCCGGCCGCGGCTTCGACACCCCGGGAGGTCGGCTGGGCGGTGTCGGGCAAACGCTCGATGCGCTGCACGATAGCGCCGGGCAGCGCCAGGCGCCCCAGGTGGGTCTCCAACCACACCTGGCCTTCGCCCACCGAGTGGAGTTGACCGTCGAAGACCTCACCCTGTCCGGTCAACACACGCACGCGGCCGACCCGCGGCGTGAAGACCTGCAGCGAGCCGGAGATGCGGTCCATGGGCACGTCCTCGCCGGTCCAAATGCGTTGGGCCTCCGCCTCGGACGCCCCGCGCATGCGCTCGGGCAGGTCCGGCACGCTGACTTGGGCCGTGATCGGCACCACCGTCTCGACGCGCTGGCGAGTGCCCGAACCCGAGGTTGTGCCCGCCGAGGGCTGGTAACCCTCGGGCCGGTCCGGTCCGACGGGTCCGAAGACCAGCGCATCGGCGGACGGAGCCTCGCCCTCAACCTGCCCCTGGGCCACGGTTTCTACCTCTTCCGTCGGCGCCGGCGGCACGGCCACGGCCGGCTCCTCCATCTGGATCGCCACCGTTTCTTCGAACCGCGGCTCCAGCCCGTCGGCCCCTTCGGATTCGTCGGCCGCTTCGAAGGGCTGGGAGGGCTCGCTTCCCTGGGCAACGGCGCTTTGCGGCGCGAAGCGCGGCGTCAGGGCCGCCAGGGCCGCGCCGGAGAGCTCCACGGTCTGCACCAGCAGGCCCGCAAACAGCGGACGCTCCGGCCGCACCGGCAAACCGACCAGCGCGAGTTCCTGCGGTAGTGCACCTCGGGCTTCCTGGGCGATTTCCGTCCGCGCGCCCGTTTCGCCCGCGGTGGAGGCCGGAGTTTGCGGCGAAGTGCGCGGCGGAGTCTGCGGCGACACGCGGGGCGCCTCGGGCCGTGCCACGGGCGCCTGCGAAACGAAGGGCACGTCGAAGGGAACCTCGAAGGGCATCTGCCACGGCACGGTCACCGAGGGCAGGGTGATGCCCAAACGAGGCGGCAAGACCACCGCCAATCCGGCAAAGAGCGCAGCCCCCGCGGCGCTCACCAGCAGCAAACCGCGCCGGCGGGGACGATGCACCGGGAGGATCTCCTGGTCGTCCATGTCCTCGCCGAAGGAACTCGCGAAGGAGTCCAAATCGCCCCGCGGACGGTCGGCCAATTCGAGGGGTTCGTCGTCCTCCCCATCACCGCGCATGGCGTGGGCCACGGCGGCGGCGTAGGCGGGTTCCCCGTGTTCTTCGAACGACTCGGTTTCTTCGCCCTCTTCGTCGACGAACTCGGCTTCTTCGGAAGCGTAGAGCTCCTGCTCTTCCCAGGTGTCCTGCTCTTCGTCTTCGCCGGAGAACTCGTGCTCCTCCTCCATGCGGACTTCGAGCGTTTCCTCCTGGGTTTCGTACTCCTCGGACTCCTCGTACTCCTCACCCTCGCCGTAGATCCCTTCGTCGCCTTGCGCGTAGGCCGGCGCATGGCCGTCGTCCTCGACCACTTCGTCCGCGAAGGCCGGCTCGGGGCCCTCTTCGTAGGCATAGGCGGGTTCGTATTCCTCCGCCTCGGCGGACTCGTCGAAGGAAACCTCGACGGCTTCTTCCTCGCCGTGGCCTTCCTCACCCAGGTACTCGTCGCCCGAGTCCTCGTCCACCGCTTCCGCGGATCCGTGGCCGGCCAGCTCCTGGGCCAGGCCGAGCAGTTCCTCACCGTCTCCGGTCAGGCCCAAAAACTCGCTGCCGCCGAGGGCCTCGCGGACCAACTCGCCGGGGGTCACCACCCGGGCGCCCTGGGCGGGCCGGTTGCCCCGCGGGGGCTCCGGCGGGGCGCCGTGGGCCGTTTCCTCGGGCAGTTCGAACTCTTCGGGTTGGTCGGCGTGACGGTCGGCCATGGTGCAAAGGGGTAGCGGGCGGCGGATCTGCCGCCGGACGGGGGCGCGTGGATCGAAGTGCGCTATCGGCCGGGCTGCGGGGGCACCTAGAGCCGAAGCCCCAAAGCCGCCCCCGCCGCGCTTGCCGCGCCCCCGCCGGGGGCCGAACATGGGGCCATGCACCGCCGCCCACCCACCCCCGGCCGCCGCCCGGGGCCCGGGGGCCGAGCCCCTTGGCTCGCCCTCTCCCTGCTCCCTTGGGTTTTGGCCTCCCCCGCAGCGGGCCTGGAGCAGGAGGGCGAGACGGCCGCGCCGGCCCAGGTGGAGGCGCCCACGGGCGAGGCGGCGATCGCGGCCGGGGTCGAGCCCGAGCGCGCCGCGGGGCGGGTGCGCGAGTTGGTCGCCCTGGGGGCGCGCATGGGGGGCACACCCTCGGGGGCCGAGGCCAACGCCTGGCGGCTGGCCCGCTTCGCGGAAATGGGGCTGGAGGCCGAAGAGGTCGAGGACGGCGTGACCTGGGTCCACCAGGAGGCCGGCTGGAAGCTTTTGGCCCATAGCGGCGAGCAAGAGCGTGTGCTCGCGCGCACCTGGCCCTACCGCTTCTCGCCGCCGGGCGAAGGGCGCGTCGCGATCGCCACGCGCCAGGGCAGCGCCGAAGGTGTCCTGCTCGCGCGCATGCCGCGCCTGCGGCCGGATGGCACGCGCCTGGCGCTCGTCGACGGGCGCAACAGCTCCGAGGGCGACTATCCCGTGATCCACCCGCTGCCGCCCGGGGACTCCAACCCCTTCCCGGTCTTCGGGATTTCGGCCGAGGACGGCGCGTGGATGCGCGAGCGCCTGGCCGCCGGGGGCGAGGTGGAGGTGGCCTGGCGTTTGGAGACCAC
>JBJHAV010000066.1:0-3823 GCA_050480685.1 Planctomycetaceae bacterium | reverse complement strand
GTCTTCGCGCGTTTGCCCGCGCGCGCGGGTGCGCCGCCGGGCTACTTCCTGGTCTGCGCCCACGGGGACGCGGACGCCGGCGGGCCGGGCGCCAACGACAACGGCAGCGGTGAAGCGATTCTGCTCGAGATCGCGCAGAGTTTGGCCAGTGCCGTGCGTTCGGGAGCGCTGCCCGCGCCCGCTCGGGAGATTCGCTTCGCGGCCTGGGGCAGCGAGATCTTCTCCAGCAACGCGCATTTGGCGCGCGAGATCGCCGCGCGCGAGGCGGGCGGCGAAGGGCACGCGCCGCTGCTCGGGGTGCTCAACTTCGATCAATCGGGGTTCGGGGCCGTGGGCGACGTTTTCCACGTGGAGCCCGACGACGAAGCCGGTAATCAGGGTTTCGTGCGCACGGTGCTCGGGGTGCTCGAGGAACACCGCGGACGCGAGGGATTCCCCTCGCGCTGGGTCACCGTGCGCAGCCTCGGCGGCACGGATTCCTACGTCTACAGCCGTTCCGCGCTGTTCCGCGCCGAAGGGCTGCCCGCGCTCACGCTCTACGCCAGCGCCTGGGGGCGCCCGGCCAGTCACCCGCGCACGCCGGGCATGCCGGGCGCTTCCTGGGAGGATGCGCCGCGGGTGCCGGTGGATCACGATCCCTTTTATCACTCGAGCGGCGACACGCCCGAGAACACCACCGACCGCACGCCCCACATGCTCGGCTGGCAAGCGCGGGTCGGCGGGATATCCCTGTGGCGGTGGCTCGAGGGGCTCGGGGATTGAGCGCGGCCGAGGCTTTCGATGCGCGCACGCGCGAGGCCATGGTTTCGACCCGCGTGGCGCGCCTTTGGCTCCTTCGCCATGGGGCCTTGGAGCCGGCCGCCGGTGACGGGCGCGCCGCGCGCGGGCAGGTGGATGCGCCGCTCAGCGAGCGCGGGCGGATGGAGCAAGAGCGTTTGGTGGCGCGCATGGGCGCCGAAGGGCGCGTTCCGGCGCGCATCGTCTCCAGCGATTTGGGGCGCTGCGCGGGTCTCGCGCGGGCGCTCGCCGAAGCAAGTGGCGCGCCGCTCGTGTTCGCGGCAGCACTGCGCGAGCAGGCGCTCGGCGATTGGGAGGGCCGCGCGTGGGCGGATCTGCAGCGGGAGGATCCCGAGGGGGTCGCGCGGCACTGGCGCGACTTCGCGGACGCGGCGCCGCCCGGGGGAGAATCCTTCTCCGATGTGCGGCGCAGGGTCCTCGCCTGGTGGGAGTCGGAGCGCGAGGCGGCTTTGGATCGGGAGCTTTGGGTCGTGACCCACGCGGGTCCGATCCGCGCGTTGGTCGGCGCGGCTCTGGGTCTGCCCGCGGGCGAGGCCCTGCGTTTGGCGCCGGCGACGGGCAGCCGCACGGGGCTGCTTTGGAGCGAAGCCGGTTGGGTGCTGGAGACCTTCGGGGAGAGGCCCGCGTGAGTCTCGAGGGTGTGCGGCGCATCGCCCTGGCCGGTTCAGCGGGAACCGGCAAGACGACCCTGGGCAGGGCCCTCGCCGCGCGGCGCGGGCTGCCGTTTTTGGAGGAGGGCATGCGCCGGCGGCTGGAAGCGGGGCTCGATTGGGGCAAGCTGTTCGCGCAGCCCGGGCGGTACGAGGTGTTGCTCGGGGAGCTGTGGGAGGAGCAGCTCGCGCTGGAGGAAGCGGCGCTCGATTCCCTCGCTGGGGGTTTCGTGGCGGATCGCTCGGCGTACGACCACGCCGCCTTTTGGCTGCACTACGGGCATCTGCACGACCGGGTCGCAACGGATCGCTGGATGCGGCGGCTGATCGAAGCCGGCCGGCGGTACGAGCGTGTGGTGCTTTTGCCCTGGGGGCGCCGGCCGATCGAGGACGATGGGGTGCGCTCCACCGATCCGTGGTTGCAACTGCGCTTCCAGGGGATCTTGGAGGGGCTGCTGTGGCGTTTTGCGCCGGAGGGGCAGGTGCTGGAGCCCGATCCTGAAGCACCGGGCGCACTTCGCCCCTGGGCACCGGGCACACAAAAGTAGGTGGAGACGGTGCCTGGCGCCAACTCCACCCCCCTCCACTCCAATCAGCCGCCGCCGAGGCGGCGGCTGATTAGAGTGGAGGGGGGTGGAGTTGGCGCCAGGCACCGTCTCCACCTACTTGCCCCGCGGGGAGGGATACGCTCTTTAGCGTTGGCGCAGGACGCGGTGCGAGCCGGCTCGCATCGTGAACCCGATGCCGTCGAAGTGCTCCAACAGCGGAATCAACCACTTGCGCGTGGTCGCGAGCCCATCGCGCAACTCCGGGATCTCCACGTGCCCGTGCCGCTTGGCGCTGGCTGCGACCGCTTCCCGCGCGCGCGTGTACGCCTCCCCATGCAGCACCCACTCGGCGCTGATGCGCACCGCGCGCCCCGCATCCACCAAACGCGCCAAGAGCCCCGCCGCCCGCTTGGAATCCAGACCCAAGCGCTCCGCCAGCTCTTCCGGCGAAGGAGGCTGCAAAGCCGCCTCCGCCAAAACCGCTTCGGCCCGTTCTAAATCCCGTTCGAGTTCCGGATCGCTTGGCTTCGCGGCGCTCGGCCGCGCCAACTGCCCGGCGCCCAAATCGCGAAACAGCCCCACTTCCACCGCCGCGGCCACGAGCAGATCGACCACGGGCCCCTCCAGCCCCGTGCGCCGGCGCAGTTCGAGCACCTCGACCCGCTCGCGCAGGGGTTCGTCGCGGAACCAATCCTCGGCGGCGGAGGACAGGCGCGCCAGGCCATCGGCGAGCGCTTCGCTCGACAGCCAGCGTTGGCCCCGGCCGGGCGCGCCGGCGAGCCCCTGGGCGCGGAGAGCCAAAAGCCGCGCCTCCACTTCGCGAGGCGTGGCCAAAACCTCCCGCGCCAACTCCGCCGGCGAGGCCGGAGCGAGCCCGCGCCGGGCCAGGGCGGCGGCCAGCAGCGCTTCCGGATCGCCCAGGGCCGCCTCCTGGCGGCGCAGGGCCTCCAGGGTCGGCCTGTGGTTGCGCTTGAAGCGCCGCTCACCCAGGAGCAGCACGACCCCGCCGCCGAGGGTGCGCTCGGGACTCAAGAGCCGCAGCAGATATCGATCCCCCGGCGCGAGCACGATCGGTTGCGCCAAACGCACGGCCACCAACGCGCTTTGCCCCGGCCGCAACTCGGAACCCTCCAAGAGTTGCAACTCGCCGTGGGGATCGGCGGTGCCCGCGTGCAGACGCACCGGCAAACGATCCCCCAAGGGTTTGGGCAAATCGGCGAGCGCCGTGAATCGCGCGGCAACGAGCGACGCGGCGCGGAAGTACCCCGGCGCCGCGAGCACGTCCCCGCGCGCCAAATCCCGGCGCTCGGCATCCGAGACGTTGACCGCGGTCGAGTGCCCCGCCCGGGCCCGATCGGTCGCGCCCCCGTAGGCCTGCAGGCCGCGGGCCTTGACGCGACTGCCCACCGGCAAAAGCTCCAGCTCGTCCCCCGGCCGCACCTCGCCCGAAAGCGGAATGCCGGTCACCACGGTCCCGAAACCCGCCTTTGAAAAAACGCGCTGAATCGGCATGCGGAACGGTCCCACGGCCGGGCGCGGCGTCGTCTCCAGGGCCAATCGCTCCAGCTCCGCGCGCAGCTCCGCCAGCCCCTCGCCCGTGTGCGCGGACACGGGCAGGATGCGCGCGCCCTCCAGGGGCCCGCCACAAAGGAGCTGGACCACGTCCTCCCGCGCCATCTCCGCCAACTCGGGATCAACCGCATCCACCTTGGAAAGCGCCACCACCCCGCGCCGCACGCCGACCAGGCCCAGGATCGCCAGGTGTTCGCGGGTCTGGGGCATGACCCCGTCGTCGGCCGCCACCACCAGGAGCGCGATGTCGATGCC
>JBJHAV010000065.1:0-15620 GCA_050480685.1 Planctomycetaceae bacterium | reverse complement strand
GCCCAACGGGGTCGTGCTCCTGATCGTCGCCCTGGCCGCGGTGGAGGGCCAACGTTTCGGCCGCGGGCTCAATCCGGAGATTCCCCGCGAGGAGGCGTATCCGGCCACGGCCACGGAAGCGCTCCTGGCCGAGCGCCTGGGCGCGTCGCGCTACTTCGCGGACACGGGGGTTTTGCCGCCGAACACGGGCATGGTGCGCGGCCTTCGGGATTTGGATGGCTACGACGGGATGGAGCCCCTGGCCTACGACCTGCACCGGCCCTTGGCTCTGCGGCCGGGCACGTCGACGCTGCTGGGCTGGAATCCGCGCGGAGCGGACCTGGAAAGCCCGCTGTTTCGCATGCTCGGGGCCCATTGGCTGGTGCTTTCCGCGCCCCTCGCCCATCCGCGGTATACGCTCGAAGCGGCGCCCGACGGCAGCGCTCCGGCCCTCGCGGAAACGTGGATCTACCGGGATCGCGAGCCCTTCCCGCGGGCCTTCGTGGTGGGGGCGGCGATCAGCGCGGACGAGGCGGGGGAGCGCCTGCGGGCGGGCCGTTTCGACCCGCTCGAAACGGTGGTCTTCGACGGGCCGTTCGCCCCAGAGCGGCCCCTGCGGGCCTGGAGCACGGGCCCCCTCGCGATATCCAACAACCGCCTGAGTCTCCAGGCCGACCTGGACGGGGACGGGGTGCTGGTGGTCAGCGAGCAGGCTTTCCCGGGCTGGGAGGTTTGGGTGAACGGGGAGCGCCGCGCGGGTGGGACGGCCTATGGGCTGCTGCGCGGTGTGGCCTTGGGTTCGGGCAGCCACCTGGTCGAGTGGCGCTATCGACCCCGTTCGTTGCTCCACGGCCTGCTGGGGGCGCTCGTGGGCACCGCGCTGCTCGTGTTCCTGCTGCGCGGCGCCGCGCGTAGACCCTGAGGGGCGGGGGGGGGTAACCGGCAGTGGCTGCCCAGCTCCCGGTGCCGACGCCTAGCCCCCCCTGAACGATTTCTGGCGTCTTTGCGAACCCTTCGCGGCCCACACACGTCCTCGGCGGCAGCCTGGACCTAAAATCTTCAGCCCATGAAACCCATCCACCGCTCCAGCCTGCTCGCATCGGCCGCCGCCGGTCCCCTGTTCGTGCTCGCCGCCTGCAGTAGCAGCGATGCCCCCAAGCCCGTCGTGCCGGCCTTCGGCCTGACCGAACGGGTGCCGGTGGAGGGGCTCGCCTTCCCGCCGATCCAATACCTGCCCACCGATCTCTCCGACGATCGGGCTTTCCCGCTCGTGTTCTTCCCGCAGGTCCTGCAGGTGGCTGCGCCCCCGGACGGCAGTGGGCGCCTGGTGGCGGTGATGAAGGGCGGGACGGTCGACATCTTCACGCCCGATCCCGATCTCACGGCCCCGGACCTGACCCGTTTCCTGGACCTGTCGGCGCGGGTCGAAACCACCGCCGAGTGCGGTCTTCTGGGGTTGGCCTTCCACCCGGAGTTCGCCACCAACGGCCTGGTCTACGTGCACTACGTGTCGATCGCCGACGAAGGGGGGCCGCGGCGTTCGGTGATCTCGCGTTTCACCGTCGGCGCTGATCCCGATGTGCTCGATCCGGCCAGCGAGGAGGTTTTGCTGGAGGTCGAAAAACTGAGCTTCTTCCATGCCGGCGGCACGGTGGCCTTTGGTCCGGACGGCATGCTCTACGCCTCGATCGGTGACGACATCCAATACAACGAAGCACAGAGCCTCGAAAACCTCTACGGAACCGTGGTGCGGCTCACGCCGGACGGGGACATTCCGGCGGACAACCCCTTCGTGGATGTGCCCGGGGCGCGCGGTGAGATTTGGGCCTACGGCTTTCGCAATCCCTGGCGTTTCTCCTTCGATCCGCCCACCGGCGACCTGTGGCTCGGGGACGTCGGCGAAGACGACATGGAGGAGATCAACGTGGTGGTGCCCGGCGGCAACTACGGCTGGCCGATCTTCGAGGGCACCCTTGAAAACCTGAACCCCGGCGGACTGCCCTTCGCGGACTTCGAAGCGCCGGTCTTCACCTACACGCACCCCGAGGGCCAGGCCCGCGCCGTGACCGGAGGTTTCGTGTACCGAGGCCATGCGATGCCGAGCCTGCGCGGTGCGTATGTCTTCGCCGACTTCATCACGGGTGATGTGACCGCTTTGCTTTGGGACGGGGAGCAGGTGACCTACTCCGCCGTGGTCGCCGCCACGGGCGTCAACATCAGCTCCTTTGGGCTCGACGCCGACGGCGAACTGCTCGCCTGCGACCTGGGCGGTCACGTGCTGCGTTTCGAGGAGGCTCAACCGCCCGAGACGCCGGTCCTGCCGCAACTGCTCTCCGAGACGGGCATCTTCGCCGACCTGGCGACGCTCGAGCCCGCGCCGGGGCTGATTCCCTACGAGGTGATCTCGCCCCTGTGGTCCGACGGAGCAGCCAAGCTGCGCTGGATCGCCCTGCCCGGAACCTCGCAGATCCAGTTCTCCCCGGACGGCAACTGGACCTTCCCGGACGGCTCGGTGTTCGTGAAGCACTTCTCCCTGGAGACCGTCGCCGAGGAAGATCTGCGCCTGGAGACACGTGTCATGTGGCTCGAGAATCGCGCCTGGCAGGCGATCACCTACCGCTGGAACGAAGAACAGACCGACGCGGTGCTGCTCTCCGGCCAGGAGACCCTGGAAGTCACCGTGCCGACCGCCGACGGGCCGCTGACCTTCGATTGGGTATTCCCCAGCCCGGCGAGTTGTTTCGATTGCCACACGGCGCCCGCGGGGCGAGCCCTGGGCGTCAGCACCCAGCAACTCAACCGGACCTTCCCGTATCCGACGGTCCAGGACAACCAGATCCGCGCCTGGAACAACATCGGTTTGTTCTCCGAGGATGTGTGGCCGAGCGGCACCCCGGACTGGTTCACGCTGGTGGACCCGGCGGACCCGACGGCGCCCCTGTCGGGCCGGGCGCGCTCGTACCTGCTCGCCAACTGCGCCCACTGCCACATGCCGGACACCCAGTACTTCAACCTGTTCGGCATCGACATGGATGCACGCGCGAACATCCACCTCTCCGAGGCGGGCATGATCGACGCCGATCCGCTCTACGTGCCGCCCGGGTTGGGTCTGAGCGGGCAAGCCAAACGCGTCACGCCCTTCGACAAGGAAGACAGCGTGCTCTATGCGCGTATGCTCGATCTGGGGTTCTTCCGCATGCCTTGGATTGGCTCCAAGCGGCTCGATCCCTTGGGTCTCGAAGTGATCGGCGACTGGATCGACGCCGGGGCGCCGGAGTGACCGGCGTTCGAGTTTCGCTCAGGTGACAGGCTGGATGCGCGAGCCCGGGACCACGTCCTCGCGGCCCCCTGGGAAGCGCACCCAGGCCTTCGTGCCGCCGTCGTAATCGGGCGCTTCCAGCAACAGCTCGGCGGGCTTGCCGAAAATCGAGCAGGGCCGGGGCCTTACCTCGGCCCTGCCGGTCCAGGCGGCCACGAAGGGGTTCGTCTCCCGTTCCCGGGCGACGCTCGTGGGATCCATGTGCCCGGGGTAGATCTCGGTCTCGTCGGGCAGGGCGAGCAGCACTTCGAGGATTGAGTGGCGCAGCTCTTCAAAGGTTCCGTGGGCCATGGCGAGGGTGCCGCCCACGCTGCCGCGAAAGAGCGTGTCCCCGGTGAACAGGGCGCGCTCGTTCACCAGGAAGGCCAACTGGCCGATCGTGTGCCCGGGCACGTGCAGTGCGCGCACCTTGAGGTCACCGATGGCGAGTTCTTCCCCGTCCGCCAGGGTCGCGTCCAGCGGGCCGAAAAACTCGCGTTCGTCCTCGTGCCCGCAGATGCGGCAGCCGTGCCCCTCGCGCCAATGGTCGTTGTGCAGCACATGGTCCGTGTGGTGGTGGGTGCAGAGCACATGGGTCAACGTCAGGCGCTGGGCTTGGATGGCCGCCTCCAGCGGCTCCACCGGCCCCCCCGCATCGATCAATACGGCGTGCCCCCCCGGCCGATCCGCCACCAACCACGAGTTCGAGAGCCAGCGCCGGTTGCGCGAATGGGTGATCCACATGGCCTACCCATCCTAGCCCGCAGCCCGCCGAGAGCGCTCAGGGGGCGGTTTCAGGAATAGTTTCACCGCATTCCGCGCGTTCTTGTCACGGGACTTTCGAATCCGGCTACCCTTGTGGTTGTGGACTCGGCCCCTACTCCGGCGGGTGTGCCCTTCTCCGGCAACTCGTCCTGGGTCAATCGACGGACCCATCCCAACGGAGCTGCCGCCCTCTACGGCGGGTTTTCCGGCCTCGTCTCATCCGGGTGCGGCTTCTTGCTCGCGGGCCAGGGTGAACTGTTCCTCTTCCCGGTTCCGGCGGCACTGCCCCTCGGGCACGTGACCACCTCCGGCGTGGGTCTGTTCCCGCTTCCCCTGCCCGCCCAGCCCGGTTTGATCGGGCTCGAACTCCTGCTCCAGGCCGTGCATGTCGGCGCCGTAGCCGGCCTGCCGGTCGAACTCTCACGCGGTCTACTTTTGCCCCTGGTGCCCTGATGGAAACCCTGTTTCGTGGTTTGTCGGCGAGCTCCCGCCGTTCCCTCACCACGGCTTCGCTCGCGGGGCTGGTGCTGCTTGGGACCTCCGCTTTCGAAAGCGCCCGGGCGCAGTTCGATGCCTTCGTTTGGGCGACCCAGGCCCCAGGCAGCTCGGCAAGCCAAGTCGTCGTGCAGGGCGACGAGCTCTTGATCCAGGTGAATCCCTCATGCAGTTGGTCCGAGAACCACAACGCGTGGGCGCGGATGCTCGTGCGGGAGCCCGGGCGCTTCACCTTCGATGTGAGCGCCACCGCGGAGGCCTGCCCTGGATTTTCGTTCTGCGAGACTCTTCACGTCGGCGTGGCCGTTTCGCCTTCGCCGTGCACGGGATGGCCGCTGGCCGATTGCGTCGTGCAGTACGAGTACTTCAATGGGGGCGCCATGTTTTTGGGCATGGCCAACCCGATCCAGGCCACCTGGAGCGCGGATGCGCGGGTCGATGACCTACTCCAGATCTGGGTGAACGAAAACAGCCTTTCCCTCGACTGCCGCATTCTGGCCAGCTTCAGCGGTCTCGTCTTCACGCCGGCCCTGGCCGCGGCCACGGAAACGATCTCGACCCTGGCGGGGGGCACGGTCGATTTCGCGATCACCGCCCCGAAGGTGCTCGCGGGCGACTGGTACGCCCTGCTCGGTTCCGCGAGCGGGACCCAGCCGGGCACGTTGCTGGGGTCCGAGGTCCTGCCGCTCGTTTGGGACCCCTACACCCACCTCAGCCTGCAAGGGGCCGGAGGTTTCCTGACCGGCGGCATCGGCCTGCTCGGGCCCGATGGGGAAGCTTCCGCCGCCTTGACCATTCCGCCCGGTTTGCTCGGCCTCTTCGGCGCGACGCTGCACCACGCCTACGTGGTCCTCGACGCTACCACCCTGGAAGCCAAGTACACCAGCCAGGCCGCTGCGCTGCTCTTCGGCCCCTGACGCGGGGCGTCGGCTGAATCGCCGGCCCGAGAAATTCGCAGCCGGCTGTCGTCCTTGCGGGCCCATCGGAACACGGACAGGTTCTGTGGTCGGCCTCTTCTCCCATGCGGGTGTGCTCCCAACCGAAGCGGCGGGAGCCCACCCTTCCCGGTTCTTATTCGCGCGGCAAGCGGCCCGCGGGAAGAGCGTTAACCTCCATGGGGCATCAGGGCTCTCCCTGGAGTCTTCCACGGCGAAAGCCGGCGACTCCGCTGTCCCATCGGAACCCTCCCCAACCGCTTCCGCGCCGAGGAGAACGTTTCACATGCACTCGCTTTCCATCGAACGAATCCCCCGTGCGGCCATCACTGCCGGGGTGTTGTCGGCCCTGGTGATCGTCGGCGGGTCCAGCCTGCAAAGCGCGCACGGGCAGTTTGATGCCTTCGCATGGACGACCAAAGCCCCAGCGGGTGCCGGGAGCCAAGTGATCGTTCAGGGAGACGAGTTGCGGATCGAATTGAACGTGAACTGCGGCTTTTCCCTGGACCACCTCGGATGGGCGCGCATGCTGGTGCGCGAACCCGGGCGCTTCACCTTCGATGTGGATGCCACGGCGGCGGGTTGCCCCTTTGATTTGCCCTATTGCGCCTTCATGTACATCGCCGTATCCGTTTCGCCCTTCCCGTGCTTGAACTCGCCGGGTGCGGACTGCGTGGAGGAGTACGAGTATTTCAACGGAGGTGCACAGATCACAGGTACGTCCAGTCCGATTCAGGTCACCTGGAGCGTGGATGCTAGGGTGGATGACCTCTTGCAGATTTGGGTGAACGACCACGGCTTCTCCCTCGACTGCAAGTATCTGGCCAGTTTCCGCGGCTTGGTGTTCACTCCCGCGTTGGCTGCGGACACGGAAACGATCTCGACCCTGGTGGGGGGCACGGTCGACTTCGCGATCACCGCCCCCAAGGCGCTTGCGGGTGATTGGTACGCCCTGCTCGGATCCGCGAGCGGCACCCAACCGGGCACATTGCTGGGGTCCGAGGTCCTGCCGCTGGTGTGGGATCCCTACACCCACCTCAGCCTGCAAGGGGCCGGGGGACTGTTGTCCGGCGGCATCGGCCTGCTCGGACCCGAAGGGGAGGCCTCCGCGGCTCTGACCGTGCCCTCCGGTTTGGTCGGACTCTTCGGCGCGACGCTGCACCACGCCTATGTGGTCCTCGACGCCACCACCCTGGAAGCCAAGTACACCAGCCAGGCCGTCCCGCTGCACTTCGCCCTGTGATGCGGCCAAGGGGCCGCGCGCCTCAGGAGCGGTAGTCCGCGTTGATGCGCACGTAGTCGGCGGAGAAGTCGCAGGTCCAGACTTCGGCTTCCCCGTCGCCGGCGGCGAGATCGATGCCGAGGATCACCTCTTTTTCGTTGAGCAGGTGCAGGTGGGCGGCCTGCTCGCGCTCCGGGTGGGGCGCTCCGCCGGAATAAACCGTGGCCTCGCCGATCCAGACCCGGGCGCGGGCGGGGTCGAACTGCACGCCGGAGCGGCCCGCGGCGGCCAGGATGCGGCCCCAGTTGGGGTCGCGCCCGTGCACGGCGGTTTTGGTCAGGGGACTGGTGGCGATGGTGCGGCCCACGTGGCGCGCGACGGCGGCATCGGGCGCTCCCGTCACACGAACGGTCACGAGCCGGGTGGCGCCTTCGCCGTCCACGGCGATCTGGCGGCAAAGGCCGCGCGCCACCTCGGTCAGGCCGCGGCCCAGGTCCTCGGGCTCCACCGGACCGCCGCCGCCCACGGACCAGAGCAGCACCGTGTCGTTGGGCGATGTATCGCCGTCGACGGTCAGGCTGTGGAAGGTCGGATCCGCCACGCGCGCGAGCATCCGGCGGCGTTCGGCGGCCTCGGCGGGCAGTTCCGCATCGGTCAGCAGGAAGCCGAACATGGTCGCCATGTTCGGATGGATCATGCCGGAGCCCTTGGCGATGCCAGCCACGCGGAAGGGCCGCCCGAGGCGATCGGAGGTTTCCAGCCCGCAGGCCTTCGGCACCAGGTCGGTGGTCAGGATCGCCTGGGCGAAGGCGCCCAGGCCCAAGGGGCCGTCGCGGCCCACCAGTTCGGGCAGGGCGCCGAGGATCTTCTCCACGGGCAGGCGCGCGCCGATCACGCCGGTGGAAAGGAACAGCACCTGCTCCGGCGGACAGCCGATCGCTTCCGCCAGGGCGCCGGCGATGCGGCGGTTGTCCTCGATGCCCGCTTGACCGGTGGAGCAGTTGGCGTTGCCGGAGTTGACAAGCACCGCGCGAACCAGGCCGCCGGAGCGCTCCAGGTGTTCGCGGGCGACCGGCACGTGGGCGCCGAGCAGGCGATTCGTGGTGAATACCGCCGCGGCCGGCCGCGCACTGGCCGCGACCAGGAGGCCCAGGTCCAGGCAGTTCTTGCGGGCGCGAATCCCACACTGGGTCGCGCTGGCGGCGAGGCCCTCCAGGGGCCGCGGTAGATCGAGGGAGATGGGCATGGCGGGTGCTGCGGACTCCAGGCGACCCGCGTGCGCGCGCGGGCCGGGAAAGCGGCGGTGGGATCAGGCAAAACCTTCGTCCGCCAAGGCGGCGCGCCAATCGGCGGCCTCTTCGCGCACGCGGGAGGGGGCCGTGCCGCCGACGGCGGAGCGGCGCTCGAGCACCGCGTCCAGGCCCAGTTCTTCCTCGAGGTCGAGTTCGGCGTCGGCGAGTTCCGGGCAGAGCTCGGCCAAATCACCGGCGGGGAGGTGCTCCAACTCGACACCCAGGGCCAGGGCGCGCCGCACGGCCCGCCCGGCCTGTCCATGGGCGTCGCGGAAGGGCACACCCAGGCGCACCAAAAGGTCCGCCAGGTCCGTGGCGTTGAGGTATCCGCGGGAGGCGGCCCGCCGGCAAGCGGCTTCGTCGTACTCGGCGCCGCGCACGGCGAGGGCCATGACCGAAAGGCAGTCCTCGGCGGAGTCGAGCGCGTCGAAGAGCGGGCGCTTGTCCTCCTGGAAGTCGCGGTTGTAGGCCAGGGGCGTGCCCTTTTGCAGCACCAGCAGAGCCATCAGGTCCCCGTAGACCCGCCCGGTGCGCCCGCGCACCAACTCAAGCGCGTCGGGGTTTTTCTTTTGGGGCATCAGGCTCGACCCCGTGCAAACCGCGTCGTCCAGGCGCAGCATGCCGGCCTCCTGGCTGGCCAGGAAAATCCAGTCCTCTGCGAGCCGGGAGAGGTGCAAGAGGATCATCGCCGCGGCGAAGGTCAGTTCGCAGGCGTGGTCGCGATCGGAAACCGCATCCAGGCTGTTGCGCGCGGCGCCGCCTTCGAAACCGAGGTCCTCGGCCAAGGCTTCGCGGTCCACGTCGAAGGCCGTGCCGGCGAGGGCGCCGGATCCCAAGGGGCAGGTGTCCAGGCGTTCGAGGGCATCGGTCAGGCGCGTGCGATCGCGGGCTAGCATCTCCACGTAAGCCAAGGCGTGGTGCCCGGCGGTTATCGGTTGGGCGCGCTGCAGGTGCGTGTAGCCGGGCAGCGGCAAATCGGCGCTGCGTTCGGACAAATCCACCAGGGCCAGTTGCAGCCGAGCAGCGGCGCGATCCAGGTCGTGCACCCGGCGCTTGAGGTGCAGCTTGAGATCGGTCGCGACCTGATCGTTGCGCGAACGCCCGGTGTGCAGGCGTTTGCCCAGGTCTCCCAATCGTTCGACCAGGCGCGTTTCCACGAAGCTGTGCACGTCCTCCGCGTCGGAGCGGGTGAGCAGATCGGGATCCCGTTCGATCTCGGCGCCGATGGTCTCCAGCGCCTCTTCGATGCGCCGGGCCTCGCTGCCTTCGAGCACTCCCGCGCCCACCAAAGCCCTGGCCCAGGCCATCGATCCCGCCAGATCCTCGCGCCAAAGGCGCCGGTCCACGGAGAGGCTCTCCTGGAACGCGAGGAAACCCTCGTCCGGGCGTTTTTCGAAACGCCCGCCCCATAGACCCGTGCCGCCGCTCATCGCACGGGCTCCCCGGCGGCATTGCCCACAGCGGTCCGGCGCACGGCGGCCGCCACCTGGTTCGGCAGGCCGTAGAGTTTGACGAAACCGTAGCTGTCCGCTTGGTCGAAGCCGGCGCCGGCGCCGAAGGTGGCCAGGTCTTCGCTGTAGAGCGAGTTGGGGCTGCTGGCCCCGATCGCCGTGGCATGTCCCTTCCAGAGGCGCACGCGCACTTCGCCGGTCGCGGTGGACGTGGCCTGGCGGAAAAATCCGTCGAGGGCCTCGCGCAGGGGTGCGAACCAGCGCCCGGTGTAGACCAGATCGGCGTAGTCTAGGGCCAGCCGCTCCGCCATGCGCTGGGTGTCGCGCTCCATGGTCAATGCACGCAGTGCCGCGAAAGCTTCGTAGAGCACCGTTCCGCCCGGGGTTTCATAAAGCCCGCGCGACTTCATGCCGACCAGTCGGTTTTCGACGATGTCCACGCGTCCGACGCCGTGGGGTGCGGCCAAGTCGTTCAAGCGCTGCACCAACGCGTCGGCTTCCAGGGCCCGGCCGTCCACGGCCACCGGTGTGCCGGCTTCGAAGCCGATCGTCACCACCTGGGGCGGATCCGGCGCCTGGGCGGGATCGCGGGTCCAAACCCACACGTCCTCGGGCGGCGCATTCGCCGGATCTTCCAAGGCGCCGCCTTCGTGGCTGATGTGCCACAGGTTGCGATCGCGGCTGTAGATCTTGGCGCGACTGGCGGTCACCGGAATGCTGCGTGCATCCGCATAGGCCAAGGCGTCCTCGCGGCTGCGGATCTCCCAGGTGCGCCAGGGCGCATGGATTTCGAGTTCGGGCGCCAGGGCGCGGAAAGCGAGCTCGAAACGCACCTGATCGTTGCCCTTGCCCGTGCAGCCGTGGGCCACGGCGCCGGCCCCGATCTCGAGGGCGTGCTGCACCTGGGCCTTGGCCAGGATCGGCCTGGCCATGGAGGTGCCGAGCAGATAACGCCCTTCGTAGACCGCCAAGGCGCGCAGGCAAACGAATGCGTATTCCTGCGCGAACTCGCGCTTGAGGTCGACGATGCGGCAAGAGGCGGCGCCCGTGGCCATGGCCTTGACCTCTAGACCGGCCAACTCCTCGTCCCCTTGGCCGACGTCGCCGCACAGGGCGTGGACCTCTAGGCCGCGTTCCTCGCGCAGCCACGGAATCAGGATCGAGGTGTCGAGGCCGCCGGAGTAGGCGAGCACGACCTTTTTGGGATCGAGGGTGGGCATGGTCGAGTGGGGGCGATTCGCCTGTGGCCAGGCTCAGCGGGTCAGAAGTTCGGGCAGCGCGCGGGCGGGGACTTCGGCGGGAGCGGTGAGAAGCATCGCCATCAACGCCTTTTGCACGTGCAGGCGGTTCTCGGCGATGTCGAACACAACCGAAGCCGGGCCGTCGATCACCTGGGTGGTGACTTCGCTGCCCCGGTGGGCCGGCAGGCAGTGCAGGAACAGGGCCTCGGGCGCCGCTTGATCCATCAGTTCCTGGTCGACCCGGTAGTCGTGGAAGATCGCGGCGCGCTCTTCGATCTCGTCCTCCTGACCCATGGAAGCCCACACGTCCGTGTAAACCGCATCGGCGCCGGCGACACCCTCGCGGGGGTCCTCGAGGATCGCGATCTCCGAACCGGTTTCGCGGGCCAGTCGCATGGACTCGTTCAAGATGCGGCTGTTCGGCTCGTAACCCTCGGGTGTGCAGACGTTGATGTGCGCACCGAGGCGCGCCGCCACCTGGATCAGGGAGTGGCAGGTGTTGTTGCCGTCGCCCACGTAGGCGATGCGGCGACCGCGCACATCGCCCCAGCGCTCGGTGAGCGTGAAGAAGTCGGCCAGGGCTTGGCAGGGGTGCATGAGATCCGAAAGGCCGTTGATCACCGGAATGCGCGCGTTGGCGGCCAGGTCCTCCACGTGGCGGTGTTTGTAGACCCGCAAAACGACGCCGTCCACCCAGCGTTCCAGGTTGCGCGCGATGTCGGGCAACGCTTCCCGCGATCCGAGTCGAGCGTGGCGGTGCTCCAGGAAAACGGCGCTGCCGCCCAGGTCCTGGATGCCGATGTCGAAGGTGAAGCGGGTGCGCAGGCTTTCCTTTTCGAACAACATCGCCAGCCGCTTGCCGGCGAGCACTTCCCGGTAGGCATCGCGGTCGGCCTTCATGCGCCGCGTCAGCTCGAAAATCGCGCGCAGATCCGCCCCGCTCAAGGGCGTGATCGCGAGCAGGTCCTTGGTGGGCAGGCGGTGGTCGGGCAGCAGCGTCACGTCAGCGTCTCCAGGGCGTCGCAGAGAATCTCCAGGCCGCGCTCCACCTCGGAGGCGGTGATTACATAGGGCGGCAGCAGGCGCAGCACGTCGTTGCCCGCCGAACCGGCCAGCACCCGGCGCTCGTGCAGGGCGCGCACCAGGGGCGCCACGGGGCGATCGAGGCGCAGGCCGCGCATCAGTCCCCGGCCGCGCACTTCGAGCACGCAGGGGAAGTCACTGGCGATGGCGCGCAGGCCTTCGCCGAGCAGCGCGCCCTGCTTCTCGACGTTGTCCAGGAGACCGGCTTCGAGTTCGTCCAGGAACACCAGCGCCGCCCGGGAAACCAAGGGACCGCCGCCGAAGGTGCTGCCGTGGTCCCCAGGCGTCAGGGAGGCGGCGAAACGCTCGGAGACCACCAGGGCGCCCATGGGCAACCCGCCCCCTAGGGGTTTGGCGAGGGTCACCAGGTCGGGCGAGACACCGTGGGCCGCGGCGGCCAAAAAACTGCCTGTGCGCCCGGATCCGCATTGCACCTCGTCGTGCACGAGCAACGTGCCCGTGCGGTCGCACAGCTCGCGCGCGGCGCGCAGGAAGGCGGGATCCAGGGCGCGCACGCCGCTCTCCCCTTGGATCGGCTCCAGAATCAGCGCGGCCACACTTTCATCCACCAACGCTGCGGCCAAGGCGTCGGTGTCGTCCGGCGGCACAAAACGCGTTTCGCCGCAGAGGGGTTCGAACGGCGCCCGGTAGCGCGGGTTGTGGGTCACGGAAAGGGCCCCGAGGGTGCGCCCGTGGAAACCCCCTTCCAGGGCGCAGAATTTCTCGCGCGGCCGACCTTTGCGGTGGAAGTGCGCGCGCGCCAACTTCAAGGCGGCTTCGTTGGCTTCCGTTCCGCTGTTGCAGAAGAACACGGAGTCGAGGCCCGTCCAGCGCGCCAGGCGTTCCGCCACGGCCTCGGTGTGCGGGTGGCGATAGAGGTTGCTGGTGTGGAGCAGCGCCGAAGCCTGTTCCGCCAAGGCCGCCGCGAGGCCCGCGTGTCCGTGTCCGAGGGCGTTCACGGCGATGCCGCCGAGAAGGTCCAGATACTCCTCGCCGCGGCTGTCGAACAGGGTTGCTCCGCGCCCGTGGGTGAAGACCTCGGGGGCGCGGGCGTAGAGTTTGACGACGTGTTCATCCATGGGGCACGGCCTCCCTCGCCGGACTTTCCGGGCGCGCGCTGAACCGGGTGCCGGTGCGGCCTTCCAGGGCGTCGAGCACCGCGCCACGGCCCGACCCGTCCGCGCCGCGCCCCGGTGCGATCACCACCCGCGCTGCGGGCGCGGCGTCCACTGCGGCCAAAGCGGCCGCGACCTTCGGCAGCATGCCGCCCGAAATCACACCGGCCGCTTCCAGCTCCGCCGATCGGGCCGGATCCAGGTCGGCGAGGGGCCTCCCGTCGGCGTCGAGCACCGCTGGCACATCCGTCAAAAAGAGCACCGCCTGCGCCGCGCACGCGCGCGCCAAGGGGCCGGCCGCCTGATCCGCGTTGATGTTGAGCAGCGGCGCGTCGCCTGGCGCACCCGCTTCGGGCGCAACGGTCGCGATCACGGGCAAAAAGCCGCCGGCGAGCAGGGTTTCGATCAGCGCCCCACGCACCTCGGCCGGCTCGCCCACGTAGCCCAGGTCGACCTCCGCGCCGCTTGGATCCACGCCGCGCACGCGCCGCGCCGCGATCAAACCGCCGTCGGCGCCGCACAGGCCCACCGCGGGCAATCCGGCCGCCACGAGGGCCTGCACGAGGGTTTTGTTCACGCCTCCCGCCAACGCCAGTTGCACCGCTTCCGCGGTGGCCGCGTCGGTGATGCGCAGGCCGCGCCAGCGGCGTTCTTCGACACCCAGCCGGCGACCGAGGGCGGCGATCTGTGGACCGCCGCCATGCACCAGGATCGGGCGATGGCCGCGTTCGATGGCCTGGGCCAAAGCCGCCGCCAAACCGCGTCGTCCCTCGGCCGTATCCAGTTGGGCTCCGCCCACCTTGACGAGAACGCGCATGGGCTTCACACCAGGCCCTCGCTCTCCGGCCGGCCCAAAAGCAGGTTCATGTTCTGAATCGCCTGCCCCGCGGCGCCCTTGACCAGGTTGTCGATGCACGAGATCACAACGACCTTGGAGCCGGCTTGGGCAACACCCAGATGGCATTGGTTGGTGCGCTGCACCCGGTCGAGTTTGGGCCAGCCCCGTTCGTACACACGCACGAAAGGTTCCGCTGCATAACGTTCGGCCAAACAGGCGCGCACGTCGCCAGCGCCGAAACCGGGGGCCGGATCCAGGTAGAGCGTCGCCAGGATGCCGCGGAAGATCGGCAGCAGGTGGGGGACGAAGATCACCTGTGTGTCCGACAGGAACGCTTCGATTTCGGGCCCGTGGCGGTGGTTGCCGATGCCGTAGGCCTGGAAGTTTTCGTGCACCGAGCCGAAGTGGGTGCGGTCGCTGGGCTCCTTGCCGGCGCCCGACAGGCCGCTCTTGCAGTCGGCCACCACCGCCGCGCCGGGGGCCAGCAGTCCGGCCTGTTCGAGGGGCAGCAGCGCCGTCAGCACCGCGGTGGGATAACAGCCCGGGTTGGCCACGAGCCTGGTGTGCGCGAGCTGTTCGCGGAAGTGCTCCGTCAGGCCGTAAACCGCTTTGCCGAGGAGCGCCGGGCGGGGGTGGTGTGCGCCGTACACCGATGCGTACAGCTCCGGATCCCGCAGTCGAAAGTCCGCCGACAGGTCCACCACCGCGCGTGCGTTCGCCAAGGCCTCTTCGACCCGCGGCGCGGCGGTGCCGTGGGGTGTGCATAGGAACACCCCGTCGAGACCCTGGAGCGCGGCCGGGTCGTAGGTGCCGAGGGGGGCGTCCACGGGCAGTTCCGGCTCGGGGGGCGCGATGCCCGGGCGCGCGTTGAGGCGCGCGCACAGCTCCAGACCCGGATGCCGCTCCAGCCAATGGCAGAGCTCGCGACCCGCATAACCGCTGGCCCCGACCACGGCCACCCGCGGGCGGGCGCCGGCCGCCTTGGGCGCTGCTGCGTTCACAGGGTCGTTCCGGCGCGGATGCGCGCGAGTTTGGCGCCCAGGCGCTTGGCCGCGGTGGGGGTGGGAGCCACGACGATCACCGTGTCGTCGCCGGCCACCGAACCGATCGCTTCGCTCAAAGCGGCCTGGTCGAGGGCCAGGGCCAGGGCGGAGGCTCCGCCGGGCGGCGTGCGCAGTACCAGCAGGTTGCCGGCGGGGCGGAAGGAGAGCATCCAGTTCGCCAGGGCGCCGACCAGTTGGGCGGAGGGGCCAGCGCTCGCCGGACCGCGGGGGCCGGCCGCGAGGCGATAACCCTCCGGTCCCTTCACGACCCCCAGGGCGCGCAGGTCGCGGCTCAGGGTGGCCTGGGTCACGTCGTGGCCGAGTCGAGAGAGCAACTGACCGAGCTCCTCCTGGCTGGGTACCGGCCCGTCCGAGAGGATTTCGACGATCGCCCGGCGGCGCCGATCCGGGCCGTTCGGCGGTCCGTCGCCTTCGCCCTCGCCGTCCTCGTCATCCTCCTGGTCCGGTGCGGGCCCCGCTGCGCGGCGGCGGCCGGATGCGGGCGAACTGGCGGAGGAGGAGCCCGAGCCGCGCTGAATCTCGCCCGCGCCGCGGCGGGAGCGTTTCGATTTGCGTGCCATGGGGCCCGAGGATGATGCATGGATTTGCGTGCGTCAAGCATGGATATGCGAAACCCGCGCGCCTTGGAACCCGCTCCGGGGCGTGATAGGACTGTCTCGTCCAACTCCCCTTCCGCGAGGCCCCGCCATGCTGTCCGTCCTATTCCTGGTCGCCCTCGGTTCTTTCGCCGCCCCCAGCGCCCCGTCCTTGGAGGTGCCGGACCTCTCCGCCGCCGCGCTCATGCGGTCCCCCGGTCGTGTGACCGGGGTGGTCGAAAGCGGGGAGCGCAGCGGCGGGCGCCG
>JBJHAV010000064.1:0-15827 GCA_050480685.1 Planctomycetaceae bacterium | reverse complement strand
CTTCGGGGGGTATCGGGTGGTGGCGGCGGCGGTGGGGGTGGGCAAGGTGCTGGCGGCCCGCGGGGCGGCGGCGCTTTTGCTGGAGGGGCGGCCGCGGGCGCTGTTCGTGGTGGGGGTGTGCGGGGGGCTGCGCTCGCACCTGGAGGTGGGCACGCTGGTGCACTGCCGGGTGGCGGTGCAGGCGGACCTGGCGGTGCGCGAGGGGCGCGAGGTGGCGGCGGACGGGGGGCTGCTGGCGAGCTGGCGGGAGGCGGTGCCGGGGCCGGAGGGCTGGTTCGTGACGGCGGATCGGCCGGTTTTGACCCCCTGGCGGCGCCTGCGGCTGGCCCGGGCCTTCGCTGGGGCGGCGGTGGCGGACATGGAGACGGCGGCGGCGGCGGCCGTGGCGGCCCGGGCGGGGGTGCCCTGGGCGGCCCTGCGGGCGGTCACGGACGGGGCCGGTCTGGGAGCCGCCCTGGCCTTCCGGCGCAACTTTCCGGCCCAGGCGGGGAGGGCGGCCCAAGCCCTGGCCGACTGGCTGGCCGGAGGGCAGGTCCCTCGGCTCGGCCCTTCGGCGCTATCCTCGAAGTCGTAAAGCGGTCAAGAAGGCCCCCGCGCCCCGGCCGATCCAGTCGGATCGCGGTTTCCCCGGCCGCGACCGAGCCCCCGTGTCCCCCCAAAGCCCCACCCCTTCGCCGACGAATCCGGCGGCCCCGCCGGGGTCCGCCGCAGCACCCGCCAAGCGGGTGCTCGGGACCTTCGTGCGCAGGCACTTCGAGCCCTTGATGCTCACGGTGCAGGTGGTGGTGGACCTGGCGGTGGTGCTGGCCGCGTGCCTGGTGGGTTTCCTGGTGGGCCAGCGCATGGGCGGGGTCGGGGCCGAGTTGCCCTGGACCGTCTACCGCGAGCTGTGGGCCATGATCGCGGCCGTTTGCCTGGTGACCTTCCACGGCTTCGGCATGTACAGCCCGGTCAAGAGCCTGCTCAACGTGGAGGAGTTCAAGGCCGTCGCCAAGAGCGTGGTGGTGGCTTTCCTGGTGGTCTTCACGGGCACGGTGCTCTTGCGCTCCACGGCGCAGGTGCCGGAGGGCACGCTGCTCGGACCGCTGGTCACGCTGCACCGCTGGGTCGATCTGAACATCGACCCCAACGCGTTCTCGCGCATCACGGTCTTTCTGACCTTCACCCTGGTGCTGCTGTTCACCACGATTAGCCGCTTCTTCTCGTTCAAGTTCATCCAGAACCTGCACCGCCTCGGAGTCGGCAACCGCAACGCGCTGATCCTGGGGACCGGGCCCACGGGCCTGTGGCTGCAGCGCAAGTTCGTGTTGGTGCCGACCCTGGGTCTGCGCCTGGTGGGGTTCGTCAGCGAGGACCGCGCGGTGGTCGGGCGCACGATCAACCGCACCGAGGTTTTGGGGACCTTCGAGGACCTGGAGGCGCTGCTCAAGGAGTTCAAGATCTCCGAGGTCTTCGTGGCCCTGCCCGAGGCCGAGGAAGAGGTCGTGATGGGCGTGATCGAGCGGCTCGAACGGCTGGGCGTGCGCTACCGGGTGGTGCCGCGTTTTTACCACCTGATGAGCCAGCGGGTGAAGATCGAGAACCTGGACTCGATTCCGCTGATCACGCGACCCGAGCGCGACCAAAATCTGCTGGGGGCGGTCGCCAAGCGCCTGTTGGACCTCGTGCTGTGCTCCTTCGCGCTGCTCCTTACGGCGCCCATCTTCCTGATCGCCGCGGTGCTGATCCGGCGCGATTCCCCCGGGCCCGTGTTCTACCGCCAGAGCCGCATCGGGAAGGACGGCGCGCCTTTCCGGATGTTCAAGTTCCGGACCATGTACACCCACCTCTCGGGGGACGCGGTGGCGCCCTCGAGCCCGGACGATCCGCGCATCACGCCCGTGGGGCGCTACCTGCGGCGCTACAGCCTGGATGAGCTGCCCCAGTTGCTCAACGTGCTGTTCGGCGAAATGAGCATGGTTGGGCCGCGGCCCGAGATGCCCTTCATCGTCGCCACCTACGGCCCCTTGCAGCGCGAGCGACTGCGTGCCAAGCCGGGCATCACCGGCCTGTGGCAGATTTCCTACGCGCGCAACGAGGCGATCCACGAAAACATCGACTACGACATCTACTACGTGGAGCACCGCTCGCTGTTGCTCGACGTGGTGATCCTGTTCCTGACCATGTTCGCCGTGGTCAAGGGCACCGGAGCCCACTGAACGGGTGCGCGTTCTGCATGTGATGGAGGCCACCATCGGTGGCACCCGCAGGCACCTGGCCGACGTGGCCGCGGGGCAGGCCGAGCGGGGGCTGGCGGTGCGGGTGGTCGCTTCCGCCGAGCGCATGCCCGCCGTGCGCGGGGACTTCGAACGCTTGCGCGCGGCCGGGGTCGAGGTGCGCGAGTTGCCGATGGTGCGCGAGATCCGGCCGGGCACCGATTGGGCCCACGGACGCGCCCTGTGCGCGGATCTGCGGGCCTGGCGGCCGGATGTGGTGCACACCCACTCGAGCAAAGCTGGGGTGCTGGGGCGGCTGGCCTCCCTGCGGACCGGCATCGGCGCGCGGGTGCACACCCCGCACACCTTTGCGTTCCTGTTTTCGGCCATGTTCTCGCCGCTCAAGCGGCGCTTTTTCCGCGGTGTAGAGCGCACCCTGGCGGCGCGCACCCACCGGCTGATCGCCGTCAGCGAGAGCGAAGCGGCCACGATCCGCGCTTCGGGTGTGGTCGCGCCGGAGCGCGTGCGCGTGGTGCCCAATGCGGTGGATCCGGCCCGTTGGCGCGGCGCCGAGGCCCTGGCGCGCGCGGAGCTCGAGTTGCCCGAAGAAGCGCTCGTTCTGGCCGTGATCGGACTGCTCAACCGCGCCAAGGGCCAGGATGTGGCCCTGCGGGCCCTGGCCGAAACGCCGGCTAGGGACGTGCACCTGGCGCTGGTCGGGCACGGGGAGGATCTGGATTCCCTGCGCGCCCTGGCGGCGGAGTTGGGCGTGGAGCGCAGGGTGCGCTTCTTGGGTTGGCGCGATGACCCGGAGCGGGTGTTGGCCGCGGCCGACGGGCTGCTGCTCCCGTCCCGTTGGGAAGGCATGCCCTACGCGGTGCTGGAGGCCATGGCGGCGGCGCGGCCGGTGGTGGCCGCGGCCGTGGATGGGGCGCGGGATCTGGTCGTCGAGGGCGAAACGGGTTTCCTGGCGCGGATCGAGGATCCCGTCGATTTGGCGCGCGCGATGGGAAGGCTCGCCACCCAGACGCCCGACGAACGGCGGCGCATGGGAGAGCAGGGTGCGGCCAGGCAGGCCCTGCGCTACGCTCCCACGGCCATGTTCAACGCGCTCGAAGAGGTCTACCGCGAAGCCCTGGAGGCCGCCCGTTGAAGTTGTTGCACGTGGTCACCACCCTCGATGTCGGTGGGGCGGAAATGCACCTGCTGGCCCAGACCCGCGGGCAGGTGGAGCGCGGGCACCGGGTGCGTGTGGCCTACCTCAAGGGCCAGGGCAGCCTGGCGGCCGACTTCAAGGCCGCGGGGGCCGAGGAGGTGCTCGCGGTGGGCTCGGGGCCCGCTGCCCTCGGGCGCCTCTTTCCGCACCTGCGCTGGGCTGAGATCGTGCATACGCACCTGCTCAAGGCGGATGTGCTCGGCGCCGTGGCGGCCTCCCTGGCCGGGCGGCGGGGCTGCCTGATCAGCGGCAAACACAACGACGAGCAGGTGCTGAAGCGCCCCCTGGTTTCCTTCGTGCACGGACTGGTGGGGCGTTTGCCGCGGGTGACGGTGGTGCTCTCGGACCACGTGGGCCGTTTCGTGGAAGAACACGGCCGCGTGCCGCGCCGGCGCCAGGAACGCATCTACTACGGCCTCGATCCGGCGCCCTTCCATGGCGCGTTGGAAGCCGGACCGGAGGCGCGCGGTGCGGCCCGGGCCGAGCTCGGTATCGGGCCCGAGGAAGTGGTCTTCACCTGCGTGGCGCGCTTCGCTCCCCAAAAGGCCCACGACGTGCTGCTGCGGGCCTTCGCCAAGGCCCGCGAGCGCCGCTCCGACCTGCGCCTGCTCCTGCTCGGGGACGATCCCTTTGGGGACGGGCGCCGGCGCGCCGAAGCGCTGGCGCGGGAAATCGGCGTGCACGGCCCGGTGATCTTTGCCGGCATCCGCAGGGACGTGCCGCGCCTGCTCGCGGCCAGTGACTGTTTTGTGATGGCGAGCCTGTGGGAAGGCCTGGGCCTCGTGTTCCTGGAGGCCATGGCCTGCGAACTGCCTGTTTTGGCGACGCAGGTTTCAGCCGTTCCGGAGGTTGTGATCGACGGGGAAACGGGCTTGCTGGTGCCGCCGGCGGATGTCGATTCCCTGGCGGAGGGTCTGCTCGCCCTGGCGGCGGATCCCGAGCGGCGGCGGCGCTTGGGCCAAGCCGGGCGCGCGCGTGTGGAGCAGCATTTCGGCATCGACCGCATGGTGGACGAAACCCTGGCGGTGTACCGGAGGGTGGCGCGCGGAGGGCCGCATTGAAGGGGGTGCGCGCGGGTGTGGCCAAACGCATCGCGGTGGTCTTCGCAGCGTGCGCCCTGGCCCTCGTGGCCGGAGAATGTTTGGCCCGACGGGCCGTGCCCCAAAACGGCACCACGCCCTTTCGCACGCCGGACGTGGACATCCTTCCGGCCCAGCTCCGGCCGAATTTCGAAACCCTCTACCGGGGGCATCCGGTGCGCATCAACTCGGCCGGGTACCGTGGGCCCGAGTGGCCTTCCCCGGACCAGACCGAGGGTGTGCGCGGGCGCGTCGCCCTGGTGGGGGATTCGTTCACCTTCGGCAACGGGGTGGCCTTCGAGGACACCCTCGGGGCCCGGCTGGAGGCTGCCCTGGCCGAGCGGGGTTCCCCGGCGCTGGTGATGAACTTCGGGGTGCCCGGCTACAACGTCGACAACGTGGCCCACGTTGTCGCCGGGGACGTGCTGGAGCACTCGCCGGACACGGTGGTCTTCGTTTTCTTCGCCAACGACGTGGAGCCGCCCCTGCCCATGGCGGTAGTCGATCCGAATGCGGTCATCGACCCGCTGTTCGGTTTTCCGTTTGGCTCGGCCTTGGTGCAGTCGGTGTTCGTGCTCGGCAAGCGCTGGGCCCTGCGGTTCGGGGTGGACCTGGATTCGGCTCCCCGGGCGGCGCGGCGCGACCTGCTCGCGGGCGGCGGCCGGGCCCGCCTGGTCGAAGGTTTGGAGCGCATGCGGACGGCCTCGGAGGCCGCCGGCGCGCGTTTTGTCGTGGCGCTCTACCCCTTCCTGATCGCGCCGGACCAAAACCCGTTCCAGGACGTGGACGAGGTGCTTTTCCAGGTGGCGAGCGAACTGGGGCTGGAGGCCGTGCACCTGGGACCCGATCTATGGGGGGAGCGCCGACCGGAGCGCCTTTGGGCCCACTTCCACGATTCCCACCCGAATGGGCGGGCCAACGGGCTCGCGGCCGAGGTCCTGGCCGCGTATCTCCATCCCTGAGGATTCTCGGTCCGACGGCGCTCCGGGCCCTTCGACCTTCGGCTGCCCCCCGCTACCCTCGACCCCCATGTCCGTGTCCCTTCTCCCCCGCCGGCCCCGTCGTTCCCTCGCCGCCCTGACCCTTGCGGCTCTCCTCCTGGCGCCCGCGTGGGTGGAGGCCGCCCAGGGAGCCAGGCAGGCAGGGCGCGGTCAGACGGCCCGCCCGAGGCCGCCCAGCGATCCGGCGTGGGAAGACCCGGCGGCAGTTCAAGCCGGCCGAACCGCGCTGGAGCGCATCCTGGTGGAAGCCGGTTCCCTGCCGGCGGGTTTCGAGTCCCAAGCGGTCGAAGGGCTGTCCTTCACCGACGTGGCCTGGGGCCAGGCGGTTCCCGGTTTGACCTGGCAGGTGCTGGAAACCGCCTACCGCGCCCGCCGGCCCCTGCGCGATCCCGAAGGCCCCGATTGGTCGGTGAACTACCACGTGCCTCGCCTGCTGCGCTACCTGCCCAGCGGAGACGGCTACGCCTACTCGGAGTTTGCCGCGACCGAGGGTGACGGGCACAACATCCGGCGCGAGTTCCGCCGGGACGTGGTGGCCGGAGATGTGATCTGGACGGAACACGGCGGAGCGATCGGCCGCTCGAACCAAGCGGTGACCCACGCCCGTTGGATCGTCGGCCGGGAGTTTTTGCTGGGGGCCATGCCCCACAGCCTGGTGCCCTTGGGGGCGGAACTCGTGCGAGTGGGCGATGCGCCGGCGATCGAAGGCATGGCGCCGGGGCAGGGTGGTCCCTTCGGTCTCTACGCTGTGCGCATCGATCGCACCGTGCGTCCCTTCGAAAACGAGTGGATGCGCGAGTTCTACATGGCCGTCGACGAAGGCCGCTGGCGGGTGGTGCAGCTTCAGTTCCAACTCGTCGACACGGACCGGCCGCGGTACAACCGCAGCCTCCACTGGGGCTACTGCGACTACGACTCGTGGACGGAGGTGCCGCTTTCGGCCGATGTGCGCGAGGCTTGGGCGGGTTTGTGGGCCGACCATGGGGCTCAGTGGAAGGCGCCGGAGCGCATGCTCTTGCCCCAGCGCCGTAGTTTGTGGCGGGAGGAAGCGACACACTTCTCGCGCCTGACGTCGGTGGAGCACGAGGTGGCCGCACCGTCTCCCGCGGCCTTCGATCGTCCTTGGCTCAGCGAGCGGCCCTATGTGCCGCCGCGGCGTCCCGACCATTGGGATCCGCCGGCGCGCCAGGAGCCCCGGGGCAACTCCGGCAACGCCCAGGGGGGCGGCTGACCAGCGGGCCGCCGGCCGGGCGCGCACATCCCGGGCCGGGCAGCTCCAGGGGCTCGAAGAGTCCGGCGCCCTTGGCTCAAGGAGCACCCTCCCCGGTGCCGATGGCCGGGTGGATCGTCCCATGAGTGAGCGCGCAGCCCCGATCGACCTCACCGGCCACGGCGGGGAAGCTCCCCTTCGTGATTCGGCGGGCGCGGGGGACAACGGCCCGCCCCGCGGACCCGACCGGCGCCGCACGCCGACCCCGCGTTTCAGCCGTTGGTCCTTCGGAGCGGGCCGACGCCGGGGGGCGAGGCGGGCTGGCGAGGGCCGGGGCAACTTCGTGGACCGCTACGGCCTGGGGCCCTTTCTGCTGGTGGGCTGGGTAGCGCTGATGAACGTGGCGGACACGGTCTTCACCATGATCCATCTGCGCGCCGGGGGCATCGAGCTCAACCCGGTGGCGGACGTGATGCTGCAGAGCGGCCGAATGGGCTTTGCCCTCTTCAAGACCGCCCTGATCGGAGCCGCACTGCTCGTGCTCTGCATCCACATCCACTTCCCCCTGGCCAGGTTCGGGCTGTACGCGGCGGCGACCATGTACACCCTGCTCTGCGGGTACCACATCGCCCTGTTTTTCGTCCCCTAAGGCCGACGGTCGCGCTCCCGATGCGGGCCGGAAGTCCGCGCACCGGGCGGGCCGACGCCGCGGCGCCCCGGCCGGCGGTGGTATCCTCCCGCGCCTCGGAGCCCCATGCGCATCGCCCGCGTCCTCACCCGCCTGAACCTGGGCGGTCCGGCCCGCCAGGTGCTGGCGTCGGACCCGCTGCTCATGGAGCGCGGGCACGCTGTGCGGCTGCTGGTCGGCGAGCCCCAGGCCGGCGAGGGCGATCTGTTCGACGCGGCCCGCGCGCGCGGGCTCGATGTGCACCGCATTCCGGGCCTCGGGCGCGGCCTCTCACCCATCGGCGATCTGCGCGCGGGCCGGGCCCTGCGCCAGGCCTTGGAAGAATTCCAGCCGGACGTGGTCCACACCCACGCCAGCAAAGCCGGCGCCCTGGGACGGCGGGCGGCGAGGGCGGTGCCCGGGGCAGCCACGGTGCACACCTTCCCCGGGCACGTCCTGGAGGGGTACTTCCCCGAACCGGTGGCGCGGGTGCTGCGCCGGGTGGAGCGGCGGCTCGCGGCGCGCACGGATCGCATCGTGGCGGTCAGTCACACCACCGCGGACGACTTGGTGCGGCTCGAAGTTTGCGCCGAAGAACGGCTGGCGGTGATTCCTCCGGGCATCGAGTTGGAACCGTTCCTGGAACTGCCGCCGAAGCGGCTCGCCGCGCGGGAAGCCGGTCCCCTGCGCACGCGGATCGGGGCATCGGCCGATAGTTTTGTGGTGGGGGTCATCGGCCGGCTGGCGGAGGTCAAACAACCGCGCATGGCCCTCGACGCTTTTGTTTTTCTCGCCGCCCGTTATCCAGGCCTGCACCTGGTGTTCGTGGGTGATGGCCCCGAGTGGCTCGGCCTGGAGCGGGCGATTGGGGCGCTCGACCCCCAGGTGGCGGAACGCGCGCACCTCTTGGGCGCCCTGGAGGATGTGGTGGGGATCTATGCCGAGCTGGATGCGGTGCTTTCCAGTTCGCGCACCGAAGGCCTGCCGGTGGCCCTGATCGAAGCGGGCGCGAGTGCGCTGCCGGTGGTGGCGCCGGCCGTCGGGGGCATCCCGGAGATCGTGGCCCACGAGCGCACCGGGCTGTTGTCCTCGCCCGGCGATGGCTCGGACGGCCTGGCCTTTCATTTGGCCAAGCTGATGGACGACCGGCGGGAAGCCGGAGCCATGGGCGAACGGGCCCGGGTGCGCGTGGCGGCGCGCCACGGGGCGCGCGTTTTGGCGGACCGGTTGGAAGAGCTCTACACCGCCGTGCTGGAGGAACGCCGATGCGCCTCCTGATGGTTTCCGGCGACCGCCAATCCTCGGTGGGGGAAATCGGCCCTTTCCACCAGATGCAGGCGGAGTTTTCGCGCTGGTTCGAGCGTATCGACGTGCTCTGCCCGAAACCGGATCGCGCGGTGACCACCACGCGCATCCACGAGGTGGTGCACCTGCATCCGGCGCCCGTCGGGCGAGCGCGCATGGTCGGGTGGATCGAAGCCAAGGGCCGCGACCTGCTCGCCCAGCACGGGGCGCGTTTGATCGTCAGCCACGACTATGGCTGGTTCTACAACGGGCTCGGTGCCGCGCGACTTTCGCGGGCCAGCGGTGTGCCTTACCTGTCGGAGATCCACCACGTGCCGGGCCATCCGGTGGCGGCCAGCCTGCGCGAGCGCTTCGACAAGTGGGTGGCGCGGCGTTATGTGCGTTGGGCGGTGAAACGCGCGGCTGCGTTCCGCGTGGTGAACAGCGGCGAGATGCCCGACTTGCTCAGCCGGTGGGGTGTGCCGCGCGAGCGGATTTTGGTGCTTCCTTCGCTCTACATCGATCTCGACTGCTTCCGGCCGGCCGAGGCTGGTTTTCAGCGCACGCGGGATCTGCTCTTCGTGGGGCGTTTGGTCGAAAACAAGGGCCTCTTCGCGCTGCTCGACGCCTTGGTTTTGCTCCAAGGGCAAGGGCTCAGGCCGCGCTTGACCCTGGTCGGGCGCGGGCCCCTGCGCGGGCGCCTGGAGGCGCGGGCGGCTGCGCTCGGGCTCGCTGACCGCCTGGAGTGGATCGAGTGGCTGCCCGGCCCGAAGGATCTGGCGGATGCGTACCGCAGCGCGCGGGTCGTGGTCTGTGCGTCCACCTGCGAAGGGGGCCCGCGGGTCACGGTGGAGGCCTTGGCCTCGGGCACGCCGGTGGTTTCCACCCCGGTGGGGGTGATGGGCGAGTTACTCGCCGAAGGGCGAGGCGGCGCGCTGGCCGGTTTCGACGCCGCGGGTTTGGCCCAGGGCATCGGCGCCGTGCTGGGGGATGCGGCTCGCTGGGAGCGCGCCGCGGGCGAGGCCCGCGCCCTGGCGGAGCGCTACGAATACGCGCGGGTGCTGGAGGGTTATGCGCGCGGGCTGCACGAACTGGTCGGCCAGGAGGCCCGTCGGCGGTGAAGCTGCTCTTCTTGACCCAGGTGCTCGACCGGCGCGATGCGGTCTTGGGTTTTGTGTCCCGTTGGGTGCGCGGTTTGGCCGAGCGCAGCGAACGCGTGCGAGTCGTTGCCCTGGAAGTCGGCGACGTATCGGACCTGCCCGCCAACGTGGATGTGCGCGTGCTCGGGCGAGAGGGGCGTTTGACCCGTTGGTTGCGTTACCAGCGGTTCTTGAAAGAAGCCCTCGGGCGCGATGGATTCGACACGGTGCTGGCGCACATGGTGCCGCGGTACGCGCTCGTGGCCGCGGGGCCGGCCAGGCGCCGGGGGGCGAGGCTCTTCCTTTGGTACACCCACAAGGGCGTCGACGAGCGCCTGCGGCGAGCCGAACGGCGCGTGGAGGCGATCTTCACCGCCAGTCCAGAGTCCCTGCGGCTCGAGACGCCGAAAAAGGTGGTCACCGGGCACGGCATCGACCTGGAGCACTTTTGCGCCGCGGGGCAGCCCCTGTCGCCGCCCAGGTTGCTGTCGGTGGGGCGGCTCACACCGGCCAAGGATCCGCTGACGATTTTGGAGGCTTTGGCGCTTTTGGTGAGCGAGGGCCGGGAGGTGGGCCTGGACCTGGTGGGGCCCGAGTTGGCCGCGGGGGACGCGGAGTTCGGACGGCGGGTGCGCGAGCGCATCGAGCGCTTGGGTCTGGGGGATCGAGTGGCCCTGCACGGGGCGCTCCCCTATCCGGAGATCCCGTCGGTCTACCAGCGCGCGGCGCTGCTGATCAACGCCAGCTTCACCGGCAGCGTGGACAAGGTGGTGCTCGAAGCAATGGCTTGCGAGCGGCCTATTTTGACCTGCAACGAATCCTTCGGCCATGTGCTGCGCGGGCTCGGGGACGAGGCGGCGCAGCTCTGTTTTGCGGCCGCTGACCCGAAGGATTTGGCGGCCAAGGCCGGGGCGCTTTTGGACCGCACGCCCGAAGAAACGGCCGGGCTCGGAGCGCGTCTGCGCGGCTTGGTGTCCGAAGAACACGAAGTCGACGCGCTCATGCGCCGACTGGTGGAGCACATGGGCGCACAGCCCGCGGCCGCCCCGCGCGCTCGGAGGGGGAGCGGCGCATGAGCGCCGCGGACGAACCCCTCGTCAGCGTGGTGATTCCCTCCTGGAACACCCGCGAGCTGCTGCGTGTGTGCCTGCGGCACCTGGAAGCGTCGGAGCTGGGCGCCGAGCAGTGGATCGTGATCGACAACGCCAGCGGCGACGGATCGGCGGACATGGTCGCCGAGGAATTCCCGCGGGCGCATTTAGTGCGCAACCAGGTCAATGAGGGGTTCGCCCGCGGCTGCAACCAGGGCATCGCCCTGGCGCGCGGGCGCTACGTGCTCCTGCTCAACGCGGACACGGAGATGGCCCCGGATGCCCTTCGGCGAATGGTGGACTTTCTCGAACGCCACGGGGACTACGCCGCCGCGGCGCCGCGGCTGGTGCACCCGGACGGGCGCACCCAGGCCGCCTGCCAAGCGTTTCCCACTTGGCGCACGGCGCTGTTTTTCGCCACACCTTTGGAGCGCTGGTTCCCGGAAAACCGCGAGCTGCGGCGCTACTTCCGGCGCGACTTCGACCACGAGCACGACGCGGACGTGGAGCAGCCGCCGGCCGCCTGTCTTTTGGTGCGCAGGTCGGTGCTCGACGAACTCGGGGCCTTCGACGAGGACCTGTGGCTCTTCTACAACGACGTGGATCTGTCCAAACGCTGGGCCAAGGCCGGGTGGCGCACCCGTTTCCTGGCCGGCGCGCGGGTGGTGCACCACGTGGGCGCTAGCACGCGGCAGTTCGGCGGATTTTTGGCCGAGTGGCACCGCAACCGCCTGGTGTACTACCGCAAACACCACGGGCGCATGGCCGGCTGGTGGCTGAAGGCCTGCGTGGCGCTCTCGCTCGTCGATTACACCGCGATGCAGCTCGGGCGGCGGCTGCGCGGGCGCGAAGCGGAACCGCTCGGACCCATGTGGCGGCTCTACGGGGACTACCTGGGGCGATGAGTCCCGCGGCCATCGGAGCGGATCTGCTCGAACCGCTGACACGCACCCTGCGTTGGTTGGCGAGTTTGGAGGATTCCGAGGGGCGTCTGATCTGCCCCCAGCACCGGATCGAACACACCGGAAAGAGCGCCTGCGCGGCGATTTTGGCGCTCGAGCTGCACGGGGTCTTGGGCGAGCCCTGGTTCTTGGAATTCGCCGTGCGCCAGGGCCGGCGGCTTGTGGCGAATCTGGTGCGCGAGGGCACCAGCCCCTGCCACACCTTCCGTCCCGGGCGACACGATCCCTTCAACTGCTCCAACAGCGTGATCGACGGCGGCGCCGCGAGCGACGCCCTGGCGAGTTTGGTGCTGGCCCGCGGAGAGTCGCTGGATGCGGCCGATCGGGAGGCCTTTGCGCACGCTTCGGTGCTGCACGCGCACACCTACCTGCGCTACGCGGTGCTCGACAAGGGCATCCCGGCCCAGCGCGCCTGGGGCCTGACGGGACTCGCGGCGGCGGCGCAGGTTTCCGGCGACCGCGGTGTGACCCAGGACCTGGAAAAGGCCGCGGTCGAGGCCGTCGGCGTGCTCGAAGCGGTGCAGCATCCGGACGGGAGCTTTCCGTACCACCCGATCGAGTGGGGCGCCGGCCACCCGGGCTCCAGCGACGTCTCGAGTTTTTATCAATCGCGGGTGAGCGGCTTCACGGCCCACGCGCTTTTGACCCTCGGGCGTGATCCCGCCGGCAAGCTCTTCCGCACGCCCCTGGAACGGGGGCTCGACTTCGTGCGCGCCCTGCAAGGGGTCGACGGCATCAAAACCGGACTGGTGGAGGCCAAACCCTGGTATTGGGGCGCGAACTACGAGGTCGCCAGTCACGTTTTCGACGTGCACGCGCTGGCCCTGGGCGGGCGGCTCTTCGGGCGACGGGACCTGGGGCTCGCGGCTTTGGCCGCGTGGCGCTCTTGGGTCGATCACCTGGGCCCGGATGGTGTGCCCACGAGTCACCAGCCCGGGCGGGGGCGCGGACCGAGTTACCAATGCCCGCTGTTCTGGGCAGCCCACGCCTGCTGGATCGCGCGGGTGCTACCCGAACTGGAGGCGGCCAAGGGGTATGCGGAAACGAAGCGCTCGCCGAACGCCCTGGACCTGTCGGTCACCTGGTTCCCCGGGGCGCAGATGGGGCGGCTGGAGGACGGCCGCGTGGTGGCGTGGGTACGCGGCGGCCGGCCGGCCTTCAACGCCCACCACGGCGGCCCCCACGGGGCGGGGTTGCTGCGTGTGCAGCGGCGCAGCGACGGCGCGGAACTGCTCGAACGTTGCCGCTTCGGCGGACGCCAGGAGGCCGAGTGGGCCGGCTGGAAGGGCGCGCCGTCCTTGGCCCGGGGCCTGCGCTCCGGCGGCGCGGAACCGCGTTTCAGCCTGTGGCTCGCGCGGGTGGCCTGGCGCGCCGGCGAGCGCGGACGCGCCCTGCGCTTGCCGCTGGGTGTGGTGCGCCGGGCGGTGCTGGCCCCGGCCGCGCCGCGGGTCGCCAGTCACTTCGCCCTGGCCCCGCGGGTGGAGGTTTTGGGCGACGGCTTTGGGATTTCCGGGCCCCTGGCCTGGCGCGACGGGCGCGAGGTGCCCGGCAGCCGGGTGGAGCGCCGGTTGCGCGTGGACGGGGACGGGCTGGAGGTGGAGGAGCGGTTGGTCGGGGCCGGGGGCGCGCGCGGGCTCGACTACCGGGTGCCGGCGGCGGCCCTCGACGTGCGCCGGGACGGAAACTCCCTGAGGTATCGGCTGGCCTGAGTTCGAGGTAGGGGGAGTGGGGTCGCGGCGCCGGCCCAGCCCAGCCCCGGCCCGGGGTGCGGCGCGGAGTACGGCGGAGCGCCCCGTGCCGCCCGGGTCCCGTGTGGTAGGTTTCCAGATTCCATGCACCAAGTGAGCCAAAGCGGCCGAGACCCCGCCGCCGAGCGCCCCGGCGGTCTTTTGGGCGGCCTGTACCAGGGGCTCGGCGCGGGTGCCCTGGCGGGCAGCCTGGTCGGCCTGGTGGACTCCGTGCGAGTCCTGCGCTACTTCCAAGGGTTGCCGGAGCAGGCTTGGACGCCGTCCACGCCGCTGACCCTCTGGGACCTGGCGCCGAACGCGGCCGGCGCGATGGCGCTCTACGGGGTCGTTTTCGCCCTGCTCGGCGCCGTCACGGTGCTCTTGGGCTGGCCCCTCTTGCGCAGGCGGCCGGCGGCCTTCGGGCGCAGCGTGGTCTTCGCCCTGAACGCCGGCGCGGCCATCGCCGTGCTGGCCTTTTGGGCGACCCGCGAGCGCTACTTCCCCGGTCTGCCGGTGACTTCGCCCCAACGCATCGGCGTGGCCGCGGCCATGGCCGGCGGCGGGCTGCTGGGCGGTCTGATCCTTTCTTGGCCGGTGGGACGCCTGGGAGCCGGCGCGTGGCGCGGCGTGCTCGCAGCCGTGCTGCTCGTCTGGGCGATCGGCGGGGCTTTCATCTGGACGCAGGGCCGCAGCGCGGCCGAACGGGGCACGCTGAACGAGCGCAACAGCGACCTGCCGAACGTGCTCTTCGTGATCGTCGACGCCCTGCGCCCCAACGAGGTCGGGGCCTACGGGAATACCTCGGTCAAGACGCCGAACATGGATCGGTTGGCGGCCGGAGGTGTGCTTTTCGAGCGCGCCCTGGTGCAAGCGCCCTACACCTGGACCAGCTTCGGTTCGTTTTTCACCGGCAAGTACCCGCGGCGGCATGGGCTGATCCGCATGGAAGCGGGTGAGCGCCTGCGCCAAAACCTGACCTACCAGAAGTATTTGAAGGTGGGCACGCGCACGGATGGGCGCGTGATGCAAAACGACGACATCGCGGGCGCGGCCTTCATGACCGGAGCGCTTTCCCACGGGTCGGGTTTGGCCGAGGGTTTTGACGGTTATGTGGAGTTGATGAAGGGGCACCCCTTCGTGCAGCTCGACAGCCGCTGGAGTTTGTTCCGTTCGGTGCTCGCGGTGCACGGTGCCCTCGAAAAGCTGCGCCAGAGGCTCGACCCCGACCGTTTGGCGAACCTGGTGCTGGACTGGATCGAGGAGCACGAGGGCCGGCGTTGGTCGGCGTTCATGCACATCTATTCGACGCACACGCCCTACGATCCGCCCGAGCCCTTCCGGTCCATGTACGTGGATCCGAACTACGACGGACCGATCCAGGCCTTTTATTCCGCCCACCGCCAGATGATCGAGCGCGGGGAGTATGTACCCACCGACGCGGACATCCAGCAGATCTATAACCTGTATCTGGCGGGGGTGACCGAGGCGGACCACCAGATCGGGCGGGTGATGGCGGAACTCGAGCGTCAGGGAGTGCTCGACAACACCCTGGTGATCCTCTCCAGCGACCACGGCGAGGACTTCGGCGAGGGCGGGCGCTGGGAACACAACCACATGTACAACTCGAACCTCCACGTGCCGCTGATCCTGCACTGGCCCAAGGGCCTGCCGGCGGGGGTGCGCGTGGAGGCCACCGTGGAGGCGATTGATTTCTTCCCGACCCTGGTGGACCTGCTCGGCTTCGAGCCTCCCCCCCAGCGCGACGTTTGGGAGAAGCTCGACGGCGTTTCGCTGATGCCCCTGATCCGCGGCGAGGTGGACCGCATTCGCGACTACTTCTTCGCCGAGGATTCGACCTTCGTGGCGATCCAGGACGAGCGCACGATGTTGGTGCTCGAACGCTACGCGGTGAAGCCGGACGGCTGGCGCATCGCCCTGGAGGAAGGCATCGGCGCGATCCGCATGCACGACCTGCGCGCCGATCCCCTGCAGCGGCGCGAGCTATTCCACGAGATCGTCTTCCATCGCCCGGACACGTCCGAGTCGCCGGAGCGCATCGCCCATTGGCAGGAGCGGCGCCGCAAGGTGCTGGAGGAAGCCGAGCGGCTGCGCGCGGTACTGCTCGCCTGGAACGAAGGCATGCCCATCGACGTGGAGGCGGTGGTGCGCTCGGCCCGCGACCTGGAGACGGAGGCGGCCCAGCAGGAACTCAATCAGCGCGCGGCCGCGGACGAAGAGTTGCGCAGGCGGCTGGAT
>JBJHAV010000063.1:0-15848 GCA_050480685.1 Planctomycetaceae bacterium | reverse complement strand
CCTCATCGAGCAGGAACAGCACGTCGGGAGCCGCGCGCTCCAACCCGGCGATGAGGCGCGTCAGGTGCGCCGCGAAGGTCGAAAGACTCGCGCGCACTCCCTGGCCGTCGCCGATGTCCGCCACGAGCAGCGGGTGGCGCGCGCCGCGCAGCAGCAGCCCCTGGGCCGCCCCCGGTTCGCCCGGCAACAACGCCGGCCGCCCGCCCAGGGCGTGGGCCGCGGCGGCGCCGAGGAACGCTACTTCCACGCGCCCGAGTTCCCGCGCACCGGCGGCGATCGCCTCGCCGCGCGCCAGGGCCGAGCGTGTGTAGCCCACCAACAACCGGCTGGCCTCGCGGGCCTCGTCGCCGGCGAGTTCCACCGCCCGGTTGCCCAAATCCGCCACCTCGCGCGGTTCGACGAACAGCGTTTCGCCGCCGGCCGAACGATCGAGCACGGCCCCCGGCACGCGGCCCAACTGGGTCGCCTTGACCGCCAGGGTCGCGCGCCCGTGGCGCAGGTGCACGCTGCCCGCCTGACCGTCGGCCAGGGCCGCGCGCACGCCGGGGCGCCGGGCCACGCCGGCCAGGGCCTCGGCCAAGCTGCGGTGCACCCGGCGCAGCTCCGCGCGCAGGCGCGCCAACTCCGGCGACGCTTCGTCCTTGGGTTGACCCGCGGCGTCGAGCCCCTGCTCCAACTCCGCCCGCAGATCGTCGAGCGCCGGCAGTCGCCCAGCGAGCCGCGCCAAGGCCGGCCAGCGGCGGCGCTGTTCGCGCAGGAGATCGCCCGTGGCGGCCAAAACGCGCAGGAAGCCCGAGAGTTGCACCAACTCGCCGCCGGTCATGGCCAGGCCTTCGGCGCGCGCGCGCTCCAGCATGGCGCGCGGATCGGGCAAACCCGCAAGCGGCGGCTCGCGCTCCTCCTCAAGGCGCCCGAAGGCTTCGCGCAGGCGCGCAAGGGCCTCGCGCGCTTCGGACTCTGACTCGGGCGCGAGTTCCTCAAGGGCTCTGCGTCCGACCGCCGAGCGCGCGAACGGCGCGAAGAGGGCGCGCACCTCGTCCCAGTCCAGGGCGTCGGCGGCGAAGGCGTCGAGCGCGGGCCTGCGCGCCGCATCGGGCCCGGCATCGGGCGCGGTACCCACCGCCCGTGCGCCCTTCAACGCGGGACGGGACGACACGCAAAGAGCTCCACGGAATAGGGTTCGCCGAAGGGCGGCTTGAGGTCCACGGCGCCGATGCGTTCGTATTCGAACTCGCCGGTGGCGAAGAGGTCCGAGCGATAGCGCTCCAGGAACCGGCGCGAACCGCGCCGGCGCAGATCGATCGGCTCGCTGCAAAACACCAGATCAAACTGGCGCGCCCACAGGCGCACGTGATCGCCGCTCCAGCCCGGATCGACTCCCTGGAAGGTGACGTCCATGGCCGGTTCGCCGTCGCCGCGCGCCGCACCCGCGTCGCGCCGGAAACGCTCCCGATCGCCGCCGCGCGCCAGCAACCCGAAGTGCAGGGCGGCCGGCGACAGTTCGCTGCTCATGCCGAGCCAAGCGACACGCTCCGAAGGCCCGGCCGTGCGCGCCACCAGTTCGAGCAGCGCGTCGTGTTCCTCGCGCGCCAGGCCCGCTGTCGGCAGGGCGCGGCCCGGCCGGAGGTCGAAGCGGCTCGCGTGGTGGATTTGGAGCACCTCGCGGTTCGTTTCGGTGCGCGCCCCGATCGTGTCCGCGTAGATGCCGGCCGTCAGGGGCGCCAGGGCCGCGGGCACGAGCACCAGCCCGAGGGTCGCCGCCGCCATGCGCCAAACGGGAGCGCTGAACGCCGCGGGACTGAGCCGCGCGAGCCCGTAGGCCGCCATGGGCCAAACACCGAGAGCGATGGCGAGCAGGAAACGCTCCAGGAAGAAGTTGTGCCCGAGCACCGCGATTCCCGCCACAAGCGCCACCAGGGCCACCGGCCGCACCGGGCGCAGCGCCGCGCAGGGCAGCGCCGCGGCAACACCGACGGCGAGCACCAAAAGCGCCGCCGGTCCGAAGGTCAAAAACGTGCCCAACTCCCAAAGCCGCCGGGACCAGGGGGTGCGGTCGAACTCCAGGTTGCCCCCCAAAAACGACAGGAACGCCGCGCGGTGGTCGGCCCCCAGGGCCCAATCGCCGGGCCAGGGCAAGAGGAACCACCAGGCGAGCGCCAACACCGGAATCGCCAGCAGGCGCGCGGCCCGCGCCAGGGCGGCACGCGCGCGGCCGGAGCGCACCAGCGCCGCGGCTTCGATCGCGAAGTCCAGCGCAAGGGGCGCGAGCAAAAGGAGCGCGTAGTTGAACTTGGTGAAAAACGCCGCTGTCCAAAGCAAACCGGCCAAGAGGTCCAAGCGCACCTGGGCGCCGGGACCGTCGGCGCGCGCGCGAACGAGCCAAATCCAAAGGGTGAAGAGGCCGGCCACCAGGGACGGCACTTCGAGGAACAGGGTGCCGGAGAACGCCAGCAGCAGGGGCGAAGCCGCCCCCAGGGCCAGGGCGTACCAGGGCACCAGGGCGGCGCCTCGAAACTCGCGCCCCGCGGACTTTTGCGCCAACTCGCGCCCGATCAGCCAAAGGGCCAACAGCGCCAAGGGCCAAAGGGCCCGCGACGCCAGCCGCATGGTCCACTCCCCCACCCCGAACAGGCCCTGGGCTCCCGCCAGGTACGCCGGAAACAGAAAGGGGTACTGCTGGCAGTGCACCGCGACTTCGAGGGCCGCCAGGGGCTCGCCGTCCGCCGCCGCCAAAGCCATGCGAGCCGCCGGCAGGCCCGCGTGCATGGACTCGTCCCAGCCCAGGCTCCGCTCCATGGAGACCCCGGACACGTAGACCCAGGCCGCGCCGAAGCAGAGGAGCGCCAGGAGGACGCCGACGAGGGGACGCGGGGGAGCCATGGGCTTTGGGGATTCTACGGATCGGGCGAGGCCGGCGGCGCCGCCTGGGAAGGCGAAGCGGGTGGCGGGGAAGCGGCGGGGCCGCGCTCGCGCTTCGGATCAGTAGACTCCAGCGCCCGTTTTCCGCCCATTCCCGACCCGACCCCCTTAGCGCCTCCCGCCCCATGTCCGAACCGACCGCTCCGGCCCCCATCGCCAACAACCACGGCCGCTTCGAAACCCGCGCCATCCACGCGGGCCAGGTCTCGGACGAGCGCAACGGCGCCCTGATGACGCCGGTCTACTTCAACAGCACCTACGAACAGGACGCGCCGGGTGTGCCGCGCTTGGGCTACGAGTACTCGCGCACGACCAATCCGACGCGCACGGTGCTGGAGCAGAACCTGGCCTCCCTGGAGAGCGGCGCCTGGGGACTGTGTTTCGCCTCGGGGCTGGCCGGCATTGCCGCGCTGCTCCAACGCCTGCGCCCGGGGGATCGGGTCGTGGCCGGCGACGACCTCTACGGGGGCACCCACCGCCTGTTCCTCAAGTGCTTCGGGCACTTCGGCATCCGCTTCGACTTCGTGAACACCAGCGATCTGGCAGCGGTCGAGCGCGCCTTGGCCGGTGGAGCCAAGTACCTCTACCTGGAGACGCCGACCAATCCGCTGCTGAAGCTGGCGGACATCGCCGCCTGCGCGCGCCTGGCCAAAGCCGCCGGCGCCCTGTGCATCGTCGACAACACCTTCGCCACGCCCTACCTGCAACGGCCGCTGGAACTGGGCGCCGATCTGGTGGTGCATTCCCTGACCAAGTACCTGGGCGGACACTCGGACGTGGTGGGCGGAGCGCTGATCGGCAGCGACGCCGCCTTGCGCGAGGAACTCGCGTTTCACCAGAACGCGGTCGGCGCCCAGTTCGGGCCGATGGATGCGTTCCTCGTGCTGCGCGGGCTCAAAACCCTGCATGTGCGCATGGATCGGCACGTGGAGAACGCCCTGGCGGTGGCCCGGCATTTGGAAGCCAGCGCGGACGTGGCGCGGGTGCTCTATCCCGGTCTGCCGTCCCACCCCCAGGCGGACCTGGCCGCGCGGCAGATGGCCGCGGGCGGCGGGATGATTTCCTTCGAACTGCGCGGCGGCGTGCCGGCGGGCGTGGCCTTCGCGAGCGCCACGCGGGTGTTCACCCTGGCGGAGTCCTTGGGTGGAGTCGAGTCCCTGGTCGAGGTGCCGCCGATCATGACCCACGCGGCCATTCCGGCGGAGACGCGCCGGGCGGCGGGGCTGTCGGACGGGCTCGTGCGGCTCTCGGTCGGGATCGAACACGTGGACGATCTGATCGAGGACGTGGAGCGGGGCTTGGAGGCGGCCCGCCGGGCCTAAGGAACAGGGGCAGCCGAGCAGCGGGAGGCGAAGAAGCGGGCTGGAAGCCCGCGCGCTGGGCCTGCGAACCGCGCCCGCGAACCGCTCGGGCGCCCCGGGTCAGAAGGGGCTGGAGGGGCGGGCCGGGGGCTTGGGCGGCGGTTCCTGGGCCTGCGGGGGGCGGGGCTCGGCGGCGGGTTTCGGCGCGGGCTGCTCGCAGACCTTGCGGCGCATCATGCGGCCGACCTTGAAGCGCACTTGGCGCTTGAGGGACACCTCGACCTTCTCCAGGGTCTTGGGGTTCTGGGCCTGGCGCGGGGCGCGCTCCTTGACCTCGAACACTCCGAAGTCGCGGAATTCGAGCCGATGGCCCATGGCCAGCTCGTCGACGATCTCGTCCAGGAAGCGCTGGATCACCTCCTTGACGACCACCTTGGTCTGACCGGTCTGTTCCGCGATGCGGTGGACCAGGTCCTTCTTGGTGGTGGTTCGCGTGTCCGGTCCGCGCATGGCGGGAGGTGAGGAGAGCTCCGGTGGAGGCTTCGTACGGGGGTTGCGCGGGCGTTCGGACGGTCGTTCGGGCGGGGGCCCGGAGGATTGGAGCCGCGCGCTAGGGCCCGGTCAAGCAACGACTTGCGGCGGTTCGGGTGCGCCCCGCGCCCAGGGCCATGGGGCGGGGTGAGAGTCCCCCGGGCCGCTCCCGCGGCGCCGGGCCTTCACCCTTCGGCGCGCTCTTCGAGGGCAAACGTCACCGGGCCGTCCGCCACCAGATGGATGCGCATGGCCGCACCGAAGCGGCCCGTGGCCACCTCCAGTCCCGCGGAGCGGATCGCCGCGACGAAGCGCTCGTAGAGCGGCTCGGCCTCGGCCGGCGGCGCCGCCCGGTCGAAGGAGGGCCGGCGGCCCCGGCGGCCGTCGGCGGCCAGGGTGAACTGGCTGACCACCAGCACCCCACCCCCCACCTGGGCGGCGGAGAGGTTCATGCGCCCGTTTTCATCCTGGAAGAAGCGGAACTCGGCGATCCGGCGCGCCAGGCGATCGACCTCTTCGGGGCCGTCCCCGCGCAGCACCCCGAGCAGGACGAGCATGCCCGCGCCGATGGCGCCGACGGTCTCGCCGGCGACCTCCACGCGCGCCTCCGCCACCCGCTGGACGACGGCGATCACGGTGCCCCCGCCGATTCGAGTCGCGCCAGGGCAAAACGCGCGCGCAGCACCGCGAGCACACCGTCCAGGTCCCGCTCGGCCGAACCCTCGCCGACCGCCGCGAGCACCTGGAGCCAGGCCCGCCGGGCCCCGGCCGGGTCCCCAAGGCGCCGCTCCAGCAGCAGGGCCTCGTGCATCCAGGCCAACATCCCGCCTTCCCCCCCGCCCTGGGCCGCGCGGGCAGCCGCGAGGGCCTCCTCCGAGCGGCCCAGCCCGTCCAAGGCCACGGCCTGGAGCAGCAACGCCCGCTCCCGCTGGGCGCCTTCCAGGGGCCCCAGGGCCGCCAGTCGCGCCAAGGCCGCCTGTTCGCCCTCCCCCTCCAAGGAGAGCGCGGCGGCGTCGATGCGGGCGGCGACCCGCTGCGGCTCCGCGACGCGGGGATCCGTCGCCGTGCGCTGCAGCCAAGCGTCCAGGGCGGCGAGCGCGTCGCGGCTGCGGCCCTGGCGCTCCAGCCAACGCACCTCCAGCCGGCGGGCCGGGATGTGGCCGGGCTCCAAAGCCAGCGCCCGGTCCAGGGCCTGGCGCGATTCCTCCAGCCCGCCCAGGCGCAGCAGCACGTGGGCGCGGCCGTAGTGGGCCCAAGCGAAGCTCCCATCGAACTCCAGTGCGCGCCCGAGCAGGTGCAGCGCCGCCAGGTCGTCCTCCTCCGCGCGGGCCGCCAGCAACCAGTCGAGCGCCCGTTCGGAACCCCGGGCCCGCTGGGCGTACCGCACGCGCAAAACGGTCTGGGCGGAATCCTCCCCAGCCGTCGGCCCGGGCGCGGGCGCGGGCCGAGCGGAGAGGGAACGCTCCTCCAAATCCTGCAGGCGCAGGGCCAACCAGACACGTCCGCCCTCGTCCAGCCCGGGCACAGCGAGGGCCGCTTCGATCTTCGCGGCAGCTCCCTCCAGATCCCCAAACGCCTCCCGCTCGGAGGCCCGAGCGAGGATTTCCACCCAGCCCGAATCCGGCTCGACCCGCTCGCCGCTGGCCGCGCCTTCGCCGCTTGCGCCCGTGGGCGACCAACCGGGGGCCCCCGCCGAGCGGCAACCGAGGCCGCAGACGACGACCACGATCAGAAGCGCAGCGGCGGGGCGCAAACGGGCTCGGCCGATCACCCCTCGCCCGGCCGGTGGCCGACCTTGCGGAACTGGTCCGTGTGCAGGCCCTGCTGATCGGCAAGTCCCGCGGACACGAAGACGTCCCCGGACGCTTCGAGCACGACCGGTCCCTCCCGGTGGCGTTCGAGCACCTCCAACCGCGAAAGCGCCGCGATCTGCCAGCCATCCAACTGCCCGCGAATTTCGCCGAAGACCCCCGGAAGCAGGGTCCAACGCTGGCGAAAACCCTCATCGGTGGCTTCCGCCACGTATTCGAAGCGCTCGGGATCCTGCACGGCGGCGAAGTGCTCGAGCAGCCCGACCGGGCCTTCGATGCGGACACGCTCGGCCACCAGCACCCCCGGCTCGCGGAAGGCCGTGGTGAAGGGCGGGATCACCGCGGGAGCTTCCGGACCGGGCTCGGGGGCCGGTGCGGGACCGGCGCAGGCGGCGACCAGGAGCAGCGCGACGAGGGCGTGGGTGCGGGCGAGGCGCGGGAAGGACATGGGCATATTCGGTCGGGGATGTGCGCGGGCCCCTAGTCTGCCCCCGGGGCACCCCGAGTCCCAGGACCCTGCACTTCGCAAGGCTCCGGCTCTCTCAGGGAAGCGCCTTCGGGTCGGCTCAGCGGATCTTTTCCCACGCTGTCAACGCAGGCCGCAGGCGAGGCGCGCCCGCGCGAGTACCTCGCCGGCTCGCTCCCGGGCGCGGCCGGCCCCGTCGGCGAGCACCCGGTCGACCTGGGCCGGGTCCGCCAGCAGGGCTTCCCGGCGCTCGCGGGCCGGGGCGAAGTAGTCGTCGATCGCCGCCACCAGGCGCTGCTTGAGGTGCCCGTATCCCGGCGCACCGGGCCCGCCGCGGCGCACACTCTCCCCCAGGGCGGCGAACTCCTCGGGCGCCAGGAACAGGGACAAGAGGTCGAACAGCAGCAACTCGGAGGGCTCCTTGGGCTCCTCCGGCGCGCGGCTGTCGGTGGGGATGCGCCCGACGGCCTTTTTGAGCGCTTTGCCGCTCTCGAAGATCCACAGCGTGTTGCCGTAGCTCTTGCTCATCTTTTGGCCGTCCAGACCCGGCACCTTTTGCAGATTTTCCGCGCTCTGCAGGCGCGGCTCGGGGCGCTTGAAGACCTCGCCGAAGCGGCTGTTGAAGCTGGCCGCCATGTCCTGGGCCATCTCGATGTGCTGGATCTGGTCCTTGCCTACCGGCACCAGGTCCGTGTCGTAGGCCAAGATGTCCGCGGCCATCAGCACCGGATAGGTGAACAGGCCCACGCTGGGTTTGATGCCGCGCGCGATCTTGTCCTTGTAGGAGTGGGCCCGTTCGAGCAGGCCCATGCCGGTCACGCAGGCCAAGAGCCAGGCCAGTTCGGTCACTTCCGGCACGTCGCTCTGGCGGAAGAGGGCCGCGCGGCGGGTGTCGAGCCCCAGGGCCAGGTAGGTGACGGCGATTTCGCGCACGTGGGTGCGCAGTTCGTCGGCCGAGCGGCTCGTGGTCAGGGCGTGGTAGTCGGCGATGAAAAAGAAGTGCTCGCCCGGTTGCGCCGCTCCCTCCACGTGGGCCTGGAGCGCGCCGAAGTAGTTGCCGAGGTGCGGCAAACCGCTGGGCTGGATGCCGCTGAGGATCGTCTGCATGGGGCGAAATCCGGCCGAACGGGGGGGCTGGGCGAAGGCTAGCAACGCCCCGCCGGGCGGACAAGCGCGCGCGGGGTGCTTGCCCCGGGCGGCCGTGGGCCCGTACACCTGGCGGCGCCGTGCTCCGCAATTCGCCCCATCGGCGCCGCCCGCGGGCGAGCGTCGGCCGCGCCCCGTGGGGGCTCGCCGCCCTCGCGGCCGCCCTTTTGGGGGGCTGCGCCGCGCCCGGCAGCGACGTGCACGTGGCGCCGCTTTTGACGCGCACCACCGGCTCGGATCGCATCGTGCGCACCGAGGGGCTCGGCGGCATGCTCGTTTGGGAGCGCGACTTGGGAGCCGAGGCCCCCCACGCCCGGGCCCTGCGCCCGCTCTACGGCTGGCGCGACCAGGAGCGGCATTCGGAGTTGGTGTCGGAGCGCACGGACTTTCTGGTGCCCTTCGGGTACCGCGAACGGGCCGGCGAGGACATCACCTCGATTCTCTTCCCGCTCTACTACTGGCGCTCGGGGCCGGGCAGCGAGGAGGGAGGTCGGCGCGAGTTCGACCTGGTGGCCCTGCCCGGCATCCTGTGGTCGGAAAACGAACGCGGCGCGCGCAAACGGGCCTGGTTCCCCTTCTACGGGGACTTGGACAAGTTCCTGACCTTCGACAACGTCCGGTTTCTCTTCTTTCCGCTCTACGCGCGCACGGAGCGGCGCCCCACGGGCCTGGAGGACATCGGCCCCTACGCGGAGCTGGACCCCGAGCTCAGGGAGGAGGTTTCGGTCGGTCACAACGTGCTCTGGCCGGTGTTCGGCTGGAGCGTGGGCGGCCCGACCCAAGCGGTGCGCTTCTGGCCGCTGTTCGGCTACAACGTGCGCCCCGGGCGCCACCAGCGTTGGTTCGTGCTTTGGCCCATCGGCCACGTGCATCGCAATCGCCTGGCCCACGGCCCCGAGGGTCAAGAGCTCAAGTGGATGGTCTGGCCCCTTTTGGGCCACACGCGGGTCGGAACCTACCGGTCCTGGACGACCCTCTGGCCCTTCTTCGGCTACGCCTACGACCGCGAGAGCGGCTTTTGGGCCTGGGACGGGCCCTGGTTCCTGGTGCGCCTGCAAGGGGGCGGACGGGCGCCGCTGGCCGAGGAGCGCACGCGTCTTTGGCCTTTCTATTCGCACTTCAAGGGGGACGGGCTCGAAGCCCAAAAATACGCCTGGCCCCTGGTGCACGTGCGCAAGGAGGACGTGCCGGGCTTTCGCCGCGCGAGCTTCTACGCGCTGCCCTTCTGGCACCAGTGGGACCTGGAACGCACCGACACCGGCCGCCGGGAGGCCTACCGCAAGTACTGGCCCTTCTACCAGGCCCACCACGTGGGTGAGCACAGCCGGCGCGCGGTCCTGGCCCTGAATCCCTTCGTGCGCCTGCCGATCCTCGAGTACCACTACGGTTGGCTTTGGGAGCTTTGGGTGCTGGAGCGCGAGGGCGATCGGCGCACCCAACGCAGTTGGCTGGGTGTGTACCAGCGCGAGAGCGATGGCGACGAACGCCGCGCGGCGTTCAGCGGCCTGTGGGCGCGCCGCAGTTTCGGACCGGAGGGCGCGCGCACCCGCGAGACCTCGCTGCTGTTCGGGCTGCTGCGTTGGCGCAGCGGCCCCGAGGAAAGCGACCCCGGGATCCTGCGCCCGGCCTTCCCCGGACCCGGCTGGCCCGCCCGCTGGGAGGCCGACCGCCCCCCGGCCCGGTCGAACGCCCAAGGGGAGTGACCCAGCGGCGGGAGTCCCGCGCCCCAGGCGCGTCGAGGCTTGAGCCGAACGCAAATCGGCTCCGGTTCGCACCGGCGGCCGGGCTAAGATCCCCGCCGCCGGGCCGTCATGTTGCGCGTTTTCTTCGACACCTGCCGACTGTGGGGTTACCAGCTCGAGTTGCTGGGGCAGGCCTTCTTGCGCCTGCCCAGCACCTGGAAACGCCGCGCGATGGTGGCGGACCAGCTTTTCCTGGGGGCCGTGCAGGTGCTGCACGTGGTGCTCCTGGTGGGGCTCTTCGCGGGCATGATCCTGGCCCTGCAGACGGGCATCTACCTGGCGCAACTGGGCCAGCAGGACCAAATCGGCACCCTGGTAGCGCTCTCCATGGCGCGCGAGATGGGCCCCTTCATCACGGGCATCATCCTGGCCGCCACCGCCGGCAGCGCCCTGGCGGCGGAGCTGGGCACCATGTCGGTCTCCGATGAACTCGCCGCCCTCGAGGTCATGTCGGTGGACCAGGTGGACTTCCTGGTGGTGCCGCGCCTGGTGGCCCTGGCGATCGCCTGCCCCTTGCTGACGATCCTTTGCGACCTGATCGGCGTGGCCGGCGGGGGGCTGGTGGCCAACGCGCAGCTCGGCGTGGAGCTGGAGCTCTACTTCAAGACCGCCGTCGAGGCCCTGGAGGATCCCGGGCTCTTGATCGCGCTGCCCAAGGACGTCTACGCGGGCCTGCTCAAGTCCTTCGTCTTCGGGATCCTGATCGCGATGATTTCGTGCAGCGCGGGACTGCGCGCCCGGGGCGGGGCCCTGGGGGTCGGCCGCGCCACCCGCCAGGCGGTGCGCGACTCGATCATCGCGATCATCATCGCCAACTACTTCTTGACCTGGTTGCTCTACCAGCAGTGATGGCACACGAGCAACCGGTGGAAACGGCGACGCAGCGGCAGGCCCAGCGACAGGCCCAGCGACAGGCCCAGCGCCGCGGGGTCGGGGAGGACTTCACTCCCGGTCCCCATCCCATGGGCGATGCAGTGATCCGTTTCGAAGGCGTGGTCAAGCGCTTCGGCAGCCAGACGGTGCTCGACGGCCTGGACCTGGAGGTGCGCCGCGGCGAAGCCCTGTGCATCATGGGCCCCTCCGGCACGGGCAAGTCCGTCACCCTGCGGCACGTGGTCGGGTTGATGCAACCGGACGCGGGCCGTGTGTGGGTCGAAGGCTTCGACATGACCCGCATCGCCAAGCGGGACCTGGCGGCCCTGCGCCGTCGCATGGGTTATCTGTTCCAGGACGCGGCGCTGATCAATTGGTTGTCGGTGCGCGACAACGTGGCGCTGCCCCTGCGCGAACACACGCGCCTGTCCGAGGACGAGATCCTGGAGCGGGTCTGTGAGAAGCTCGAACTCGTGCACCTGCCCGAGGCCCTCGACAAGATGCCCTCGCAGCTTTCGGGCGGCATGCGCAAGCGCGTCGGCCTGGCCCGTGCCCTGGTGACCGAACCTCAAATTCTGCTCTACGACGAGCCGAACGCCGGACTCGACCCCGAGATCAGCGCTTCGATCAACCACCTGATCCGCGACATCCGCGACCGCTTCGACATCACCACCGTGGTCATCACACACCTGGTGAGCTGCATCCGAACGGTGGCGGACCGCGTCGTGTTGCTCGACCAGGGGCGCGTGGTCGTCGAAGGCCCCCGGGACGAGTTCCTGGCCAGCGACCATCCCCGCTTGACCCGCTTCCTGGCGGACTCCCACGACTGATGCCTCCCGCGCCGCAACGCCCAGCCCAGAGCCCCTTCGAGGCGCCCACGAAGCCATGACGCACCAGCGGCAATTGCTCCTCGGCCTGTTCGTCCTGACCACCCTGGCGGTGCTCGGCTTCTACACGCTGTTTTTGAGCGACGTGAAGCTCTTCGGCACCCCGGAAACCCTGGTGGTGCAGTTCCCCGCCGCCAAGAACCTGCGCGAGGGCGACAGCGTGCTGCTGGCGGGCATGCGCATCGGGCGCGTCAGCACACTTTCCTACGACCCCAGCGCGCCGGATGACCGGCGCATCACGGTGTCCCTGCGCCTGGATGCACCGGTCCAGTTGCGCGAGGGGTATTCGGTCGAGATCCGCGACGCGACTCTTTTGGGCGGACGCCACGTGGAGATCGAACCGGGGTCGGCCGGCGCAGCTCCCCTGGGGGCAGAGGACCGGCGCGTGTTGATCGGCCGGATCGCCGCCGATCCCCTCGCGTCACTGGGCGAGGTGGGCGACATCTTCCAGCGCAACAGCGAACGCTTCGACCGCATTGTCGAGGACCTGGAGGCGATGGTCGCCGAACTGCGCAGCGGCGGAGCGGCCACCAGCGTCAACGAAACCCTGCGCGACCTGGCGCGCACCGCAGAAAACGCGGCCACGATCAGCGCCGACCTGCGCGAAGGCCGCGGCGCCCTCGGCCGGCTTTTGGGCGAAGAGTCGGACGAACTTTACGAGAGCTGGCTGTCGGCCGGGCGCGAGCTGGACACCACCCTGCGCGAGATCCGCGAAGGCGAGGGCCTGGTTCCCAGGCTGATCCGCGACCCGGAGCTCGCCACCCAGGTGGAGGAAGCCGTGGCCGAAGCCGGCGCGGCCTTCGGCGGCATCCGCGAGTTCACCACCGAGGTGCGCGAGGGCCCCGGCCTGATCGGCCGGCTGATCCGCGACGAAGAAATGGCCGACGACTTCGCCCAGGTGGCGCGCAACCTGCAGTCCTTCACCGGCGGCCTGGCCGGGGGCGAAGGCACCCTCGGGCGCCTGTTCACCTCCGACGAGCTCTACGGCCGCCTAGACGAGATCGGCACCAACGTGGCCCAGATCACCGGCCAGTTGGCCCGCGGCGAGGGCACCCTCGGCCGCTTGCTCCAGGACGACGAGGTCTACGAAGGCATCAGCCTGGCCATCCGAACCCTCAACCGCACCCTCGAGGACCTGCGCGAGGCCGCCCCCGTCAGCACCTTCACCTCGCTCTTCTTCGCGGCTTTCTGACCGGGCGGGCGGGCGCGGGTCCACCCGGCCCGCGCGCGCGAACTCAGCGAGCAGCGTCCGCGCCGGCCGCCATCAGCCGCTCGACCCACTTGCCGATCGCGTCGACCTCCACGTGCAGGCTGCGGCCCGGGGTCAGGCCGCCCAGGGTCGTGCGCGCCAGGGTCTCGGGGATCAGGGCCACCCAAAAACTCGCACCCCGGGGCTCGACCACCGTCAGGCTGACCCCGTCCAGGGTGATCGACCCCTTTTCGACCAGGTAGCGGGCCAGTTCGGGGGCCAGCTCCACGTCGAGCCGCCGGCCACCGTCGCCGCTGTCCTCGAAGGCCAGCACCCGGGCCAGCCCGTCCACGTGCCCGCTCACCAGGTGCCCGCCGAGCCGGTCGCTGGCCCGCACCGCGCGCTCCAGATTGACCTGGTCCCCGGGCCGGACCCCGCCCAGCCAGGTCCGTGCCAGGGTTTCGCCCGACAGGTCGAATTCCATATCTGGACACGGCCCCGTTCCGGGCCGCAGGGCCGACACCGTCAGGCAGGCCCCGCTGACCGCCACGGAGTCCCCCAGGGCCACCTCCCAGGTCGGGGCCGGGGCGGCCACGGCCAGGCGCAGCCCCTGGCCGCGCCGCTCGGCGGCCGTCACCCTGGCCACCCCCTCCACCAAGCCGGTGAACATGGGCTAGAGGCTACTCTTCCCGGCCCCCGGGCGGATGGGCCGGCTCGCCCGCGGACCGCCGGGCCCTCGGGCTTGGGAGCGGCCTTGACCCCCCCGGGGCCGGTCCGTACTCTGCTCGCCCTTCGCCTGGCAGGGATCTGCCGTGCTGGTTGCCATCCTGACCCTGTTCCCCGAGGCGCTCGAGCCGTACGCGCGCGCCAGCATCCTCGGTATTGCGCAGGAGAAAGGTCTCGCACGGGTGCGGCTGATCGACTTCCGGGACTTCGCTCGGGACCGACACCGCACCGTCGACGACCGCCCGTTCGGAGGGGGACCCGGCATGGTCCTCAAGCCCGAGCCCATCTTCGACTGCGTCGAATGGCTCGAACGGCGAGAGGGCCCCTTCCGCCGGATCCTCCTCGCGCCGGGCGGCCGCACCTTCCGCCAACCCGTGGCCCGGGAGTACGCCCGCGAGGAGCGTCTCCTGATCCTCTGCGGGCGCTACGAAGGCATCGACGACCGGTTGCGCCTCGAGATGGAGTGGGACGTGGTCTCGATCGGGGACTTCGTGTTGGCGGGTGGCGAATTGGCCGCCCTGGCCATCGCGGAGGCCACCGTCAGGCTGCTCCCCGGGGTGCTCGGCCACGACCAGTCGGCCGTGCAAGAATCTTTCGAAGATCCAGGCGGCCTCGACCACCCCCAGTTCACCCGACCTCGCCGCTGGCGCGGCCGGGACGTGCCGGCGGTGCTCCTGTCCGGCGACCACGCGGCCATCGAGGGCTGGCGCCGCCGGGCGGCCGAAAAGCGCACCCGCGAGTTGCGCCCCGACCTACTGGCCGGTCCCCGGACCGCCCCCAGCTCCTTCCCCACACCTCCGCATACCCCCTCCCCCGCAACGCGGCCGACGGACGACGATCCGCGGCCCGAGGCGGATCGATCCCCCGAGCGCTTCGAACAGCGCACCTGAAACCATGGACCTCATCCGAGACGTCGAGCAGGAGCTCGGCAAACAAGTGCTCCCGCCCGTGCGCGTGGGCGATTCCGTCCAGGTGCACTACCTCATTCGCGAGGGCGACAAGGAACGCGTGCAGATCTTCGCCGGCACCGTGATCAGCCTGCAGGGTCGCGGACTGCGGCGCACGATGATCGTGCGGCGCATCGTTCAGGGCGAGGGTGTCGAGCGGACCTTCCCGCTGCACAGCCCGCGCGTCAAGGACATCGCAGTCACGCGCCGCGGCAACGTGCGCCGTGCCAAGCTCTACTACCTGCGCGATCGCGTGGGCAAGGGCACACGCGTCGAGGAGCTCCTCGGCGACAAGGCGCGTCGCGACCGCGAACGCGACCAAGCCGTGCGCGCCGAGATCGAACAGGTCGAAGCGCAGTCCGCCGAAGCGTCCTCCAACTGATCCGAACCGGCCGGGGCCCACCAAGGCCGGCCCGCTCCTTCCCACCGGCCGGCCCCACTCCGGCCGGCGCGCGCCGCTCCCCGCCGCCGATCCTTCGCGCCGGGGCGCGGCGCGCCCGCCTACCCGCCTGATTTCCGTGCTGCCATGGTCGAGAACGTCCGCTCGAAGATCTTTCTGATCGCCGCCGTCTTCACGGCGGCCTTGATCGCCTTCCTGGCGAAGGAGCAGCCCTTCCGGCTGGGCCTCGACCTGCAAGGCGGCACGCGTCTGGTGTACCGCTTCGACTTCGCCGAGGAGATCGCCGCGGGCAACATCGACATCAACGAGGACAAGGGCGAGATCCTGCGCCAGCAGATCTCGACGATCTCCAACCGGATCGACCCCCAGGGGGTGCTGGAACCGCGCATCTACCAGATCGGCGAGGACAAACTCGTGATCGAGCTGCCCGGTCTCGGCGAACTGCGCGGTGCGGAGATCAACGGCACCCTTGGCCTGGACCTGTCGGCGATCGATCCCATCTTGCAGCTCGATCCGGCCATGGCCGGCGAGTTCCCGACCGGCGGCGGGGTGATCCAGATCGGCGAGGAGCTGATCCGCTACGGACGCCGCGCCGGGCCGGGGGGCGTCGAACTGCGCGATCTGCAGCGGGGCTTCCAGGGCACCCTGCGGGCGGAACACCCGGCCGGCGCCCAAGTCACCCTGGTCGGCCGTGACGAAATCCGCAGCCGCATCGAAAACCTGGGCGAGCTCAGCTTCGAGATCGTCGCCGAGCCCTCCGACTTCGTGCAGGCCGGGGACACGGACCTGACAACCGAACGGGAGCGCATGCGCACCTGGATGGCGGCCAACCCGGGCGCCACCCTTCAGGACTTCAACATGGTCCCCCACCGGGACGGCGGCCCGCACCCCTGGGTGCGCTGGGCTCCGA
>JBJHAV010000062.1:0-15913 GCA_050480685.1 Planctomycetaceae bacterium | reverse complement strand
ACTTCCCGCTTTTGGCGGTAACGACCCGGCTTCCGCCGGATCGTTACCGCCAAAAGCGGGAAGTTGGAGCCAGGCACCGTCTTCCCCCCGGCTTCCGGGCAACGTCCAGGGGGCGGGTTAGGCTGCGCCGCGGTCGTCGAGCGGGGAGCCGGTCCAGCGGCGCACGGCTTCGATCAGGGCGGCGCCGCTGATCGGCTTGGACAGATAGTCGTCCATGCCTTCGGCCAAGCAGCGCTCCCGGTCGCCCTCCATGGCGTTGGCGGTCAGGGCGATGATGGGGATGCGCGTTCCCAGGGCGGCTTCGCGGGCGCGGATGCGCGCGGTGGCCTCGAAGCCGTCGAGCACCGGCATCTGGCAGTCCATCAGCACCAAGTCGAAGGATTCCCGTTCGAGTCGCTGCACGGCTTCGAGGCCGTCCACCGCGACCTCCGGTTGGTAGCCGGCCTTTTGGAGCAGCAGCAGGGCTACCTTGCGGTTCACGGCGTTGTCCTCGGCCAGCAGAATGCGCACCTGGGAGGTCGGGCGGCCGCGCGCGGGCAAAGCCTCATCCACGGGCCGCTGGGAGGCGCCCGCACGGGTGGGGCAGCCGAGGGTGGTCGCGAGGCAGTCGTACAGCAGGGCTCGGCGCACGGGCTTCGTCAGGCGCCGCTCGATGCCCGCTGCTTCCAAACGATCTTCCTCTCCGCGCAGGTTTCCCGAGGTCAAGAGGACGACAGCGACGCCCTTGCCCCCCGGTAGGTCGCGCATCCTACGGATCGTCTCCAGACCATCCATCTCGGGCATCTGGTAGTCGACCAAAACCAGATCGAAGGCCTTGCCGCTGTCACTCGCGGAGGCAAACAGCTCGAGCGCTTCCGCGCCGGAGGCCGCGGTGCTCGCCGTGCCGGACCAGTGCTCGATCTGCCGCACGAGGATCGTGCGGTTGACCTCGTTGTCGTCGATCACCAGGGCGCGCATGCCGCTCAAGCCGCGGAAACCGAGTCTGGCCGCTTCGTTTGCGGCGCTCTGGCGATCGAGTGAGATCTCGAACCAGAACGTGGAGCCCCTGCCGAGCGTGCTTTCGACCCCGATTCGGCCGCCCATCAGTTCGATCAGGCGCCGCGAGATCGCCAACCCCAGACCCGTGCCGCCGAAGCGACGCGTGGTGGATGTGTCGACCTGGGAGAAGGAGAGAAATAGGCTGTCCAAGCGGTCCTCTGGGATCCCGACTCCGGTGTCCTGGACCTCCAGCCGGAAAGTGATGCGGTCCGCGTCCTGTTCGAGCAGCCGCGCATCGACCAGGACTTGTCCCGAGGCCGTGAACTTGACGGCGTTGTTGGTCAGATTGAGGATCACCTGGCGCAGTCGCGTCAGATCACCCCGAAGGCTGCACGGCAGGCGCGGATCGATGCTGCAAAGCAGTTCGATGCCCTTGGAGTGCGCCGCGTGGGCGAGCAGTTCGCAGGCATCTTCGACCAGTTCGTGCAAGTCGAAGTCGGCGTTTTCCAGGTCGAGCTTGCCCGCCTCGATCTTGGAAAAGTCCAGGATGTCATTGAGGATCGTCAGCAAACTCTCCGCCGAGCGGCGCATGGTGTCGGCAAAGTCGCGCTGCTCCTGGTTCAGGTCCGTGTCGAGCAAGAGATCCACCATGCCCAGCACGCCGTTCATGGGGGTGCGGATCTCATGGCTCATGTTGGCCAGGAATTCGGACTTCGCCCGCGTGGCTTCTTCCGCGCGACGAGTCGAGACTTGGAGCTCTCGATTGAGCTCGGTCAGCTCCTGTGTGCGAGCCTCGACGCGGCGCTCGAGCAATTCGCGGTGCTTGTCGAGTTGGCGGTCACGGCGTTCGACCAGATCGAGCATGCGGTTGAAGGAGTCCGTCAGGTAGCCGACTTCGTCCCTGTGGCCGGGTGCGGCGCGCAGGCTGTAATCATTGGATGCAGTCACCGCCCGGGCCACGCGGGCCAAGTGCAGGATCGGGTTCGAGATCAGCCGTTGGGCTCGCAGGGACATCAGCAGGCCGAGCAGCAAGCCAACACCCATGGTCAAGCCCATCACCCGTTGGAGGTGTGCCTGGCGCCTTTCCACGCGCAGGGGCGCGGCATGCAGCACGATCGTGCCGATGTGCCGTCCCTCCAGCAGGATCGGGCGTTCGACGGCGAAGCCCGCGCGCGCTCTGAGAAGCGCAAGGAACTCCTCGCGCGGCGGCGGGTTTTCCCGCGCCTCCTCTCCCAGGGCGCACCAGACCGCGAGCAAATCGTCCTGTTTGTCGAAGACCGCCGCGAGCCTCAGTGCTTCATCCCGCGCGAGGGAGCGCAGCACCTGGACGGCCGATTCATCGTCCCCGAATGCCAGCGCGGCAGCCAGGTTCGCTCCGATCACGTCGGCTTGGACTTCGAGGTCGCCACGGGCGTCGCGTCTGGTTTCCGCCACCTCAAGCCATGCCAGGGATCCCAGGCTGAGAAGTAGCACCGCGGCACTGACCGATGCCGTGACCAGTGTCAGCTTCGTGCGTAGCGAAGCATGGACGAGTAGCCCGATCCAGCGCGAACTCATTGGTTGCCCTGCCGCCCGACGATGCGCGCGAGATTCAGGAGTTGGGAGCTGATGCGCAGATCTCGCCCCCGCGCTTCTTCCGGGTTGATCTCGAAGCGCACGCGGTTGCGCTCCATGAAGAAGTTGATCACTCCGCCCTGAATCGCGAAGTCGGATTGCTCGCCTACCACGAGGATAGTGCGGTCCGCGACCCGGTCGAGCACTCTGCGCAGATCCTCGGGCCGTGAGTTTGGAACAAACAGCACATGGCAGTGGCCTAGATCTTGAATGCGGGAGAAGCGGCGCACCGCGAGCGGCCGGTCGTGCGCGCGTTTGCCCTCCAACGCTCGATCCAGTGCGCGACCAAACGGGTCGGAACCCACCACCGCGAAGATCACGGGCGACTCCGGCCCGTCGAAGGCACTCTCCGGCCAACGCACGAACAGCGCGAAGTTGTAGAGGAAACCGGCCTTGACATCGTACTCGCCGGGCGTCTGCACCGCGCCTTGGTGCCGACTAGGTGCTTCAAGACTCGAATCGTCCAGCACGGGAGAGAGCAGCGCAGCCACGACGAGTGCCCAGCGGAGGGCGAAAGTCGGCGCGTGTCGACGAGTGCTTTTGGTCGCGGGCGAAGGCATGGGCAGCATTCCGACGGGGGCGCCCTAGAAGGCGCAGGTGAGCTTGAAGTACGCGGCTGTTTCGACGTCTCTCCTCTGCCCGAAGTAGTCCGAGGCAAGTTCGGGTTCGTCGTGGTGGAAGAGTCCGAGGACACCGATGGTGAGCCGGGTGCCAGGTACCGGATTCCAACCCAGACGCAGGTCCAAACGCGCGTATCCGGGCACACTTCCGAAGCTGAGCGCTTCGACGAGGTGCAGGGTCGTGTCCACTTCCCAGTTCCTGGCGAGTTCGTGCCATGCGCGCAGGCTGCCCTGGTGGCGGGGGTTGGAGTCCTCGTAGGTCTGCGCGGTCACCTCGTCCTGCGAGGTGGGGGAGGTGCGCAGGTTTTGCATCAGCAGGCCGTAAGCGGCTTTGAACCGCCAACGGGCGGAGGGGCGCCAATCCGCGGCCAACTCGGCGCCCCAGGTTTCCCCATGCAGCTCGTTGGACGCCAGCAGCGGCACGGTGACGATGGTCCCGTCGAAGCTGGGATCGCCGGGCTCGAAGGTGCGCAAGTCGTCGTATCGGTTGTAGAACAGCGCGGTGTCGAGAAGCAGGTCGTGTCGGATTTGGGAGCGCCATCCCAACTCGTAGGCCCACAAAATCTCCGAGCGGAAATCCGGGTTTCCGACCACGGCGATTTGGGTCGGTGGAGCGCCTGGTTCAAAGGCGATCGGCAAGAAGGCGTCGTGGTCGACCGCATTCGGAGAACGCACGGCTCGCGAGATGGAGCCCCAAACGGTTTGGCGCTCGCTCGGAGTCCAGATGCCTCGCAGATTGGGCTGGAACTCGAATTGGGTGTAGTCGTTGTGCTCGAGCTTAGCCCCCGCGACCAGGCGCAAGTTCTCCGTCAAACGCAGTTCGTCCTGCACAAAGGCGCTGAAGAGGTGGTCCGTACGTGTGGCCGGGTCCCAGGAGAGCGCATCGCTGCCTTTGGTCTCGCCGCGCGACACTCGGTAGCCGAGTCCCCAAATGAACTCGTGGTGCGCGCTGAGCCCGATACGCTGCTGGAAATCGAGATCGTAGGTGTATCGATCCTCACCGGAGAGGCGCGCGCGGCGATTGAAGGTGTCCAAGTAGGACTGAACGGTTAGCTCGTTGTTCTCCGAAAGAACTCGCGTCCACCGCCCCAGCGCGTGGCCTCCCCAGGTCTCGACGTCTTGCCCCCGCAACTCGAAGAATGGGGGCTCCTGGGTGAGCACGACCGTCGGCGCATCATTTTGACCGCCAAAGGCTTCCGCGATCACGGTCCACGAATCGCGCTCGCCGGGGGTGCCGTCCAGGCGAACTCCCATTCGCCCGATGCGGTAGCGGTCCTCGGCGTCGATGGTGGGCACGCCGCTCATGCCGTCGTGTTCGAGTCCGCGGGCGTATACCCGGTAGGTGACGCCCGAATCGAGTGCACCCCCGTGGCGCACGGACGCGATCCGTTCCGAGGTGCCCACGAGGTTGCTGACCAGCGTGCCCTGCGTGTCTTGGGAGCGCTTCGTGATGATGTTGATGACGCCGTTCACCGCGTTGGCGCCCCACAGGGAGGCTCCTGGTCCGCGCACGACTTCGACACGCTCGATGTCCTCGAGCATGAGATCGTGCATGTCCCAGTAGACACCCGAGAAGAGCGGGGTGTAGATCGAGCGGCCGTCGATCAGCACCAGGAGTTTGCGGGCGTAGGCGTCGTTGAAGCCGCGCGCGGAAACCGCCCAGGAGCTGGCGTTGACCCGGGCGACCTGCAGGCCTGGAACGAGTCGCAACGCGTCGGGCAGGGTCGTGACCCCGGAGCGGCGGATGTCCTCGCCGCTGAGCACGAAGACGGCCGCGGGGGTCGTTTGCACGGGCTGCACCTTGCGTCCGGTCGTCGTCACTGCGACCTCGAGGGCCATCAGCTCTTCGAGGGATAGCGATCCGAAGTCGAATTCCCCGTCCTCGGCGACGGAGGCTCCGGGTGGATCGCGAAAGACAAGGACGGCGGAAGGGCCCGCCGCGGCGGGCGAGGGGAAGGCCGCGGCCAGCAGCGCCAACGCGGTCCACGAAACAGAGAACTTAGGCATCGCGAGGTAGGGGAGTCCGATGCCAGGGCTCTTCGTTCGCGAGGCGTTCTCGCCTGTCGAGATTTCAGCCCGTGCTGTCCGGCTCGGATCCCCCGTGGGAAGCCTGCTTGCGGGCTCGTGGGGTGGCCCCTTTCCGGCGAGCGGACTAAGGCCGCAATGCGCCCCAAATGCCGATGTTTGACTTGTTGCTGCGCCAAACTCCGCGCGGGGGCGAGCGCTTCAGGGGTGAGCGGGCGCTTTAGCGGCGGGCGTGCCAGGCGCGGGTGAGTTCGGCCACGTGGGCGCTGCGGTCCGGTCCGAGTTCGGCGGCGAGGCGTGCGGCTTCGGCCTGGGCGGGGCCGTGGCCGGCTTCGGCGGCGAGGGTTTGCCAGAAGAGCGCGTCGAGTGGATCGCGCCAGGTGCCGCGGCCGGCGAGGCAGAGTTTGCCGAACAGGTGTTGGGCCGGGGGTAGGCCAGCTTCCGCGGCGCGCCAGATCCAGTGGGCGGCTTGGCGATCGTCGCGCGGGGTGCCGCGTCCGCCGAGCAGGAGCAGACCCAGGTCCAGTTGGGCCGCCGCGCTGCCGGCTTCGGCCGCCGCGCGCAGGCGCGCTTCCCCCGCGTCGGGGTCGCGCTCGAAGCCGCGGCCTTCCAGCAGCATGCGGCCGAGCAGGTGCTGGGCCTCCGGGTGACCGGCCTCTGCCGCGCGCGTCAGGTAGGTGCGTGCGGCGGCGAGATCCACGGGGCCGCCTTGGCCTTCAAGGGCCATCCAGCCGGCCAGGAAGTCGGCTTCGGCCACACCCCCGTCGCCGGCGCGTTCGAAATGGGCGCGCGCGGCGGATTCGTCGCGCCAGCGGCCTCGCCCGGTCCACGCGGCGCGGCCGAGGGCGGCCTCCGCCAGCGGTTCGCCCTGGTCCGCGGCCAAACGCAGCCACGCCACCCCGCTGCGCTCGCGCGGATCGCCCGCGAGCCCCTCGACCTCGAGGGTGCCGAGCAGATACTGGGCCTTGGGCAAGCCGGCTTGGGCGGAGACCAGCAACAACTGCCGCGCCCGGGACGGATCTTCGTCGACCCCTTCGCCCAAAAGATGCAATAGACCCAGGTTGCTTTGGGCGCGGGCGAAACCCTGGTCCGAGGCGCGGCGCAGCCACTTCGCCGCCTTCACTTCGCAGCGCTCGACCCCGTCGCCGCGCAGGTGCAAAAGTCCCAGGTTGTTCTGGGCGGCCGGATGACCCTGTTCGGCGGCGATCAGATACCAGCGGGCGGCCTCGGCCGGATCGCGGTCCAGGGCGGTTGGCACCCCCTCGTCGCGCAGCAAACCGACCAGGTAGGCCGCCTCCGCGTCGCCGGTGCGGGCCACGGGTTCCCAGGCCTCCAAGGCGGCCAGGCCGTCGCCGGCGCGGTAGGCCCGCCAGCCGGTCTGCTTCGGGCTCTGGCATGCGCCCAGGGCCAAGGCCCAAAGGCACGCGGCTAGGGCCAGGCGCCCGCGGGGGCGCAGGGAAGGGCGGGGCAGGGGAAGGAGCGCAGAGGACGAGGCGGATCGAGGGCTCATGGGCCTTGGATCGGGTTCTTAGGCGCTGGGACAGGAGCCGAGCGCACGGCTCGCGCCAGGTCTTCGCTAGGTTGGGCCACGGGCGGAGCCTTGGGGCTGCGCCGGCGCCATGGGAAAGCTGCGTGAGAGGCTGGGTGGGGGGAAGGGCCAGAGCCTCGTTTTTGCCGCGTTGGTGGTCGGGATGGGGGTGCTCTGGTGGGGGACCGATGCCTCCGATCGGGAGGGGTGGTTGGCCTTTGGGGAGCAGCTCGCGGCGCACCCCTGGGCCCTGCCCGCCCTGGTGCTGCTCCAGGCGACCATGTTCACCCTCGGCCTGCCGGGGGCGCTGGTCCTGTGGTTGGTGGCGCCCTTCTTCAGCGTGGCCACCTCGATTGGGGCCCTGCTGGTGGGCAGCCTCCTGGGCAGCGCCGGCGCGCGCGCCATGGGGGCCTGGCTGGGGGAAGCCGTGCGCGCCCGCCACGCCCACCGGCGGGCCTTCCGCCTGCTGGCGGAGCGCGGGGATTTGGGCACCCAGACCGCCCTGCGCCTGTTGCCGGGCTTCCCGCACACGGTCGTGAATTTCGGGGCGGGGGTGCTCGGGCTGCCGCTCGGGCCGTTCCTGGCGGCCGCCCTGGTCGGTTTCCTGGTCAAGTGGTCGCTCTACGTGCCGGCGGTCCGAGGGCTGATTGCCGGAGCGGACCCAGAGGGTTCCTTCGGGCCGGCCACCCTGGCACCGCTGGTGGCCCTGGCCCTGTTCGTGGTGCTGGGTAGCTGGGCCGGCCGGCGCTGGGCGCGCCGTTCCCGCGCCTGCGAGGCCCAGGCCGGCGGCGATGGGGCTACCCTGGAGCGGACCCCCCACACCCGATGATTCGGTTCCCGCGTCGACGCGACCCCTCGATCCGCCGACGCCGCGCCTTCCCCGGCGCCGCCGCCTGGTTGCTCCCGGTGTGCGCGCTCTTGGGTTGTTCGCGCGGCGCGGGTGAATCGTGGGTGGCCCTCTCGGAGCACTACCAACCGCCGCGCCTGCCCGCCGAGGGCATCGCCTTCGGCACGGCCGAGGTCGGCGGTGAGTTGCGCCTGCGACCCTGCTCGCGGGGGAAGGGGTGGTGGGTGGATTGGACGATACCCCCGGAAGCTTGGCAGCCCGGGCCGGCGCCGGGACTGCTCCAGGTGCCCTGGCCGGTGCTGCCCGTGCCCGGTCCCGACGACCCGGAAGAATCCCTGCTGCAAATCGAGGTCGACGGCGAGCCGCGGGAGAAGGTGCGCTGGCACGTGGCCCTCGCGGCCGGCGGGCTCGAGCCAACCAAAATTTCCTTCCTGCCCTGGGCCCTGGTGCTCGGTTGGCAGGAGGAGGCGTTGCCTCCGCCGGCGAGCGTTTCGACCTACGTGGCCTTGGGTCGCCGGGAGAACGGCGTATGGCGTGTCGATCGGCCCGGCGTGAGCGGCGAGGGGTTTCTCCTGCCGGCCGGGGGGCGGGCGGAGTTCCGACTCGACCTGCCCGCGGATGCGGCCCTGCGCATGGGCGCCGTGGTCGCCGGTGCGGGGATCGGCGAACACCCGCTGCGGCTGTCGGTGCGCCTCGACGGGCGCGAAGTGGGGGAGTACCGCACCGAGACCCGTGCGGATGGGGTCGAGGCTCCCGAAATCGAACGTTTGAGTTTCGCCCTCGGGGCGTCAGCGAAGCGCGGAGCCGTGCTTTCCATCGAACTGGAAGGCGAGACCGGCTTTTTGGCCCTGATCGCGCCGGTGGTCGCGCCGCGTGAACCCGCGCCGCGCTCGCAGCGGCCGCGCCGGCCGGATCTGGTGCTGTTCGTGGCCGACACCATGCGCGCGGACTTGCTGGAGGCCTACCGCGGATCCCCGGCGGGTCCCGAGGGCAGCTTGATGCCCGTGCTGGATGCCTTCGCGGCGCGCTCCACGGTCTATTCGCGCGCCTTCGCGGTGGCGCCCTGGACGCTGCCTTCCCACGCCACGATGTTCACGGGGCTCTCGCCGGAACAGCACCGCGCGGTGCTGGGCGAAAGTCGCCTGACGCGCACGGCCGTGACCCTGACCGAGGCCCTGCGCGCCGCCGGTTACCGCACCGCCGCAACCACCGACGGGGCCTTCCTGGGGCCGACCTTCGGGCTCGACCAGGGTTTCGAGTGGTTCGAGTTCGACCAACATCCGCACACCGGCCGCACGGACGTGTTCCAGCGCACGGTGGCGCACGCGCAGGGGCACCTGGCGGCGGACGACGGCCGGCCGCTGTTCCTGTTCGTGCACAGCTTCCGGCTGCACAACCCCTATGTCTGGACCCCCGAGGCGGCCGAGCGCCTGGCGCCCTTCGGACGCATCGAGCTGACCTACGACGAGTTGTGGGCAGCGGATTCGCCGGTGATCGCGGAAGTCGTCGCCGGGGGGCCCGAGGGGGAAGCGCGCGATACCTGGGCGCGCCGGCAGATGGAGTGGATGTACTGGGCCGGAGCGATCGACTTCGACGGCGAAATGGCCGCTTTCCTGGCCTCCCTGGAAGACCACGGGCTGGGGGAGAACCTGCACCTCTTCTTCACCAGCGACCACGGCGAGAGTTTTCGCCGCTTGTTGGTGCACGGGCACGCCACTGGCCTGGAGGACGATCAGACGCGCATTCCATTCATCGTGCGCTCCGCGCGCTTCGCCCCCGGACGACGGGATCTACCTGTGGATCTGACCGACTTGGCGCCGACCCTGGCGGAACTGGCGGGGGTGCCCTTCGAGGTGCGCGGACCCGGGCGCTCGCTGCTTTCCAGCCCGAGCGCGCGGCCGATATTGCAGCACACGGCCTACGTGCGGCCGGTGCTGCGCGGGGTGGTCGATTGGCCGCAGCGTTTCATCGCTCCCGAGGAAGGCGCGACGACGGTGGCGGATTTGGAAGGCGATCCGGACGAGCGCCGGGTGCGTCCGATCGACCCGCAGCAGGAGCCGGACTTGGCCCAGCACGTGCGCGGCAAGATTGATTTGCACCGCACCTGGCAGACGCGTTTTGCACTGGAGCCGGAGCTCGCCGAACTCGATGCCGCGGCGCGCGCGGAGCTGAGGCGCCTCGGATACCTGGGCGGTGACGATGATTGATCGGGCGCCAGGGTCCGGCGGGCAGCGGGTCGGGCGTGCGGCCCCCTGGTGCGCCCTTGCGATCGTCGGCCTGGCCGGCTGCGCGGATCGGACCCACGTGCCCCAGCCCCTGGTGCTGCTGGCGGAGCGCTACGCCCCGACCGGCCAACCGCACTTGCCGCGGCCCTTCGGGCGAGCGGCCGGCGGAGGGCTCAGCCTGCGCACCTGTGAATCCGGCGCGGGCTGGTGGGTGGATTGGGACATTCCGCCGGAGACGTGGCGGCCCGGTGGCGCGCCCGGTTTCTTCGAAGTGCCCCACCCGGTCGTGCCTCTCGCGGCGGGAGGGCTGGGGCCCGCGGAGGCCGTGGTCTTGGAGGTCGCGGGCCACCCGCTCGAACGCGTCGAGTGGAGCGCCGCAGCGTCGGCGAGCCCTGTGCAGAGCGGCAGTTACGCCCTGCTCCCCTTCACCCTGGTCCTCTACTGGGAGGGACCGGCGCCCGCGGCTAGGCTTTCCGTGTTCGTGTCCCACGGGCACCGGGAGCACGCCACGTGGCGGGTGGGGCGCCCGGGCGCCAGCGGCGAGGGTTTCCTGTTGCCCGCGGGCGAACGGGTGGTTTTCGAGTTGGATCTGGAGCCCGGCGCGACCCTGAGGCTCGGGCTCGGCGACGCGGCTGGCGGGCCGGCCGCGCGGCCGTTGGCCCTGCGGGTGCGCTTGAACGGCCGCGCCGTCGGCATCGAGCCCCTGGGAGAAGGCCATTTGGAAGCGGGCGCCCACGCGCCCCTGGTGCCGATTCGGCGGGTGGAGTTGCCCCTGGGGGGCGAACGCCACCGCGCGGCAAGGCTCGAGTTGGAAGGCCTGGGCGAGCGCGGGTTTTTGCAGGTCCTGGCGCCCAGTGTCGGCCCTCCGGATGGGGCACCCGACGACGGGCGCCCGGACATCGTGCTCTTCGTGGCCGACACCCTGCGCGCCGACCTGCTCTCCGCCTACCGCGGCGCGCCGGCCGGTACGCCGCGACCGCTGCTCCCATCCGTCGATGCTTTCGCGGATTCCGCGGCGATTTTCACGCGCGCTTTCGCGCCGTCCTCCTGGACGCTGCCCTCCCACGCGAGTCTCTTCACGGGCCTGACGCCCGAGCAGCACGGCGCGGTTTTGCCGAGCCGGCGTTTGCCCGCCGAGCTCCCGAGCGTGACCCAGGCCCTGCGCGCGGCGGGGTACCGCACCGCGGCGGCCACCGATGGGGCGTTCCTGGCGGCGGAATACGGCCTCGACCGTGGCTTTGAGTGGTTCGAGTACGACCTGGACTTCGAGCAGGACCGCGAGGGCATGCTCGACACGACCGTGGCCCGGGCACGTGGCCACTTGGCGGCGAACGACGGGCGGCCGCTCTTCCTGTTCCTGCACACCTTCCGGGTGCACACGCCCTACTTCGCTTCACCCCAGGCCCTGGCGCGGCTTCTCCCCGAGGAGCGGCCGGAGATCGAATACGACGATCTTTGGACCCGCACGGAACTGCGTGAGCGCATCGCCCGCGGCGGGGAAGAGGGCCGCCGGCTGGAGCTTTGGGCGAAGGAGCAGATGGAGCGCATGTACTGGGCCGGCGCCCTCGATCTCGACGATGGGTTCGCCGAGCTGATCGCCCTGCTCGAAGCGCGCGCTCGTCCGGCGGCGATCGTGTTCACCAGCGACCACGGCGAGAGTTTTCGCGAGCTGCGCCATCACGGGCACCTCACGGCCCTCGACGAGGATCAAACGCGCATTCCGCTCGTGCTGCGCGCGCCGGGCCTCGCGCCCGGTCGCATCGACACCCCGGTGGATCTGACGGATCTGGCGCCGACCTTGGCCTACCTGGGAAGGGCGTCCTGGGACCTGCCCGGTCCCGGGCGTTCGCTGCTCGGGCTCCTGGAGGCCGCGCCGCGGGTGCAGCACCTGGAACTGCCCGGCGGGGCCCTGCGCGCCCTGGTGGATTGGCCCCACCGCCTGACCTTCGAAGCCGCGGGGGATGTCTGGGAGTCCGATCTGGCGGCGGATCCGCTCGAAACGCAGCGGCGTCGCCTGGATCCCGCGGGAGCGGAGGGGGAGCGCATCGCCGCGGCGCGCGCGGCCCTGGACGATTGGCCCGCGCGTTTTCGCGCCGACCCTGAGGACGCGAACCTGAGCGCGGGTTTGCTCGAACAGTTGCGCGCCCTGGGTTACCTCACCGGCGAGTGAGGAGCACATCGTCGCCGACGCCGCGTTCGACGGGGTCGAGGGAGCGCGCGACCCGGAATCCGAAGGCAGCCTGGCGGCTGCGCTCGTGGCGTTCGTTGCGGAAAGCGCTCAGCGGCGTGTGCCGCCCTCCCACCGCGCCGCGAACGCTGCGGTGTGGATTGACGTGGTTCGGCCGCGGGCGTGTGGCTCCGTCGCCGGGATCCCAAAGCTCCGGGTCGCGGTGGACCCAAAAGATGTCGCGGGTCCACTCGGCCACGTTGCCCACCATGTCGTGGAGGCCGAAGGGGTTGGGTGTGAAGATGCCGACAGGGGCGTGCAGCCCTGGCACCTCGAAGAGTCGTTCGATGCCGTCTTCTCCGATCCAGAGTTGGCGACTCGTACTCTGGTTGGAAATCAGGTGCTCCAGCGCCTCTATCTCCGCATACGTGTTTCCAGCCCAATAGGCGGTTGTGGTGCCCGCACGCAGGCCGTATTCGAACTGCACCTCGGTCGGCAGGGTCAGGCCCAAGCGCCGGGCGAACTCCATCGCTTCCCGGTGATCCACGTTTTCGACCGGATGGCGCCAGGTCACGGTGTGTTCGTCGGCACGGTCTCCGGGTTCCCAGTGGCTCGGATTGAAGCCCATCACCCGGTAGAACTGACCCTGGGTCGTCTCGAACTTGCTCAGCAGGAATGGGTCGAGGTCGAACTCCAGCACCGGCGTCGCATGGGCCTGGGCGATCGGATCGTAGTGCAGTCCGCCTGGGTCCTCGCTCTGGGCGCCGATGCGCGCTCTGCCGCCGGGGATCAGCACCAGCACCACCGTGGAGTCGCCGCGCATGAGCAGCTTGCCGTCCGGCGCGCGCACCGGAAGTTCACCCGCGGGTCCGAGCAGTGCGAACTCAAACAGCCCCGACTCCGGGTCCGGTCCAAGGGGCACCAACCCCAGTTGTGGGGCGATCACGAGTCCGCCGTAGTGGGACGACGCGGCGATGGCCGCGATGGTTTCCTCCCACAGGGTGCGGTGTTCGCCGATGCTGCGCCGGTGCAGCGCTTCGGCCGCAGCGATGCGTTCGGCCAGGCGCGCCTGTCCACCGGTGGGGGCGAAGTAGGCCAGGGCCAATTGCATGGCCCGCCGTTCGTGGCGTTCGATCGGGCCCAAGGAAAGGTCGGGGTCCGGTGAGTGCGCGCCGAATTCGTGCAGGCGGGGTGCCAGCCGACTGCGGAGGTCCTCGCCCAAACGCCACCAATGCCGCAGTTCCGGCAGCATCTCCGGTGTTTGCGGCCAAAGCCGGTCGAGCTGCGTGTCGAGGGCCACGATCAGGTTGAGATCGGCCATGCGGCGCGAGTCCGCTTCGGCCGCGCGCGCGCGCTGCAGTCCGACCAGCGAGGCGGCCAAACCGCCGCTGAGGGCCAAGAGCGCCGCGCCCACGGCGGCGACCAGGCCGCGGTGGCGCCGGGCCAAACGACCGGCGTGGTAGAGCCGCCCGGGCGGACGCGCGCGGATCGGCTCGTCCGCCAGGGCGCGCTCCAGGTCCTCGGCGAAGGCCGCCGCGGTTTCGTAGCGACGCGCGCGGTCCTTGGCGAGGGCCACCTCCAGGACCGAGCCCAGTTGCCGCGGCAGGTGCGCGACGCGGCGTTCGATGGGCAGCGGTGTGTCCTCGCGGATGCGCCGCAGGGCTTCGGAAAGGGGCGCGCCGGCCAAGTCCACCGGCGAGGCTCCCGAGATCAACTCGTAGAGCATCGCTCCCAGGGCGTACACATCCGCCCGCCGATCGACGGCCGAGGGCGAACCCTCCGCCTGCTCCGGCGCCATGGTGGCCAGGGTGCCGACCAGTTGTCCGCTCAGGGTGAGGCGGGAGAATTCCTCGTCGGGCGCGCGCAGGGCGGCCACGCCGAAGTCGAGCACCACGGGCTCGCTGTCCGGGCGCACGAGCACGTTGCTGGGCTTGAGGTCACGGTGCACCACACCCGCTTCGTGGGCCGCGTGCACGGTGCGCGCCAGGCGCGCCATGAGCCGGGCGATGTCGGCGGGGGGCTTGCCGCGGGTCGCCGTGTCGAGGGGGTTGCCCTCCACGTACTCCATGGCGAGCCAGGGCTGGGGGCCCTCCGGCCGTTCGAGCACACCGTGGTCATAGAGCCGCGCGATGCCGGGGTGTTCGATCCGCGCCAGGAGGCGCGCTTCGCGCCGGAAGCGCTCCAGGGCCTCGCGGCCGCCCCCGTCCCAACGCGGCAGCTTGAGCGCCACGCGTCGCCCCAGGCGTTCGTCGCGGGCCTCGAAGACCACGCCCATGCCCCCGCGCCCGATGCAGGCACCGCGCAGGTAGGGGCCGACCCGCGGCGGCGGCGCCAAGCCGGCCGGATCGGGTTCGTCCGGTTCGTCCAAAAGCGTGCCGATCTGACCGGCACGGGCCAACAGGCGCTCGGCCGCCTCGGCCAACTCCGGATCGCGGCGCCGGGCCGCGCCGAGCACACGCTCGCGGCGGGCCCCGGTGCTGTCGGAGAGGCGGCGGAAGAGGCGCTCGAGCTGCAAGTAGCGCTCGCGCTCGCGGGGAAGCTCCACCCCCGTATGTTAGGGGCATGAGAGGATCCGTGCTCCCCGGCCAGTGGTTGACCCTCGGCGCCCTGCTGCTCGCTGCCCCGTTGGTTGCCGGTCTGCCGGCCTATTCCCCGCGCCCCGGCAGCCCCGCCCCCGGCGGGTCGGCCCCGTCCGCCGGCCAGGAGCCGGAGCGAGGCGACGCCCGGGCGGCCCTGCGCGACGTTTTGCGGGCCGAAGGGCTGGAGCTCGACCTCAAAGCGGGCTGGCTGCTGCTGCCCGCCACGGTGCTCGTGCGCGATCAGTTGCTGGAGTACCTGCTCGTGGCCCCCGGCGGCGCTTCCCACGAAAGCCTGCTGCAGACTCGGGTGCAGGCGAGTCTGGTGCACACGGCCATGACTCTGCTCGGGTTTCGGCCGGGGAACAACGCCGAGTGGGTCGAGGTCCCCACCCGCGCGGCCCAGGGTTCGCGATTGCCCTCCTTCGAGGTGCTCCCGCCCAGAAACCACCCGGAGGGTCCCGAGCTGTTCCTGTACGTCGGTTGGCGCGAAGGGGAGGAGACCTACTTCTACCGGGTCGAGGATCTGATCGCCGACCTGGAGCGCGGGCGAGCCATGCGCCGCGCGTCCTGGGTGTACCTGGGCTCGCGCACCGTGACCGTGCGCGACACGGATGGGGCACGGGAAGCCTTCGCGGCCGACGTGCTCGGCAATCTGATCAACATCAGCTTTTTCTCCGAGGGTGTGACCCTCGCCACCGCGGCGCTGCCCGAATGTGTCAGCCAGACCATTTGGACGGCGAATCCGTGGCTCGTGCCGGAGCGGGGCACGGCGGTGGGCTTGGTGCTTTCGCGCGCGGCGATCGACGCGCCCGGGCCGGACTTGGTGGCGCTGCTGCCGTCGGCCGCGGAGCCGGACGGCGAGGGCGAGGAGCACAGCAAGCGGTGAATGCGGAGCGCATCGTGCGCGCCGCGCGCCGCGCGCGCTTGGCGGCCTTCGCGCTCTCGGCGCTGCTCGTGGCGGTGGCGACCGGCCTCGGTGTGCTCTCGGCGACCGTTGGCGGTGCCCAGGGCGGCACGGCCAGGAGCGGCGGGGGAGCGGCGGCTTGGCCCGAGGCACCCGTGCGCGGTGCGGAGATCTGGGCGCTGGCGGCGCTTTTGGGCTTGCTGGCCGCGGCGGCGGTGATGGCCTCGGCGCGCCTTTCGAAACGGCGCGCGGCAGCCGACTTGGACCGCGCCCTGGGCTCGGGCGGCCGGCTCGAAGTGGCGCTCGAGTTGGAGCAGCGCGAGCCGGATTCGCCCTTTGCGCGCCTGGCGGTCGCGCGCCTGGTGCGAGCCGGCGCGGCCCGTCGCGCGCGCGAGGCGCTGCTGCCCCCCTGGGGCGCGGCGGTGG
>JBJHAV010000061.1:0-15967 GCA_050480685.1 Planctomycetaceae bacterium | reverse complement strand
GGTAACGACCCGGCTTTCGCCGGGTCGTTACCTCGGGAAGGGGGGGAAGTTGGAGCCTGGCACCGTCTTCCCGCGGGGGGGTCAGGGCATGAAGTCGATGCGCACGGCGTTGCTGAAGCCGAGGCCGAGGTGTTGGAAGGGGTTCTCGACCACGACCTGGGTGTAGAGGCTGACCAGGCCGAGCCCGCCGGGGATGCCCTTGAGGGTGTAGCTCCCGTTGGCATCGGTGACGATCGGAAGCACCAGGGAGTTGAAGGTCGGCACGAGCGTGCCGCCGTAGAGCGAGGTCGGGTTGGACCAGGGCGAAACCACGAGGAAACCGGCCCGGTGGGCGCCCGCGGTGGCGAGGGCCAGGTCCGCCGTGCCGCCCGAGGTGAGCGGCGTGCCGTGTACGCTCAAGGTGGCGTTGCCCGGGCCCTGAGAACCGAGATTTTGGTGGTGCAGGGCGGCGCGCACGACCACCGCTCCACCGGCCAGGGGCCCCGTCAAGGAGCCGTTCGAATCGGTCACGAGCAGGTTGAGCCAGCCGTCCCCGTCGTGGTCGCCCAGGGCCACGACCGTGGTTCCGAGCACGGGTAGGGTCGGCTGCTTGAGCAGCGGTTGCCACAGGGTCAGCCCCGTCAATCCCGAAAAGACGCGCAGGGCCTCCGGACCCGCGAGGGGCGACGTCACGGCGAAGTCCGGGTATCCGTCCTTGTCCACGTCACCGACGATCGCCATGGCGCTGCCGAACTGGGAGTTCGGCGCCTGCCCGTACCAAACCCCCAGGGTTTGTTTCGTGGCGCTCGAGAGCAATCGAACGGATCCGACGCCGGCTTCGCCGGGATCCCCCACGAGCAGCTCCGGTCGGCCATCCCCATCGCGATCGGGCAGCACCGCCACGCTCCGGCCGAAAGCGGTTCCGGGCACTTGCGGAAGCAACCAAAAGATGGGTTGGCCGGTCGCGCCGGAGAACACCTGGACGAGACCCGGCGTACCCTCGTAAGCGTAGGTGGGGCTTCCGATCACCAGGTCGGGCACACCGTCGCCGTTCCAATCACCGGCGGGAACGAGCACCGTGCCGAAGCCTGCGTTGGATACATACGACCCTTCCATGTCGCGGATCGGCATACCGGTGCCTCCCGAGTAGATACGGACGACTCCGTAGATGTCGGCGTTCAGCTTTGCGTAGTTCGGCGCCGCAACGGCCAGATCGATGCGTCCGTCACCATTGACATCGCCGAAGAAGCTGAGACCCGCGCCCAGGCGCATACCCGCCTGTTCACCGAAGAAGGTTTGCAGCAAGGAACCATCCTTACCGCTGTAGATGCGCACCATGCCGGCTTCGTTCATGGATCCGACGTTGGCGCGCGGGAAACCCACGGCGTAGTCCGGGTAACCATCCTGGTTCCAGTCGACACCACCTGCGACCGCGCCGCCGATGGCGCTGCCGACGGAAGGGGCTTGGTGGGTGCGCAAGCTGTAGTGAAAACGGCCGTCCATCACGAGCGCCGCACCGAGCTTGCCGGGTTGGTTGTTGCCGGGCGCGAGCACCAGGTATTCGGCGATACCGTCGCCGTTGAGATCGCCGATGCGCGCGGCAGCGGCGCCGAAGTAGTCCCCCGGATTGTGCCCCCAGGCCTGCCCGACGATGCCCTGGGCGGAGGCGGTGGCGGAGAGGGTGAGCAGAAGGGAGCCGGCGGCGAGGGCCGAGCGGGAGTGGGTGGTGAAGAGCTTCATGGTCGCGGAGTCGATTCGAGGTTCGGGAGGTTGGCGGCACCTCGCCGCCGCTCCCCTCGATCCGCGTGGCCCCGCCCGGGGTCTCAGAAAATTTCAGTCCCCGCCGAGCAGGCGGGCGGCGAGCTCCTCGAAGTCCGCCCGGGCGCGCAGGTGGGCGTAGGCCGGGGCGCGCTCCAAATCGGCCCGGGTCAGGCGGCCCTGGCGGGCGACGGCCGCCAGCCACTCCAGGGCCGACTCCAGCCCGGCGGCGGCCCGCTGGGCGCGCGCCTCGGCAGGCAGCGTTCCATCGCCTTCGAGCAGTTCGAGGGCCCCCAGGAGCGCGCCGGCCGCGATGCGCAGGTCGTTCGGATCGTTCCCCAGGGCCGTCACATGGGAGTGGGCGGCCGCCACCGCCCCCGCGTGATCCCCGAGGTCCAAACAGGCCCGCTCCAGGTGCTGGAAGAGGGTGCGCACGAGCAAACGATCCTGGGGGCGAATGCCGCCGAGCTCGCCGAGCAGTAGGAGCCCCGCCCGCGCCACCTCGGCCGCCTCCTCCAGGCCGTCCGCGGCGCGCAGGGCGCCGGCCTGATTCGCCAGGGCCAGGGCCCAGGCCACCCGCGCCTCGGCTTCGCCCCCGGTGCGCTCGAAGGTCCCGCGGGCCAGCTCCACGTGCTGCCGATGGACTTCGAGGGCCTCCTCCAGGCGCCCCCCCCGCTCCAGGGTTTGGGCCTGGCGCGCGTAAATCGCCGCCAGGGTGCGGCGCCACTCGATGCGCTCGGGCAGGTCGGCGACTGCCGCGCGCAGCCTTTCGGCGGCGGCCGTGAAGAGTTCGAGCTGTTGCGAAATGTCGCCGTTCGCGCCGAGGGCGGAGGCCAAATTCGCTTCCAGGGCAGCCAGTTCCGCCCCGGCGGTCCGCCCGTCCGTTCGCCCCGCAAGCGCGCGCAGGCTCCACTCCCGCGCCGACAACAGGGGATCGATCGCTTCGCCGGCGCGGCCGGCCGTGATGAGCAGGTTGCCCAGGTTGTTGAGGGCCATGGCGGCGCGCGGATAGAGCGCCAGGTTCTCCGGATGGGCGTCGAGCAGCTCGGTGAGCACCTCCGCCGCGCGGCGGTAGTCGGGTTCCGCGGCGGCGAACTCGCCGCGCGCCGCGGCCACGTTGGCGCGCCGGTCGAGGGCCGTGGCCAGGGCCACACCCAGGTCCACGGTGAGGACACCGTCCCTGGGCGCCGCGGTGTAGGCCGGTTCCAGCCGTGCGAGCAGCGCTTCTGCCCCCTCGGCCACCGCCTCCAGGTCCCCACCCGAACGGGCCGCCTGGAGCCCGGGATCGAGGGCCCGCGCCCAGGCGACCAGCGCCTCGCCCCCGGGCTCGCGCTCGAACCAGGCCAGCGCCTGTTCGGCCGCGCGCTGGGAAGCCTCGCGGGCGCGCTCGCCCTCCCCAAGCTCCCAAAGGGCCCACGCCTGTTTGGTCGAAGCGCGCAGCGCGGCGCGCTCCAACCGGGGGTCGCCGGCATTTTCCTCCAGGAACGCGGCGTAGAAGGCCACCGCGTCGGCCAGCAGCGCCCGACGCGCCGGCGCGGCCGCGGGCACCTCGGCCAAGGTGCGCTCACCCACGTGCACAAGCATGCGGTAGACCGCATCCAGGGCGCGTTCGAGGTTGTGGTCGGCGCGCGCGAGGGCGGCGGCGACCTGGCGCGCGCCGCGGCGCTCCTGCACGATCCAGGCGGCGGGCGCGGCGATCAGCAAAAGCAAAGCGAAGAACAGCGCGGCGCTCGCTCCCGGATGGCGCTGCACCAGGCGCCGTGCGCGCAGCGCGGGGCCGGGGGGCTTGGCGCGGATCGGGCGCAGCTCGAGCACCCGCGCCAGGTCCGCGGCGAATTCTTCCGCGCTCGCATAACGGCGCCGGGGATCGCGCTCCAATCCCGCGAGCACCACGGTCTCCAAATCCGCGGGCAACGCCCGATCGCGCCGGCGGGGACGGATCACCGCGCCCTGACGCACGGCGGCGGCCAGGGCCTCGCCACCCTGGGCCGCGAAGGGCAGTTCGAGGGTCAGGAGTTCGTAGAGCGTGATGCCCAGGCCGTACACATCGCTGCGTTCGTCGGCGCTGCCGTCGAGTTGTTCGGGCGCCATGTAGGCCAAGGACCCCACGCGCGTGCCGCTTTCGGTCAATCGGGCCGCATCCGCGCTGGTCGCCAGGCCGAAGTCGAAGAGCAGCACCCGGCCGTCCGCGGCGAGCAACACGTTGCTCGGTTTGACGTCCCGGTGCAGCACACCTCGCCCGTGGGCGTGGGCCACGGCCTCCGCCGCGCGGCGCACCACATCCGCGGCGGCGCGCGCCCAACCCGTGGAATCGGGCGGCAGGGGCGGCGGCGGCGCGGGCTCCAGGCCCAACTCGCGCGCGCGCCGCGCTTCGATGCGCGCGACCGTCACCCACAGGTCGCGGCCGGAGAGCGCGGCCGGGCCGCCGGGCCGCAGTTCGGCGATCACCTCGGCCAGGGTCGCGCCGCGCACGAACTCCATGGCGAACCAGGGCACACCGCCGTCCTCGCCGACCGAAAACAGCGGCACGATCGCCGGATGCGCCAGGCGAGCCACGGCCTGGGCTTCGCGCTCGAAACGCGCGCGAGAGCCTTGGAACAACAGTTGGTCGGGCCGCACGACCTTCAGCGCGACTCGGCGGCCGAGGCGCACCTCCTCGGCCAGATAGACCACGCCCATGCCGCCGCCGCCGAGGCGCGCCACGAGGCGAAAACCGCCCAGGCGCTGGGGCAGCGCTTCGCCGGCGAGTTCCGGGGAACCCAAGAGCCCCACGCCGCGCAGGGCGGCCAAACGCTCGAGCAGCGGCGCGGCTTGGCGCGGGTGAGCGCGGACCAGGGCTTCGACCGCCTCGGGGCCGCCACTTTCCAGGGCCGCCAAGGCTTCGGCCACCAGGTCGCCGAGGGTGGGTTCAGCCGGCTCGGAGCCGGCCCGCGGCGATGGTTCGTTCACGGCTCCAGATCGATCCGTTCAGCGAGCGCGGCCAAGGCCCGCGGCAGGGCGTTGCGGATGGCGGCTTCGCTGCGGCCGGTGCGTTCCGCGATCTCGATCCGCGTCATGCCGAAGACCCGCGACATCAGGATCAGTTCGCGCTGCTCCTCGGTCAGGGAGCGCAGGGCCAGCTCGATGCGCCCGAGCTGTTCCGCCGCGATCGCCTGTTGGCTCGGCCGGCAAAACGCGTGATAACACTCGATCATCAGGCGTTCGCGCGTCGGGCCGTCGAAACCCCCGTCGTCCTCCGCGGACACCTCGCGCCCCACGTCGCGCTTCTGTGCGCGCCAGTGGGCGTCGCGGTCCGCGAGTTTGCGCTTGGCGGTCGTGTAGAGCCAGTTGCGGAAAGCCGCTTCGCCTTCGTAGCGAAACCCGTCGAGGCCCTCCACCAGCTCGCGGCAAACCGATTGCACGATGTCCGAGTCGCGATCGCGGGCGCGCACCCGTGCACCCGCCCGCCGGCGCACGAAGGCCCTCAGCCCCGGCAGGTGGCGTTCGAGCAGCGCGTCGAGGGCCTCCGGTCGGCCCTCGGCCGCGGCGGCCAGCAGGTTGGGGTCGGCGGACATCGTTCGCCCGAGTCTCGCCGGGGACCTGGGGATTGGGAAGGGGCTGGGAGCAGCCGCGCCCGGAAAGGACACGGGACCCGTGAGACCCCGGCCCCGGAAAGCGGATCGATCCCCCATGGCCTTCCTCCCCACCACCCTCGGTCGCCATGCTGGGGCCATGGACCCCGACCTCCTGCGCCGCTCCTTCCGCGACCTGGCCCCCCGCCTGGACGAGGTCGCCGAGCGTTTTTACGCCCTGCTCTTCGAGCGCCGCCCCGACGTTCGGCCGCTCTTCGCGCGCACCTCCCCCGAGGTCCAGCGGGAGAAGTTGGTCGCGAGCCTCGCCCTGTGCGTGGGGCTGCTCGGGCGGGACGAGGACCTGGACGCGATGCTCGGGGAACTGGGCCACGCCCACGTGGGCTACGGCACGCTCCCCGAGCACTACCCGCCGGTGGTCGACGCTTTGGTGGACGCCCTGGGCGAAGTGGCCGGCGAGGCCTGGTCCCCCGCCCTCGAAACCACCTGGCGCGCCGTTCTCGAAGAAGTCTCCACCCGCATGCAGTCCGGCTCACCGCCCGGGAAGACGGTGCCAGGCTCCAACTTCCCGCCCTTTCCTCGGTAACGACCCGGCGAACGCCGGGTCGTTACCGAGGGGGGAAGGGGGGGGTGGAGTTGGCGCCAGGCACCGTCCCCTCCGCTGGGGGCGACTCAGAGGCTCAGGTAGAGGCTCTTGGCGGAGTTGCTCGGGATCAGTCCGCCCTGCTCCGGCAGGAACACCGCCGCTTGCATGTGCACGGTCAGGCCGGCGGGCAACACCGGGGGCGTCGAGATCGAAAAGCCGGTGAATCCGGAAACGGGGAGCACCCCGCTGCCCACGACCAGCAGCTCCAGCCCGCCTGCCCCGATGGCCAGATCGACCAAACCGGGGATCGAAGTCGGACCCGACAGAGTCGAGGCCACGAGCCAGTAGGGCGCACCCGGCTCGGAACGCAGGTTGCCCGTGAGCTCCCCGGGCGAGTGGGCGAATTGCCCGAAGTTGGCGGCCAATTGGAGGAAGGGAGTCGTGGCCCCCACCGCCAACTGAACCACCAGCGTGCCGGAAGGCGTGTCGACTTCCACATCGACGGCGCCAGCGGGCAGGTGCGTCGGCGGCAGGACGGCGACGAGCTTGGCTTCCGTCGCGATCAGCGCAGCCTGCTGGCCGCCGATGCGCACCGCGCTGGTGCCTTCGAGGTTGCACCCGAGCAGTTTGATCGGCGCGTTCGGCACACCGCTCTGCGGGAACAGTTGGGCCGGCACGATGGCGCTCAGGCTGGCCTCGGTGCCAGGGCAGGATTGGTTGACGATCTGGGGTGTGCCCAACACTCCCGCCAGGGCAAAGGTGGTGGGCTCGGCCCACAGGCTTTCGACTTCCACGAACACCCGCCCGTCGACCGCGGGCACGTAGCGCAGCACTTCGTTGTTGTCGAAGAGCGCCGTGGAGCTCGCCAAAAGCGCCCCTTCCGGGGAGCGCAGGCGCAGGTCCAGATCCCCCGCGTTGGTCGACATGACGGCGGACGAAGGGCGATTCCAAGCGAGGGCCAGATTCAGGGGCACACCGGCGCGCGCGTCGACCGAATAACGGGCCGTGGCGCCTTGGGGCAGCAGAACCGATCCGTAGCGCCCGGCCAGGGCGGCTTCGACGGCCTCGGGCACGCGCAGGTAGCCGAAGCCGCGGGCGGCCGGCTCACCGACCTGGACCTCGCTCGAAGAAGCGAGCAGCAGGGCCCGCGCCTCGGCCGGCGTCAAACCGGGCAGGGCTTCGAAGAGCACAGCCGCGGCCGCGCTCACCAGGGCCGCGGGGCCGGACGTCCCCCAGGTGTAGGCCACACTCGCGGGGTTGCCGACCTGGGCGGCCGAAAGACCTTCCCCCACGGCGAGGATGTGCGGATAACGGCGGCCGTCGGGCAGCGGACCGATCGCGGTGCCGCTCCAATCGGCGAGCAGATAGGGCTGCGGGGTGCCCAGGGGCGAAGCCCCCACGACCATCGCGTTGAAGGCCCCGTGGGGAGCCGTCGAGCCGGGTGTGTTGATGCCCGAAGCGAGGCTGACGAAGACGCCTGAATCGACAGCGCGATCGATCTCCAGATTGATGTTCCAGCCGAGGTCCGAGTGGAACAGGTTGGTGATGCCCTCGAAGCTGAAGTTCAGCACCCTCACCTGGGGCACGAGCGCCGCCTCTTGGATGGCGCTCGCCGCGACATACAGAGCGGCCGCACCGGGGTTTTGGTCCGTGGTCACGCGGTAAGAGCGCAAGAGCGCCCCCGGCGCGCCCCCGTCACTCGCTCCCGCTGCGCCCCAATCGGCACCCAGCAGGATCGACGCCACGCGGGTGCCGTGCCCGTGTGCATCGCTCGGTGTCGAGGTCCCTTGGAACGGATTGGGAACCACCTGGGCGGAAAGCACACGACTGCCGCCGATGCCCGGACCCGCGCCGCTGACGACCCCATCCGGATGGAAGGCCGGGTGCGGACTGGAACCCGCGCCCGAAAACAGGTCCACACCCGTGTCGATCACGGCCACCTCGATCCCATGGCCCCGGAACGGCACGGGACTGCCGAGGGCCCAGGCGCCCTGGTGGTCATGGCCGCCGGCGCCGATGGCCTGGTCGGTGTTCACCGCCTGGGGCTCCAGGTAGATGTTGCGCTGCACCGAGCGCACGAAAGGAGTTCCCGCCAGGAGCTCGTCCAGGGCCTGTCCCTCGACCAGCAGCAGGTTGCCCAGGGGGCTGACGGCGAGCACACGCGCGCCGGTCTGTTCGATCTCGGCGATGCGCGACTGGCCGCGCAACGTGCCACTGGCGCGCATCTCGGCCGCCAAGCTCTCAAAGGCGGCGTGGTTCGCGCCGGCGCGGTATTGGGCCAGGCGGGCCACCTGGGCGCGCGTCTCGGGCCCTTCGGCCAAGGAGACGATCCACTCCTGGGCGGCGTCGGCCGCGGGTGCGGCCAGCAACAGGGATCCGAACAGCGGCGAGGCGAGGGTGTGCTTGTGTCTCATCGTTGGAAGCGGGGAACCCGATGGCCGGGAAGGGGTGAACGGAGCATCCCGCGGCCCGGGGGGGCACAGACCGCGAAGGAGAATCCGCCGCCCCACTAGCAAAACCTGTACCGAGTCCCCCACGGCTCCGCGGGCGGATTTCGACGCAAACGCGGCGAACGCCGTGTTTCGCGAAAGGAACACCGACGGACGTAGACGTGAAGGTGGCTTCAGGGTGCCGACCGGCGCAGGTGTTCGTGGATCACCTGGGCCAGCCTGGGGCCGATCGACGGCAGGGCCGCCAGTTGTTCGACACTCGCTTCGCGCACGCCGGCCGCGCTGCCGAAGGCCCGCAGCAGGGCCTTGCGCCGCGTCTCCCCCACCCCGGGGATGGAGTCCAGGCGGCTGGTGATGCGCCCCCGTTGGGCCCGGTGGAAGGTGATCGCGAAGCGGTGGGCCTCGTCGCGCAGGCGTTCGAGCAGGTGGCGCGCGGGGCTGTGGCGCCCGAGGGGCACCACCGGTCCTTCGGGCGAAAGCACGAGCCGCTCCTCGGAGGCCGCCCGCCGTCGCCCGCTGGGCCCGCGCTCCGCACGGGCCTTCGCGAGACCCACAACCGTCACCCCGTGGGCGCCGGCGTCGTCCCGCGCGGCCAAGGCGCGGGCCAGTTGCTGGGCTCCCCCGTCGACCACGATCAGGTCCGGCAGCGCACCCTCCTGGACCGCGCGGCGCAGGCTGCGGCCGACCACCTCCTCCATCGCGGCGAAGTCGTCTTGACCGTCGACGCTGCGCACCTGGAAACGGCGGTAGCCGGAACGGTCGGGTTCGCCCCCGTGGAAACGCACGCGACTGGCCACCGTGTGGCGGCCTTGGATCGTCGAGACGTCGAAACATTCGATGGTCTCCGGAGCGCTCTCCTGGCCGAGGATTTGGGCCAATTCCTCCAGGGCCCGCTGGGCCACCTCGTCGCGGCCGGCGCGGCGTTCCAGTTCGGCGCGCGCGTTGGCGCCGGCCAGCTCCAGCATGCGTCGCCGTTCGCCGCCGGAACCGCCGGTGGCGATCCGCACGCCTTCGCCCAGGAGCGCTTCCAGCATGTCGCCCTCGGCCGGCAGCAGGGGCACCAGGATTTCCTTGGGCGCCCGGCGCCGTCCGGGGGCGTAGAGCGCGGTCAGCACCGTGTGCAGCAGTTCCTCGTCGGGCAACTCCGAGCGAAAGGCGTGGGCCCGGCTTTCGCTGAGGCGCCCGTCGCGGAACGCGAGGCGATGCACAACGGCTTCGTCGCCGCGCCGGGCCAGGCCGAGCACGTCCCGTTCGACCCCGTCCCGCGGACGCACTCCCTGCCCCTCCACCGTGCGCCGCAGGGCGGCCAAACGATCGCGCCAATGGGCCGCCCGTTCGAACTCCAGGGCCTCGGAAGCCGCTCGCATGCGCTCTTCCAGGTCCTGCTCCAACTCGCCCACATCGCCGGAGAGCACCGCCAGGGCGCGTTGCACGAGTCGGCCGTATTCGGTTTCATCCACGAGGCCGACGCAGGGCGCGGAGCAGAGCCCGATCTGGTGTTTCAGGCACGGCCGCGTGCGGTTTTCGAGCACGCTGTCCGTGCAATCGCGCAGGGGCACCACCCGGTGCAGGTCGGAAAGGGTCCGGCGCACCGCGCGGCTGGAGGCGAAGGGGCCGAAGAGACGCGAGCGCCCGCCCGCGGCGCCGGCCGCCTTGCCCTGGCGCGAGCGCGGGTTGTGGGCGCGCACGAACTTGAGCCGCGGAAAACGTTCGTCCAGATCGACGCGCACCATCAGGAAGGACTTGTCGTCCTTGAGGCGCACGTTGTGGGGCGGTTTGTGCTGCTTGACGAGGGTGTCCTCCAGGAGCAGCGCTTCGGCCTCGGTGCGGGTGACGATGGTTTCGACCCGCGCCGCGTCGCGCTCCAGGAAACGCACGCCCAGCCGCCCGTCGCCGCCCGGCCTGCGGTAGGAGGCCAAACGCGCGCGCAGGTCACGGGCCTTGCCCACGTAGAGCACGCGCTCTTCGCCGTCCCGGAAGAGATAAACTCCGGGCCGCCGCGGCACGTCTCCGAGACTCCAGCGGGGTTCGCCCACGGCGCAGAGGATACCTCCGCCGCGGCGCGCCCCGGCTCGGCCGCGCTCCACCTCCCCGGCTCGCCCCATACCCCCCCTAGCGATCTGCCTCCTTCCCTGCGCCGCAACGCACTCTTCGGGACGCTTTACCTGAGCGAGGGCATCCCGATCGGATTCCTGTGGTGGTTCCTGCCCGAGCGTTTGGCGCGGGCCGGCGTCCAGGTCGGCGAGATTTCCGCGCTCGTGGCGCTCTTGGCGGTGCCTTGGGCGCTCAAGATCCTGTGGGCTCCGCTGCTCGACGTGCTGCGCACGCCGCGTTTCGGGTACCGGGCCTGGATGCTGGTCTGCCAAGCCCTGATGGGTTTGACGTTGCTGCCCCTGGCGTGGCTCGACCTGGAGCGAGACTTCGCCCTGATCTACGCCCTGTGCGTGGCCCACGCCTTCAGCGCCGCCACCCAGGACGTGGCCATCGACGCCCTGGCCGTGCGCACGGCGCCGCCGGGGGAACTGGGCGCCCTGAACGGTTGGATGCAGTGCGGCATGTTGCTCGGGCGGGCGGCGTTCGGGGCGGCGGCCCTGCGGGTGGCCGGGGAGTCGGGGAAGGCGCCGGTGGTCCTCGCCATGAGCGCGGCGATTTGGTAGATCGGCGGCGTGGCCTTCGCGGCGCGTTTGGAGGAGCCGCCGACCGCTCGCCGCGCGCAAGCGCCGGGGGCCGACCGCACGCGGGCGCTGCGCGCCGCCCTGGGCGAGTTTTGGCTCAACCTGAGCCGGGCCGTGGGCAGCCGGCTGATGTTGATCGGATTGGCCTTCGCGGCCCTCGGCGGCGCCGCGCGGGAACCCCTGGCGGCGCTGATCAGCCCCTACCTGGTGTCCCTGGGACTGTCCAGCGCGCGCATCGGCGATCTGCTGCTCTTCGGCGCGGTGCCCGGCATGGTGCTCGGGGCGCTTTTGGGCGGGCGCATCGCCGATCGCCTTGGCCCGCGGCGCGGCATCGTGCTCGGGCAGGTGACCTTGGTGGCGGGTGCGCTCATCGCCTTGGTTTCCGGGGGGCAAGGACCGGGCGAGCTCTTCTTCGCTGCGCTGCTACTTTTTTACCTGGCCACCGGAATCTACATCGCCTCCTCCTACGCCCTGTTCATGGGGCTCACCGATCGGGCCCTGGCGGCGACCCAGTTCACGAGTTTCATGGCCATGGTCAACCTGTGCGAGATCTGGAGCGTGCGCGCTGCCGGCGCCCTGAGTGAAACGCGCGGTTTCGCCGAGGGATTGGCTTGGCTGATTCCGGTGGGTTTGCTCAGCCTGCTGCTGCTTGCGCGTTTGCCCGTGGAAGATCGGCGGAGAGCGCACCGGGCTCCGCACGCCTGACGGACTCGCGTTCCCGGCGGGCCGGCGCCGAAGGGGATCGGTGGCTTGATCCGCTGGCGCCGGGCCGGGCGGAGGCGGATCATGGGGCCGTGAAGGCTCCCGTTTCCACCGACCGCCGCTCCCTGACGGTCCGTGTGCACGCCCTGTTGGCGGACCGGGTCCAGTGCGGGGACTGGGTGTTCGACGGCACGGCGGGCAACGGACACGACACCTACTTTCTGGCGGAGCAGGTCGGCGACGGGGGCCGCGTGATTGCCCTGGACCTGGACCCCGTCGCCCTGGAGGTCTCCCAGGCGCGGCTCGCGGCCGCCGGCCTCGCCTCGCGCGTGCGCTGGATCCAGGGCTGCCACGGGAGTCTGCCGGCGTCCCTGGCCGCCGGGGGCGAGCTGGAGGAGGTTGCCGGACGGCTCGCCGCCGCGGTCTTCAACCTGGGGTTTCGGCCGGGTGCTCCGGTCGCGGGGCCGGCGGCGGGACCGGTTACCGGGCCTTCGACGACCCTGGCGGCCCTCGGGGCCGTTTGGCGAGCCCTGGCCCCCGGGGGCTGCTTGGCCGTCGTGGTGTACCGCGGACACGCGGGCGGGCGGGCGGAGAGCGCGGCGCTGCACCGCTGGGTGCGGGCTCTCCCCCCCGGAACGCGGGCGGTGCGTCTCGTGAACCCCGCCGCGGATCGGCGCAGGGCTCCGGTGGCCTGGTGGCTGGAGCGCCCGGACTTGGTCGGTTCCCAGTAGGGTCCGAGGCCGGTCCTTTCCCTTGGGCCACCTGTCCGCGCCTGCGACACTGCGGGTTCGGGCCGGCCCGAACCCGCCCCGTGTCCCCATGACGGAATCGAAGGCATCCGCCGCGCGCGCCGAGGTCGAATCCTTCGTAGCGGGCCTGCGCGAGCGCAATCCCGGCGAGACCGAGTTCCACCAGGCCGTCGAGGAGGTGGTGGCTTCGGTGATGCCCGTGGTGCTCGATCGCCGCGAGTACCGCGAAGCGAACCTGCTGGAGCGCCTGACGGAACCCGACCGGATCGTGATTTTCCGCGTCGTTTGGGAGGACGACCGGGGCGCCATCCGCACCCAACGCGCCTGGCGCGTGCAGTTCAGCAACGCCCTCGGGCCCTACAAGGGCGGATTGCGATTCCACCCGGACGTGAACCAGTCGGTGCTGAAGTTTTTGGGATTCGAGCAGTGCCTCAAGAACGCGCTGACCGGTTTGCCCATGGGCGGCGCCAAGGGCGGGGCGAACTTCGATCCCAAGGGACGCAGCGACCGCGAGGTGATGCGATTCTGCCAGTCCCTGATGACCGAACTCCATCGTCACATCGGCGAGGACACGGACGTCCCGGCGGGCGACATCGGCGTCGGCGGGCGCGAAATCAGTTTTCTCTTCGGGCAGTACAAGCGCCTGACCAACCGCTTCGTCGGTTCCCTAACGGGCAAAGAACCGACCTTCGGGGGCTCCCCGGTGCGCCGGGAGGCGACGGGCTACGGCCTGGTTTACTTCGCCGAGGACATGCTCGAACACCGTGGCGCTGGTCTGGAGGGCAAGGCCGCGCTGCTCTCCGGGTCGGGCAACGTCGCCCTGTACGCGGCGGAAAAGCTCATCCAAGAGGGCGCCAAGGTGCTCACCTTGAGCGATTCCGGCGGGTTCGTGCACGACCCGGACGGCATCGACGGGGAGAAGTTGGCGTTCGTGCGCGAACTCAAGGAAGTCCGCCGCGGACGCATCCGCGAGTACGCGGAAAAGTACCCGCGGGCCGAGTTCCACAGCGACGCGCGCCCGTGGGGCGTGCCGGCGGAGTTGGCTTTTCCCTGCGCCACCCAAAACGAGCTCTCCTTGAAGGATGCCGAGCGTTTGCTCGCCAACGGCGTCGAGCTGGTCGCCGAGGGCGCGAACATGCCCGCCGAGCGCGATGCTGTGCACCGGCTGCAGGACGCGCGCATCCTCTTTGCTCCCTCGAAGGCGGCCAACGCGGGCGGCGTGGCGGTTTCCGGGTTGGAGCAGAGCCAGAACGCCCAGCGTTTGGCCTGGGACCGCGAACAGGTCGATCGCCGCCTGCGGGAGATCATGCGCTCCATCCACGGGGAGTGCCTGGAACACGGCGAATCCAACGGCTACGTCAACTACGTGCGCGGCGCCAACGTGGGCGGATTCGTCAAGCTGGCCGACGCCCTGTTGGCCTACGGAGCGGTCTAAACCGTGAGCCAAGGCCCGTCCGCGCACGCTCCGACCGAGGGGCTGTATTCACCTTCGGTGGCGCCGGTGCCGCCGATCCGGCGCTCGCCGCCCGCCGAGGAGAGCTGCGCCCAGCGTTTTGAACGCCTGCGCCGGCGCATCGCCGAAGTCTTCGGTTTCGACTCTCTGCGGCCCTTGCAGGCCGAGGCGATGCAGGCGGTTTTGGCCGGCAAGGACGCCCTGGTGGTGTTGCCCACCGGCGGCGGCAAGAGCCTGTGTTATCAGGCGCCGGCCCTGGTGCTGGAGGGCTTCACCCTGGTGGTCAGTCCGCTGATCGCGCTGATGACCGACCAGTTGGACGGTCTGGCCGGCCACGGGGTCGCCAGCGCGGCGCTCAACAGCTCGATGACACCCTCCGAGCAGGCTCAGGTCTGGGAGCGGCTGCGGCGGGGCGAGTTGGACCTCCTGTTTTGTTCCCCGGAACGGCTGGTGGCGCCGGGTTTCTTCGAGACCCTGCTCGAGTGCGGCTTGGCTTCGGTGGCCGTGGATGAGGCCCACTGCATCAGCCACTGGGGTCACGACTTCCGGCCCGAGTACCGCATGCTCGGCGACCTGCGCCGCCGCGCTCCGGGGGTGCCCATTCTGGCCCTGACCGCCACGGCAACCCCGCGTGTGCGCGGCGACATCCTGGCGGAGCTGGGAATCCCCGAGGCCGCGCAGTTGGTCGGCGACTTCGATCGCCCCAACCTGACCTACCGCATCGTGCCGCGCGGGGATCTGGTGCGCCAGGTGCACGGGGTGGTGCTGCGCCACCGGGACCGGGCGGGCATCGTGTATGCGCTGCGGCGCAAGGACACGGAAAACCTGGCCCGCGATTTGGTGCGGCTGGGTGTGCGCGCGGAGGCGTACCACGCCGGTTTGGACGCGGAGACACGCCGCCGCGTGCAGCGCGACTTCCAGGAAGAACGCATCGAAGTGGTCGTGGCCACGGTCGCCTTCGGCATGGGCATCGACCGTTCCGACGTGCGTTTCGTGGTGCACGCGGCGCTGCCCAAGGGTGTCGAGCAGTACAGCCAAGAGACCGGGCGCGCGGGGCGCGACGGCTTGCCGGCCGAGTGTGTGATGTTCTACTCGGGATCGGACTACCACGGCTGGCGCCAGTTGCTCGAAAAGAGCGCCCGGGAAGCCGAAGCAGCCGGCGCCCACGGGGCACTGGAAGAGCTCGAAGCCAACCTGGAACGCCTGAGCCTGCTGTGGCGTTTCGCGGGAGGCACCGTCTGTCGCCACCGGTTCCTGGTGGAGCACTTCGGCGGCACCTACCTGGGGGCCGCCCAGACACACGGGGAACACCGCTCCGGGGAATCTTCGAAGGGCTGCGGAGCCTGCGATGTTTGCCTAGGGGAACTGGACTCCGTGCCGGAGCCCTTGGTGGTGGCCCAGAAAATCCTGTCCGCCGTGGTGCACTGCGGCCAACGGTTTGGCGCTACCCACGTGGCCGATGTGCTGCGCGGGGCGCGCACAGCCAAGTTGGCGCAACTGGGTCACGATCGGGTCAGCACCCATGGGATCTTGCGCGGGCACTCGACCGCCGAACTGCGCTCGCTTTTGGACCAATTGGTGGCCAAGGAATTCTTGCGTGTCGCTTCGGGAGAGTTCGCGACCCTCTCCCTGACCCAGCGCGGCTTGGAACTCCTTCGCGGCGAAGGGCAAGTGGAGCTGTTCCGCCCGGCCGCGCCTGTGTCGCCCAAGGCGGCTGCGGGGCGCACACGCGCGAAGGGCGCCGGCGGAGGCGCTCGGAGCCGCGGCACGCGTCCCGCACGAGCCGTGGCCCCGGTCGCCGAGGGTCTCACCGCGGATCTCAGGGCTGACGCCGAGCCGCCCTTGGACGAGGCCCTGGTGGAACGCCTGCGTATGCAGGAGCGCCAGTTGACCGAGGCCAGAACTGCGCTGGAGTTTGCCAACCAGCGGCTGCTGGCCATGGACGACGAACTGCGCGAACTCGATGGTCAGCTTGGTGGGGTGGCCCGCGAGCGCTCGGCGCTGATCATGGAACTCGAGGCACAGGCCCGGGTACGCGATCAGTTC